>JAMDDH010000033.1 GCA_023488885.1 Thermoplasmatota archaeon | reverse complement strand
ATAATGAATCCGTTATGCGCCTATTCCAGCGATTTTTCGAGGGTTTCAATTTCTGCCGGTGTCATTCTCCACCCTATGGATCCGGCATTTTCCCTAACGTGATCGGGATCCGAGGCCCTGGGTATCGGAAACACGAAATCATATTTGCTCAGGAACCAGTTAAGAACGATCTGTGGCACAGTTTTTCCGCCATGAATTTCCTCTATTTTCTTAAAGATGGGCTTATTGTCTATTCTGCCTGAGGACAGTTTTCCATGCCCAAGGGGGTAATAAGCTAAGACTGAGATATTGTTATCCTTGCAGAAAGGAATAAGATCTCGCTCTATCTCTCTCCTTATTAAACTGAAATGCATTTGTGTGGAAACTATTTCATATTTCTTCAACGCGTCCATCGCCTCCCTCATCTGTGCAAGATTGAAATTGCTTATTCCAATGTGTCTGATTTTACCCTGATCTACAAGTTCTTCCATGGCCCCCATGGTTTCCTTGATAGCGATCTTTCTGCTTGGAAAATGCAACTGATAAAGATCAATTTGTTTCAGTCCCAGATTCCTGAGACTCCGTTCGCATGATTTCTTTATCTTATCATTGCTGAAGTGTGTTGGCCAAACCTTTGTGGCTATGAACAACTCTTCTCTGTCAAATCCGCTAATGGCACGAGATATCAAGTTTTCAGTACCATATATTTCTGCTGTATCTATGAGGTTCAGTCCGCTTTCAATTCCCGCCCTTATCGCACTGATGTGCTTCTCTGCGTTTGGGGTAATTTTCAGTAATTTGGATGAAACTAACCATCCGGGATCATAATACGTTCCCATTCCAACGGGAGAAATTTCAGAATCTGTCTTTCCCAGTCTAACTCTCACTGACATTTTTTATTATGTGATTCATCCTTAAAATTCTATGCAGTATTGAACCGTCATGTATCGAAACAAAGAAAAATCAACAACTGAATCAATATATGGCAGTATATTGTTAAATTTATCACAATAATTATTAATATTGTTAGTAAAGTGACAAACAATATATATTTGTTAATGATTTTCCAGTATGGCAATTACAAGGAAACGAAGGGGAAGCGTTGAGGAATCCGTTCGGGACTACTTAAAATTACATCCTGAGACTTACTCATTTCTGAAAGGCCGCGTTGTAAACGTGAGCAAACTGGCAAGGGATATTAAGGGCAAATACCCGGATTTCAATATTTCCAGCATAAGATACTCACTAAACAAATTTATGGAGGAATCCTCGGACGGGAGAACTGACCTCACCTATGTTGAGGAACTGTTGATGCAGAGTAAGGTCACATTACAGGACAAAATTACTGTACTTATGTCAGTTAAACCGCTGAACGTAAACTACATTTCTGCTACGTACTTGACTGATTCCGTGGTTTACATTGTTGACGAACTCAAAAATGGCAAATTACCACTGGGAAACCAGGTCACTGTGGAAAGAGACGTGAGTGCGATTCATATATTTTCCCCAAAAGAAATCGAGAGAGTCCCGGGGTTTGTTATGAGGATAACTGAACGTCTCTACTCTTCCGGAATAAATGTGCTACAATTGATATCGTGTTCCAATGAGACAATAATTGTCATAAGAAGGAGTGATGGAGTAAGGGCGTACGAGACTCTGGTACTGTCATGATAAGCCGTCTCCTCAGATATTAATCCTGGAAAATTTGATGAGATCGCTGATTGCAGTGAATGCTTCTCCTGCATCGTGGTCCTTCACGACTATAATGGCATCCGTATAGCTGTTGGTTGTTTCTTCAACGTTTATTCCGGCCATTGCAAGTCTTTCATATATTGAAACAAGAAAACCAGGTGTTTCTATGACGGATTCCGGACTCAGGATATGCATAACGGCAACTGATCTTCTGTTATCTATGATGTTCCGGTTCAGATTACGCGGTAACCCGTCATAAATGCGTTCTTCCAATATTATTGTGGTATGCTGCATACCTATTGACATGTACGCAGTATCCTTGACAAATTCATCACTCATGGCATCAAGAAATTCTTTGATGTAGGCGTTCGGTATAACTATTTTGACCATCCCGGTCGTTAATTTTATAGAACTCTGGGCAAGTACTCTCTTGATTCCTGGCTCAAAGTTTGTTGAGAAGTCACGGTTTCGTTTCAGGGCGGACATCAAAGCCTCCTGATTCAGTTTTTTTCCCAACCTGGATTCTACCATAGGCAGAAGAGTTCTAGTCACTGCACTGAGATTGGCATACCCCTTCTTCAACGATATGGATAGAAAGATATCACGTTCCAGAATTTCTTTTACAAGTTGATTTACACTGAGGTTATTCTTCTCTATTTTGTGCATTTTTGAACAGGATTGGTCACAAGCTATTAATAGTTGCTAATGATTTTCGAACAATTCTCAGGCAATCAATAGAGATACTTGCCAGAGAATATGACATAGGTGTAAAAAATGAAGATAGAATGCAACACGTGCGGAGGACAAATATCTACTCCTGATGACTCCATAGTCGGAGAACTCGTTGGATGCAAAGACTGCGGTGTGGAATACGAAATAGTTTCCGTAAACGGCAATCAGATACAACTTCAGGCTGCAGAGAGCATCAAAGAGGACTGGGGAGAATAAACCATAAACTTTCCCTTCTTACGATAATTTGTTTTAAGTTTTACACTGTTTTAAAGGAGCATTAGATTTTTGTGATTAAGGTCGGCATTGTTGGTTCATCTGGATATGCTGGTGGTGAGGCTCTTCGAATACTGCTTCAGCACAGGGATGTTGAAGTCTCAGTGGTGACTTCCAAGAAATATGCTGGGAAACAGGTATTCAAAGTACACACTAACCTGAAAGGTTTCACCGACCTGAAGTATTCCGATAAGAGTCCACTGGATGTGGCTTCAGAAGTGGATGTTATGTTTCTAGCAGTTCCACACGGCGAATCTGTCAAGATCACTCCAAAAATACTTGAACAGGGAACACGCGTGGTGGATATGAGTGCAGATTTCAGGTTAAAGAATCCAGAAGATTATCCTAAATGGTACGGGTGGGAACACACTGCACCTGATCTCCTTTCAAAATTCACGTATGGTCTCGCCGAGATACACAGGGAAGAGTTGAAATCGGCGAAAAATATTGCAAGCCCTGGTTGCACAGCATGCTGTTCCATCTACGGTCTTGCCCCATTTGCCAAGGCAGGAATGCTGAACGGAACTGCCATAATAGATGTGAAAACAGGATCTTCCGCATCAGGCAGCAGTGTTTCCCTGGCATCCAATTTCTCCGAGCATGCGAACTCCGTTAGGATTTACAAACCCTGGGGTCACAGGCACATCGCTGAGATTGAGCAGGAACTTTCATACGTTTCCGGCAAGAAACAGAAGGCTACAATGTCTGCCCATTCCGTTAACATGGTTCGCGGAATACTGGCCACTTCGAGCTTCTTTACTGAAGAGGAAATAGTGGAGGCAAAAGTATGGGGGGCAATGAGGGCAATGTACAAAGACGAACCATTTGTCAGGTATATAATGGATAAAAGCGGGGTTTTCAGGTACCCGGATCCCAAGATTGTGGCTGGATCCAACTTCGTCGACATCGGGTTTGAATATGATAAACATGCAAACAGGATGATCAGTATATCTGCAATAGACAACCTCATCAAGGGAGCTGCTGGAAACGCCGTGCAGTCGATGAATATCATGATGGGTTTCAAGGAAACAGAAGGTCTTATGCAGGCACCATTCCATCCAATGTGATGAAATATGCTTACGGTTGTAAAATTTGGTGGAAGCATACTTGCACACGGTGTTCCTGATTCACTGATTGTTGATATTGCAAAATTGAATCCAAAAGAAACTGTAGTTGTGCATGGGGGTGGCCCTGAAGTCAATGAATTATCGAGAAGACTCGGTGTCGAACCCAGATTTGTTGTCTCTCCTGATGGTATCAAGAGCAGGTATACGGATTCTGAGACCATGGAAATTTTCGTAATGGCGATGAAAGGTCAGATCAATACGGAAATAATCCTGAAACTGTCTGCAAATGGTGTGAAGGCGGCTGGTATATCCGGAACGGATGCTGGAACGATAGTTGCACAGAGGAAGAAGAAACTCCTCACGATGAATGACAAGGGACGTAAAATGGTCATAGAAGGTGGATATACAGGCACAATACAGGATGTCAACGGCATGCTTCTAGAATCCATGCTCACTTCTGGAATAATGCCAGTGGTTTCTCCAATAGCACTGGGAACGGAATTCGAAGCACTTAACATAGACGGAGACAGGGCAGCTGCAGGTATTGCAGGAAAACTCAGGGCAAATGTTCTCATCCTGTTGACAAATGTTGACGGCCTTCTCAGGAACGGCAACGTTGTTCCGCATTTGAATCTCGAGGAAGCTCATGAAGAAATTAAAAAGGTAGGTAATGGAATGGATAAGAAAATACTTGCAGCAACCGAGGCTATTAAAGCCGGAGTTAATAAAGTAGTAATTGCAAATGGTCTGGTTAGCGATCCGGTAACAAGGGCTCTAAACAATATAGGAACGGTGATTACCCATGATTAGCGGTATAAATAGCCGAAGTCTTGAGGACAGGTATATCGCGAAAACATACCAGAAGCTGGAAGTCAATGTTGCAAAGGCAAAAGGGTCACTGCTGTGGGATCAGGAAGGGAAAAAGTACATTGACCTGATGAGCGGATATGGCGTGGCAATTCTCGGGCATTCCAACCCAGCTATTACAGATGCCATAAAAGCACAGCTTGATTCGGTAATAATAACCCATGGTTCTATGTATACTCCTTCCCGTGGTGAATTCCTCAGGAAATTCATGTCGGTCGCGCCGTCCCGCGATGGTCAGGTATACATGTCAAACAGTGGAACAGAGGCTGTCGAAGCGGCCCTGAAAATCGCCATCCGTGCTACTGGAAGGAAGAAAATTATCGCCATGGAACGCGGATATCACGGCAAGACACTTGGTTCATTGTCTCTGACACACTCAGAAAAATACAAGAAGGGCATTGAAGGCCTAATATATCCTCACGTTGAGTTCCTGCCATTCGGAGATGCAGACATAATCGAGGGAAGAAAAGACCTTGACGAAATAGCTGCTATATTCGTAGAGCCTGTTCAGGGAGAAGGAGGCATTTTCCTGCCTCCGGACGACTACCTGAAGAGGATCAGGCAGATCACGAGTGACCACGGAATCATGCTCATGACGGATGAGATACAGACAGGTCTGGGAAGAACTGGAAAATTATGGGCTTTTGAAAACTGGAACATAGTTCCTGACATATTTACTGCAGGTAAGGGAATTGGCGGCGGAATCCCCATGGGTGTTACGTGGGCCAGACAGGAGTATATGGAAAAACTGCCCGTAGGGAGCCAGACCTCAACAATGGGGGGAAACCCACTTGCCTGCGCCGCCGGAACTGCGGTTCTCAATCAGTTGACCGATACGATGCTGGATCGTGTCAGGAAGGCCGGAGAAAAATTCAGGAAGGAACTTCAGGCCGGGATTGGAGATCATCGTCTCGTAAAGGATGTACGCGGAATCGGACTCATGCTCGCAATAGAACTGAGAGTGAGATTCGTAGAGATTCTCCTGCGCATAATACAGAACGGTGCTGTACCGCTTTATTCCGGAATCAATATAATACGACTTCTTCCTCCGTACGTAATCGAGGACAGCCAGATATCAGAAGCCGTTTCCATAATCGCTGGTGCCCTGGAAAACGAGAAAACCCAGAGGGAGGCATCGCAATGAAAATATCCATGCTATACGACCTCGTGAGATGGGAGGAAAAGGCAATACTCAAAAGGGCCGAAGAAAAAGGCATAGATATAAAGATGATCGACACGAAGGGAATGACGACCATAATCGGTGAAAAAATTCCAGAGGAGTTTGGTGACGTTAGCATACAGCGTTCGATCGGCCACTTCAGGGGCCTTTATTCCACTGCAGCACTTGAATTCCAGGGACACAGGGTTATGAACACCTATAAATCCTCTGATTTGACGGGCAATAAACTCCTTACATCCCTTATTCTTTCCAGAAAAGGTATACCGACTCCGATGACCGGAGTTGCATTTGATGGCGATTCTGCGTTGAAACTCTTTGAAACGGGAATGAAGGGAAAGGCTGTAATCAAGCCGATAACCGGAAGCTGGGGGAGAATGGTAGGGCTGCTGAAGGACAGAGATGCCGCTGCTGCAGTGATTGAAGACAGGCAGTACATGCATCCTCTTTATTCAATATTCTACCTGCAGGAATTTGTCAACAAACCGGGAAGAGACTTGCGAGTTTTCGTTGTGGGAGACAGAGCAATTGCAGGCATATATCGATACCAGGCTGGCGATGACTGGAGAACAAATACCGCAATCGGCGGACGTGCAGAGAATCTCCCCGTAAGCGGCGAGGTAGGGGAGATAGCTGTCAAGGCAGCCAGTTGCATCGGTCCCGGAATATACGGCGTCGATTTGATGGAGACAGAGAAAGGATACACTGTACATGAAATCAATGGAACGATGGAGTTCAAGAATACAGTCAGGGTTTCCGGCGTTGATGTTCCTGGAGAAATGCTAGATTATGTCATTTCAGAGGCAAAGAGATGATTCCGGATGCAGGGGATCTTCTTTATGACCTGGTAAAAATTTATTCTCCCACAGGCAAAGAAGGAAAAGTCGCCGATGCACTTATGGAAAAACTTGCCGATTTCTCTGCTGATTCCGTCTACAAAGATTCTGTCGGTAATGTCATGGCTATTTTTCCTGGCAAAGGGCCTCGAGTGCTTGTCTGTGGTCACATGGATACTGTTCCCGGCAGGCTCCCGGTATCTAGGAAGGACGACATTATCACTGGGAGAGGAGCAGTTGATGCTAAAGGATCACTGATCTCACTACTCCTTGGTTCCGAGCAGGCGAAGAGGCTTGGTTTCAGAGGAGAAATCGTTTTTGCTTCCGTAGTAGGAGAAGAAGGTCCGAGCAAAGGAATCCACAATGTAAGCGAAGAGGTACCGATCTGCGATTACGCCATTTTTGGAGAACCGAGCAATGGAACAGACGTGACCGTTGGATATCGGGGAAGAATCCTTCTGAGGCTGAGTTTCAAGTCCGGCAGTTATCATGCCAGTGCACCATGGATGGGCAACAATGCAGTTGACACGGCAATACAGGCGTGGAAAATTATAAAGGAAAAGTTTGGCGATAACAGGGATTTTGCAAAAGTCTCAGTGAGCCTTACCAGAATACGCGGAGGAAAAGCAGACAACATGACACCCGCGAATTGCGACATTACTCTAGATGTCAGATATCCACCATCGCGCAAAGAGGATGATCTGATCAACGAGATACTTGCACTGGTCAGTTCCAGCATTGGAAACGAAGGCTGGGATCACGTGATCGTGGGAAGCGTTCAACCGTATGTGTCAGCAATGAAGAGTGAAATAGTTCAGTGTTTCGCAGAATCTGTATTTGAGGCGACCGGAAAGAAGCCACCAATGCTGTTCAAGAGCGGCAGTGGAGACATGAACATTCTGGGAAGCAAGTGGAAGATCCCCGCAATTACATTTGGGCCTGGAAATCCGCGGCTATCGCATACAGTCCACGAAGAGATCAGCATAACTGAAGTGGAAGGAACATCAAAAGTTGTCTGCGACGCGCTTCTGAAGCTTCAAGACCACTGGGATTCCAACCATCATCCTTAATTTTCCTGAACGTCCTGACAGAAATTATCTCAGTTTGAAACGATGAGTTTCTTTGCGTGAGATATCAATTTATCAGAAATATCCTTGTATCTGGAAATTTCCTTTTGAATAGCGTCCCTGATAGAACTAAGGTTATCAGAGGTTATTGTTGTCACATCTCCAGGTTTTATATTTTCCAGCTTCTGTCCTTCTCTGACCATTCTCCCAGCTTCTGAGTAGGCACTCTTCCAGGTATGCCCTTCGCTAAATAATTTCTTGGCGTTTGCAGTGGCGTACGACGAATTCTTGATTATATTCTTAGAGGCTTCAGCGTCAAAACCGATACCCGCGAAAAATTCTGGCAGGAATTTCATAATCGACCTGGACCTCTGGAGAGACCTCACCATTATCTTCTTGGAAATCTGGAAATCGCGATGATATCCGGATGATTTGTTTGACACCAAGGAAATAAGCGAGTTGAATGAACCAATCTGTTCGGAAGCGTATCCCTGCAGCATTTCGAGGAAATCCGGATTCCTTTTATTGGCCATCAGTGAACTTCCTGTCACAAAACCATCTGGCAGGATAAAAATGGGAATCTCATCGCCGGAAAACATGATAAGGTCCTGTGACACCCTTGAAATATTGATCATGAGCTTGAGAACCGGGTATAGAATGTCGGTTTCGTCGATACCTCGTCTTGATGAGAGATACTGAGGATTGACAGAAGCAGGGTTAAAACCAAGGCTTTCTGAAATTTTTGAGAAATCGGCATCGCTGAGTGATCCGAAGCCAGATCCGTAACCAAGGGGCAAGGACTCTATTTTATGGACTGTTTCAAGCAATTCCTTAGCTGAATCCTCAAAAATAGCGGCGATATAATCCATATAAGTCTTTACGGAAACTACCATCCCCTGCCTGTAATGGGTATATCCCGGCATAATTCCGGTAAATTCGTCTCTCTTCTTCAAGATGGTTCGTGAAACTTCTGTTGAACGAAGAGCAAGTTCAAGTAGCATGGATCTACCATATAGGCGTATATCTGTGTGTATCTGCTCATTTCTGGAAAGAAACAGCCTGAGATTATCTCCAGCCTTTCCGGAATTGCTGATCACGAACTCCTCAACGTTTCCATGAACGTCCTCCAGTTCACGTTTCAGCACTATATCGCGATCGAATAGTAATATGAGTGATCTGAGTATTGAAATACTGTCTTCAGGATTAATAAGTCCTTTACGGAATAATTCAAGATGGTAAGCTATCAGAGCAAGAACTTCAAATTCGAGAAAATTCTGATCGATAACCGTGTCGTCATCGACCATCAATTCACTGATATCAACGGAGCCCTCCTTCGAGGCCCCACCACTCCAGATTTTAGGCATTTGAGAATCTAGTTCCTTACGAGTTCCTGGATTTTGTTTCTCCTGGCTTTCGTGGTATTTACGGTCTGTAGGCCAAATATATTTACGAACCCCTTTGCCATGGACTGGTCGAAAATATCCATTTTTCCGTAGGTGGACGTTTCATAATTGTATAGCGAATTCTGGCTCTCCATTCCCACGACCCTGCAATTTCCCTTATGAAGCTGCAATCGTACCTCGCCTGTGATGTTGGCATTGACGCTGTTCTCGAAGGCATTTATATGGTCAAGAATCGGGTCAAACCACAATCCAACATAAACGAGATCAGACCATTTTGCATCCAGTATATTCTTCATGGACACCTCTTCCTTGTTAAGTGTCATTCTCTCAAGGGCTTTGTGTGCAGTAAGTATAGTCATGGCGGCGGGGCATTCGTAGAATTCCCTGCTCTTAATTCCGGTTACCCTGTCCTCAAGATGATCTATACCACCAAACCCGGCAGATCCAGCTATCGAGTTTAATTTTGCAATGAGGTTTTCCGGTGTAAGATATTTGCCATCCAGGGATATAGGAAGGCCTTCCTCGAATTTAATGGCAACCTCAAGGGGTTCATTCGCAGAGAGGTATGGTGGCGTAATCCATGAATATGCATCCTCTGGAACAGGATTCCTTGGATCTTCCAGATCGGATCCTTCCACGGAGCGGCCCCACAGGTTTTCATCTGTAGAATATTTCCCTCCAAGTTTAACCGGAATACCGTTTTTCCTGGCATATTCCATTTCATTGTCCCTGTTGAGATTCCAGTCCCTGATCGGTGCAATTACTTCTAGATCACAGTTTAACGCTTTGATTGAGACTTCAAACCTCACCTGATCATTACCCTTTCCCGTGCAGCCGTGAACAATAACGTCGCAATCATGCTGTTCAGCATAACTGACGGCTTCCTGTGACATTAGAGGCCTTGCGATACTTGTGGATAACGGGTAGACGCCATCATACAAGCCGTCAGCCTTTATTTCCTTGGATATGAAATCCTTGGCAAACTTTGTCTTCACATCCTTTGAGATAACGTCAACTGCTCCGAGTTTCCATGCCTTGTCTGAAATTGCCTTGAGATCATTCTCTTCCTGGCCAATGTCAAGGGTTAGTGCTACAACATCCATGTTAAGCTTGTCCTGAAGCATTTTAAGTATCACTGAGGTGTCCAGTCCCCCTGAATAGAGGAGGAGTCCTTTTTTAACCATGGGTCGATGAGTTTACAGTCGTATTTCAATTTTTTTAATTATATTACAAAATTTGCTTGAATATTATCAATATGGGCAGTAATATATGTAAAAATGTGAATTGAGTGAAATATTTAATAAGGGAACAGTTGGAAGTTAAAGCCTGGGATGCATGATACTTGGGTAAGGTAGGTTAAAGTGTCCCAGGCTGTGCATAAATCATTGATAGATATTATTTTTGATAAGTGTAACTTTGTTTCTCAATAATGCATAAGAATGAACTGTAAATTTTTATACGTAGTTAAGCCTATGTTCTCTATACGAAATGACTGAAGGATCAGATTCAATGCAGGATTCGCCTAAACCGAGTCCTGATTTCCGTGTTCTTGCGGAGTACAAGGTTAGTAACTCAGAGGTAAAAATCAGGATTACTCGATCCGCACGCGATGGGGAGGTAATGTACCATGTAGAAGAGCCAACACTCGATACTCTGCTGATATCAGAACTTATTTCATTACGTTCTGAAATTACCGATCTTCTTCCGGATATTCTTACTGATATGAAAACGGAGGATATCTCTCTTTCAAGTGTACTCAGATCTTTCATAGACGAAAGAAGGCCCTGGATAAAAGGTGATTCGCTGAGGAGGATCAGATACTTTCTGGGCCGGGATTTTGAGGGCTACGGTGCGATCGATCCTCTCGTTAAAGACCACCTGATAGAGGATATTTCGTGCGACGGGCCAGGTCTACCAATATTTTTGTACCACAGGGACTTTGGATCTATAAAGTCAAACGTTTCCTTCAGGGATACAGCAGAATTAGATTCCTACATTATCCGTCTTGCACAGATTAGCGGAAAATCAGTATCAGTAAGTTCGCCGATTCTGGACGGAATAACAAAGGACGGACACAGAGTGCAGGCAGTTTACGGCAGTGAAATATCAAGCCGGGGTCCTGCATTCACACTGAGGCTTTTCAGAGAGAAGCCTTTCACTCCTATTGACATCATAAGGAGCGGCACTGCCAGTCCGGAGATAATGTCATATCTATGGCTAATGATCGAATCCCTGAATTCTGCGCTCATAGTAGGAGCACCGGGTTCTGGAAAAACTTCTGCCCTTAATTCCCTCCTGACTTTCGCTCCTGTCAATACTAAGATCTTCAGCATAGAGGAGACAAGAGAACTCAACATACCGCACGATAACTGGGTAGCTGCTGAAACAAGGGAGAATCCTGACATTTCAATGCAGAAAGGCATTGCTCAGCTGGAGCTCTTTGACCTAGTAACAATGGCTATGAGGCAGAGACCAACATATATTGTAGTTGGCGAGGTCAGGGGAAAAGAAACGTACGCGCTCTTTCAGGCAATGGCTACAGGACACACAACATATTCCACGATCCACGCAGATTCCATGGAATCGCTCATGAACAGGCTTGAAAACGAACCAATGAACATTCCCAGGGTTATGATCACCTATCTTAACATAGTGGTTTTTATTAACTTTGTGAAACAGGGGAATCAGACTGTCAGGCGCATTACCGAAATCGATGAACTTATTGGCATTGGAAACGACAATAGGGAAATCCTTTATAATAGAGTATTCTGGTACGATCCGGCTACGGATGAGTTTAAATTCAGCGGATCAAGCTCCCTTTATAACAGGCTTTCGGAACAGAGATATTTTTCAGTCGACGAACTTATGGTGGAAGTGAGAGAACGATCAAATTTGCTGAAGGAACTTGCAGAGGATCCTCAGACTGGTATTTCACAACTCTACGAACTCATTCGCGAACGTTCCTCCAGATGGGCAACAGGTGAAGGTTAAATGTTCGGCAATTTCACCAGCAAAGCAGAGAATCCCCCCTTCAAGATCCCAAGATTTCGCGCCCTCAGCCTCAGGTTTTTTGGCGAGTTTTTCTCAAAACATTTTATCTCACCCACTATAGAAATGACTCTGAGAAAGGCAAAAATGGGAATGAACAGAATTGAATTCTATTCCCAGAGTGCCATGATGGAACTGATAGGGGTAATAATTATTCTGTCTCTTGGTACCATACTGACACTCAAATTTGTCCACCTGATTTTCCTTATTTCGGCGGCAAGTTTCCTTGCCTCTGCATTAATCCTTGCAATTATCCTGGAAACTCCTGCCACCATCGCCAGACTGAGAAAAAGAAGGATCGATTCCATGCTGACACTTGCGCTCGGTTTCTTTGCTACAATGGCCTCCGCGGATATTCCCGTGGATATTATCATGAGGGATCTTGGAAACGCGAAACAGTACGGAGAGATTTCCAGAGAAGCCAGAAGCATTTGGCTGCGTTCCACACTCTTCGGGCAGGATATCATCACATCGATTCGCACGGCGGTAAGGAACTCACCTTCACAACGATTCTCGGAATTTCTACAGGGCATTATAACAAGTGTAAGTTCAGGCGGCGACCTTAAACTGTATTTTATAGCAAAAGCAGACCAGTACCAGAACGAGTTGAGCACGTTGATCAAGCAGAATTCAAACTCACTCGGTATTCTTTCTGAAAGTTTCGTCACGGTGGGTGTCGCATTTCCGTTAATACTCTTGATAATCGTCGGAGTAGTCGCTTATCTTTCCCCCGGATCACCAGCAGGACTTGTTGATCTGTTATTCTTGACGGTTTCGGTGATAATCCCGATTATTCTGATACTATTCGCATATTTCTTCAGGAGCACCATGGGAGAGATCGAATTATGAAGTCACTGCATTTAACGATACTTGGTTCTCTTGCGCTGTCGGTAGCATTCGGGATGATCATGTCCACAATATTTTCCAGAGTTTATCCTCCATCAGGGAGCCCGTATCTGTACGTTCCGATCAGTGTTTCTATATTCATGATTCCAATCGGGCTCAACAGGAGGATAATAAACGCAAGACTTGATGATGCGGAAAGGCGAGTTTCAGACTTTCTTAGAGACCTTTCTGAATTTACTATGTTCGGCATTCCACTGTCAGAGGCAGTGATGCGCGTGTCGAGCAATAATTACGGGGCCCTGAATGGCGACGTTAGACAGCTGGCGTCCAGTGTATCGACAGGAACCCCGGTTGAGGACGCCCTTGACCAGTTCGGGAAGGTACTTGACGATCCGGAACTTCAGAGAATTGGAATCATCCTCAGGAAGGCAGGTGAATCCGGGAGCAATACCTCAGATGTGATTGCCCTTGTGTCTCAGTTCACGTCTCAAATGCAGCTTTTGAGGGAAGAACGGAATTCCGAGATGAAAAATTATAACCTGATCCTTATGATCTCTTTCGCTGTATTTCTTTTTGTCATGGTTGTTATAGATATACGCTTCTTTGCCGAAATCAAATTTGCTAGTACTCAGGGGCTTATCTTTCAGAGTGCCGGTGCGAAAGTTCTGAAAAGGATATTTGACATAGGAATCTACGTTGAGGCAGTAGGAATAGGTACAATAATAGGGTTGGTAAACGATCGCAACCCGGTTACGGGTTTCGTGGAAACCGGCATGATGTTGCTTGCCAGCTCCATAATACTGGCATTTGCTGGTGCAATTTGAAGTGATTAAGATGAAAGGCGAAAAAATCCTGGAACAATACAAACTTCTCAACGATTTACTTCAGGTTAGCATTATCAAAGCAGGCACGATTATTAAATATCGCATAGAAGAAAAAAAGTTATCAGAAAAGGAAAAAAAGAAGATTGATGGATATATAGCGGCATTTAAAGAGGCAAATTCGTCTGGTACCAAGATAGACTTTAGTTCATTTATCAAAGATATGGATTCAGGTGCTCCCGACGAAGTAGATATGTATTATCTCGACAGATTTTATGTCGGAATGGACAGGATTCAGCCTCTTATGCGCGATCCCAGAATAGAAGATATCTCCTGTGAAAGCGCAGGATCTCCCGTCTACGTATTTCTCAAGGAATACGGATACATTCCTACAAACATATCATTTGAGTCAGAAGACACTCTCAACACATTCATACGTAAACTGGTGCAGAGTGGTGGAAAACAGATCTCCGTTTCCACTCCGATAGTGGAAACCTCACTCCCGGATGGATCCAGACTTCAGGCATCTCTCGGAAGATACGTAACCACCCGCGGTCCCAGTTTCACCATAAGGAAATTCAGGGAAGTGCCGCTGAGCCCGATCGATCTCATGAATCTCGACACCGTTGATTCTGGTGTACTTGCGTTTCTGTGGACCATAGTGGAGTACGGGGCCAATATAATGATCGTCGGCGGAACTGCAACCGGGAAAACAACATTCCTTAACAGCATTCTGAGTTTTGTTTCACCGCAGAAGAAAATTGTGACAATAGAAGATACCAATGAATTAAATCTGAAGCATGAAAACTGGATATCAACCGTAACACGTTCTTCAGTAGGTGTTAGCAAGGGATATGCGCATGGAACTGCTATTGACATGTTTGACCTGCTGGAATCAGCCCTGCGGCACCGCCCTAATTACATAATACTCGGAGAAGTCAGGGGAGGCGAAACCTTCACGGTTTTCCAGGCAATGTCCGCAGGGAGATTCGGAATGGGGACGTTCCATGCTGATAATGTGGAGACTTTCGTCCATAGGCTTGAAGCAGAACCAATATCGATTCCAAGAACCCTTTTGACGTCGCTCGACGTCGTAATAATTCTCAGCACCGGATACAATCAGGGGAAATTGCAACGTTTCGTGAAGGAAGTCTCGGAAATCGTGGAGATTGATCCCGGTACTGGGGAACTTATCACAAACAAGATATTCAAGCGAAATAACTATGGCGAATATGAATCTTCGGAGTACAGCTACACGTTCAAGACCATCTCGGCAAGGGACGGGGTGCCTTATGAACAACTGGAAATGGAGACCACGCGGCGCCGGAAGGTGATCTCCCGGATGAAGGAAGCAGGAATATCTAACTTTGAAAAGGCAAGGTACGTGATTTCATTATATAACCAGAGTCCCGAAAAGGCGATGGAACTGCTCAACATTCAATGATCATTGTTGTTTACCTGCTTGAATAGCTTTCTTGACAGATAAGGAACATAGATGGTCTGCAGTATTATCGAGAAAAGAACCACAAATGAGACGACAACGCCAATAATGGGACCATAATGCAATAATTCCTGATTCCCGGTTTCCAACCCCACACTGTAAGGAACTGTAGCCATTACTACGGATACCACTCCCCTTGGGCCAACCATTGAAAAGAAAGTTACAGTATTACGGTCTATACCTCTTCGATTCTTCCGGAATAGGGGGAACATTGAAACAATAACCGCAACCGGCCTGGAGACAAATATAACGAGTATGGTTAGTGCAATACCTATAAATGCATATTCGACAAGCTGTTGCCTTGTCAGCATGCTTCCAAGGGTAAGAAATATGATTGCCTGGGCAAGAAAAGATAGATTCTCCTGAAAATTAGCCTCCCGGTTCCAGAATATGCTCTTATCTGAAAAGTTTCCGACAATTGCACCAGTGGCAATTATTGCTGGGAACGGTGTCAGGCCGGTTGCTTCCAGAGCGGTGAACTCGAGTATTACTATTCCCAGCAGCAATCCAACTATCAGGTTCTCGAAATTGAGAAACCTGTTAAGGATAATCACGCTGAAACCAACGGTTATGCCTATCGCCGTCGGTATGCTAATCTGTACCAAGAAATAAATTATCGATCCGAGCAGTACTCCCGTATGACTTGCAAGGCCGGAAAAACTCGATATGTACACTGCATTTGGAGTTATGAGCAGGATAGCTATGGACACAAGTATAATTCCGATGGGGTCGTTGAAAAGACTCTCTCCTACTAGTGTTCCTGAAATATCGTCCTTTATGTTGATCCTCTTGAAAAGGGGGATCAGAGTTGCAGGGTCTGTAGGAGAAATTATAGCACCGAAGAGGAATCCTACACTGATTGGCGCCTGGAAGATGAGGGAGAACAGGAAGCCGGAGACAACCGCAGTGATGATAACTCCTGCAGTGTCAAGGGCAACTATCTTGTACACATGCCTGCGGATAATTCGGAAATTCATGTGATGGCTTTCATAGTAGAGTATGATCATGACTCCAAGCAGTCCAACGCCAAGCCCGCCGAACTGAGTGAGAAACTGGGAAGCAAAATTATTGTTAATTATTTCCAGGCCTGGGCCGAAAATTATTCCGAGAATGATCAGGATTGGGATATCAGCTACTGCGATTTTTCGCGATATGGGTATGGCAAATGCTGCAAGTATGAGAATCAGACTTATCTGGTAATACTGTACAGCAAATGTTGAGATCATCACTTCCTCTTAAGTCAACAAAGACTTCGGCATACACCTTTTATGC
The DNA here is from genome assembly GCA_023488885.1 of Thermoplasmatota archaeon. Classification (GTDB taxonomy): domain Archaea; phylum Thermoplasmatota; class Thermoplasmata; order Thermoplasmatales; family Thermoplasmataceae; genus JAJZOM01. The sequence goes on along the minus strand of JAMDDH010000033.1, from coordinate 48,356 downwards.
ATTGAATTATCGTACATCTCCTTCACCTTATGGTAAATTTCTCCACCTGAACCGGACTTTGCAACAAACATGTTTGTAAGGATCTCATCAAGTTCATCATATGATATTCCAAGTTCAGTTTCATCTGTCTGGGATTCCCACAATCCTGCGGAAGGTTTCTTGTTGATTATACTTTCTGGTACATTGAGTGCTGAAGCCAACTTTTTCACCTGCCACTTAAGAAGGTGTATTATGGGCTCAATGTCACAGCCTCCGTCACCGAATTTAGTGTAATACCCTATCAGATACTCACTGCGGTTAGTTGTCCCAACAACAATTCCATCGTTCGAATTTGCATAATAATATAATATGGTCATTCTAGTTCTTGATTTTATATTCCCAAGGGCTTCCCTGGTATCCACCTCAAGAAGCGTCTTAAATGCATTAACGACAGTATCTATTTTCACGGTTTCGATACCGACCCCACTCACTCTGCTGAGCGCTTCAACATCTAGGCGGTCTTTCTCAGGGGTTTTTTCATCCGGCATAAAATAAGCATGAATCCGTTCTTTCCCGAAAGCCTTCGCCAAGAGCATCAGGGTAACCGCACTGTCAATGCCACCGCTTATTCCGATGACCGGGTTGCGATCGCCAATCTGTTCCCTTAAAAAACTGATTATCGTGTCAATTTCATCCTGAACCTGCATGCATTTACCACTAAACTTTATCGGCGGTCAATAAATAAACATTATTAATGTTAAGTCCGAATGTTTCTGTGTTAAACCGGATGCTCGATCAAAATTTTTCCTGTAACTCCTGAGCTTGCAACAAATTCTTAAAAATGATAAGGCTGGTTATGGATCCGACACCGCCTGGTACCGGAGTTATAGTTTTGACAATTCCTTTCAGGCTCTCAAAATCAGCATCTCCGACGATCTTTCCATTTTCGGAATTTATCCCAACATCTACCACCACTGAGTTGTTGTTAACGTATTCCGGTCCCAAAAACCTGGGTCGCCCGGCTGCCACAACAATTGCGTCAGATCTTCTGCATATCTCCTTAAGATTCTTTGTCCTGCTATGGCATACAACCGGAGTGTAATTAGCGTTAAGGAGGAGCATTGTCAGCGGTTTCCCTACGGTTATTGTACGATTGATGATCGAGACCAGGCTGCCGCTTTCGAGAGAAATTTCTCCAAGAAACTCCATGACAGCGAGAGGGGTTGCAGCTACAAGCGTTTCTTCTCCGGACATAAGTCTGCCAAGGCTGATATCTGTGGCGCCGTCAATGTCCTTCTGAAATGGTATTGTATTAACAAGTTTCTTGTAATCGAGATGCCCAGGGACGGGACTTTCCAGCAAAATTCCATGGACTGTACTGTCGTTAGAAAGTTCCTTCAGGCATTCAAGGACCTCCTTTTCCCGGGCATCTTCCTCAAGTGTTGTTGCGATTACCTCTATTCCGAATTCCTTCGCTCTTTTGATTTTTGCATTAAAATAAAATTCTGAGGCAGGATCTCTGCCAACTCTTACAATAGCGATTCCCGGAAGATAACCGCGTTTGCCCCGGATTTCAAGGTTCTTCTCAATATCGGCCCTGATCCTCTGTCCGATCGCCTTTGAGTCTACTACTCCAGTTTTTATGTTCTTCAACTCCAGTCTATCACTGTTTTTATTTCATCTGATGGTTTTTTTGTGAATATCTGAGTATCTTCAGGGCTGACCTTATCCGTTATCATGCTCTGAAGAGCTGAACCGTACTGATATCTCCATCTGGTCAGATCCTGAAGTGCCTTTTCGTAATGAATTCTGGCACCGTCAACTGAACCTATTACAGCGATGTTTCTTTCTATTATGTGATCTATGTCGCTCCCGTCAAGATTGGCTGGGGGAGCTTTTCCGTTGGTTCCGAAGAGTACCAGAATTCCGTTGTTATTCAACTTCCTTAGAAATCTGAATATTGTCGACGGATCGCCACTGGTGTCAATTGCCAGATCGAATCCATCTTTTTCAGGCTCGACGCTAGAACTATAGTCGTAGAAATTCATGCCAGTTTTCTGTACAAACTCGTCCTTTACATCATCCAGGCCATGCCTGTTGGTAATATATGTCTGAAAACCATAATCAATGGACTTAAGAGCAAACAGAAAAGCTTCACTTCCGGTTCCTACAACAACACTTTTTTTCTCGTGATAAGTTCCCGCACTATCCGTGAATATTGATTTCCTTGAGACGGTGTCGAAAACCTCGAATGCCTTGCATACGTTTTTGAGGGGTTCAGTCAAGACTGCAACATCACCTATCTCTGGATCAGGGACCTTCACAAGATATTCTGCGGAATCTCCAAATTCCTCTCTCATGAATCCGTGGAGACCTGTTATTCCTGCTTCATGCTTGTCTCCGTCAGAACAGTTATCCGATCTGCCTGCCAGACAGTTCAGGCATTTGCCAGGTCTTCTAACCATAGGAATAACATAATCGCCTTTTTTTATTCCGAAATTGTTCGAAGATGCATCTGTGACGCGGCACAGGCTCTCGTGTCCAAGTACAAGTCTGGAAGAACCGTGAGGATTGTACGCGAAGGGAAGCGATCCATAGACTATGCCCCGATCGGTGCCGCATATTCCTGTGAGTAGCGGTTTAAGATTCACTTCAAAGCCACTAATGTCCAGTTCGAATTTTTCATAGCTGACTCCGCCTTCAGGGGCATTTGTCAAAATTGAATTATACTTTGCCATTCAATAGGAATTTACCTAAATTATATAAATATCTGACTAGAGTTGGTGACCCATCCTTACTTTTTTCGTGGAAAGGTAAAATTCATCATAAGGAGTGGGAGTGCTTTTTATGGGTATCCTCTCAGAGACCACGATATCGTTGCCACTGAGGAAGTCAACTTTAGCCGGATTGTTCGTTATAAGTTTTATTGAATGTATGTTAAAATACCTCAGAACTTCAACAGCATAAGTGTAGTCTCTCCGGTCCACAGGCAGGCCGAGAAGAAGATTAGCCTCGACGGTATCGTATCCCTGATCCTGCAGATCGTACGCTTTCACCTTATTCAGGAGCCCAATTCCACGTCCCTCCTGTCTCAGGTATATTAACATCCCGACGTCCTGTTTTCCAAGATAGACCAGCGACCTCATCAACTGATCCCTGCAGTCACATCTAAGGGATCCCAGAACATCGCCGGTGAAACATTCCGAATGAATTCGAACGGGGATGTTTTGGGCGTTCATGACATCACCCTTAACAAGGACTGCATGGTCTTTACTGTCTTCCCATTTGAATGTATAGATCTCGAAGGTTCCGGCCATAGTAGGAAGCTTCGCTTTAGAATATAGTTCAAGCATTTCGATCTCACTTAGAATTTTTACGAGCTATAAAAACATAGGTAATGATTTTAGTCTACCGCTAAGAATGGATTAACAGCTTTAAATTTTATGTCTATCCTGCGTGAGGACTTCTGCCGCACACAATATACTTCGCTGTAATCGCTTCATCTACATCTTATTCCGTCAGGCAGCCCGATCCGTGAACGGTGCCATGGGCACGACTCTTACTTTGTTACTCTTGCATTATGTTCAACTAACGCTTATTCCAGCAAGGTCAGATTACTTCTTCACATAGGAAATAAATTTCTCCCTTCCTGAAGACATAAATATCATTTGTTCCGGTAAGGCCATCTTCCCATTTTCGCTTAATTTCATAATACCCGCTGTCCTTTATCAGGAAACGTGGGAAAACTCTGCGGGAGTTTAAACGCCTCAGCTCCAGGTTCACATTTGAACTGTCTACCCTTGACAGGACCCGGTACTGGTATCCCGGGAATCCTTTCATGTGTTCTTCAGCACTGAACACAGCTCTCCGGTTATCCTTCCACGATGCGGTAATCGGATAGTGCTCGGATAATTTTCCCAGAAGCATCGCATATGTGATAGCTACATCAGGGACTGCTATTATGTCGGTTATTACAGGATTAGAAGGAAACTCTATTTCTTCAGGTTCACCGGTAATCCGGTAGTTTGAAGGCAAAACTGTTGCTGAGACTTCGTCTTCCGCGACGTTACCGCAGTATAGCGTCAGTCTGTTCAACTGCCCGTCAATTGACAAATACTCTTTCTCACCTTCTATTCCTATGTTGGACATTCTCATCTGAGGAGGAAGATCAAAAACAAAGTTACTGGTTCTGTCACCAAATACTCTGATCAGATTTTCCGGAGATGGTATAAGTTGATTCATTGTTCTCTCCGCCGTAGTCGGGGGTCTTTCCGGATCACTGAAAATTACAGTGTTTTCATCGATTTCAAAGGACTCTGACAGATTGTAAACATCACCAGTCAGGAATTTAAGATTCCCGGTCTTGTACTCCATGGAATTTAGCCGTGCCATTTTACTTCTCTCCGGCTTAATGTCAATGCTGGTTGTTTTATCGTTTGTCTGTGATAGAAATATGGCCTGAATGCCTGAACCTGTGCCAACATCGATAACCCTGGAATCCTTGATCCTGCCAGAACGGTATTTACAAACTATTTCAGGTGTTGAGTAGCTGGACAGGTAATGATCAAGCCATAATCGGTTCCACATGCTATATTTACCTGATGCGGAAATTCTGGATCGGGCAAGTTCATACAATATATCACTCTCGGTTTTCCCTTTTCCAATCTTAGCCTGAATGTCATTTCTGCCCACTCCCTGCCTGATCAGATCAATGCATCGTTCAATTTCCGCATTCTTCTGTTCCTTGAGGTCATCATTCTTAATTACACGATCAAGTAACTTTATCCAGTCCTCAGTCTTAGTCAATAACCGGTCAATGCAATAATGTATAATTATGTCATCATTATTTTTTTACACGGGGCAAAAGTTATTATTAAATCATTGCGATTAATAATAAATGGAACTTATTCGTGTAGGAAAAGTGAAGGAAGTTTATGATGAGGGTGAGACTCTTCTTTTCAGGTTCACTGATAAAATATCGGTTTTTGACAAAATGATCCCAAATCTCATTCCCAACAAAGGAGAATCTCTCTGCAGAACTTCTGCTTACTGGTTTAACGTGGCCAGGGATTCCGCAAGGATCCCAACACATTTCATTGAGATGCCTTCAAAGAATGAAATGAGGGTAAAGAAATTCTATGTCCCGGAAGGAAAAGGCAATCCGTACGAAGTTGAATACGTTATACCTCTAGAATTCGTTGTCAGATATTACGTTGCCGGGACATTATTCGATCGTGTCAGTAAAGGTAAGATTACCCCGGAAAACCTCGGTCTCAATCACGTACCGAAGTACGGAGAGGAACTCGATGATCCTTATTTCGAGGTAACAACCAAATATGAAAAATTTGACAGGGTTCTCACCAAGGGTGAGGCAATCGAGATTGGCGGTATGTCAGGTTCTGAACTGAACAACGTACGTGAAACAATTCTCAAGATCGACAGGAGAATCAACAAACAGGTCTTGCAGAGGGGCCTAATTCATGTGGATGGCAAGAAGGAATTCGCATTTGGTGCAGGCAGGGAACCTATAATCGTTGATACATTCGGAACCGCTGACGAGGATCGTTTTTGGGACAAACCAGCTTACGATCAGGGCAACATCATAGAGTTAAGCAAGGAATCTGTACGACAGTATTACAGGTCGATAGGATACCACAAGGAACTCTATCTGGCCAGAGAAAATAAGAAAGAGGAACCTCAAATTCCGAGTCTGCCTGATGACATTGTTAAGAAAACGTCTGATCTTTATGTAACTATGTTTGAAAGAATTACCGGGCAAAAATGGTAACACTCATTCAGTCTTACAAGGATATCCCAACCCTTTGGTAAGGAGGAACCCGGTATCTACGAATGTAGCCCGCTTCAGTCGCAAGAGTATTTTTTCCCAGGTTCAGCATATCTGAACTATTCGGTATTCAAGATAGGCTATTTCGTCAGGTATGTGAAGTTGACTGTACCCAAATTCTCATCAAATCTCTGGTATCAACCACTTCCACAGCCTGAGAGATTACATCAAGGGCTTCGTAATAAATTCTCTCCGAATATGTGGATGTAGCATCGGACACGACGACGCCAAAATACCCATAATCCGCGCAGGAAAATGCAGTGCGTAATATCTGGATCTCGGTGAAAAAGCCAGTAAAAAGGATAGTGTTCCGATTCAGGTCATCAAGTCTTTTTCTGAATTCAGCATCAAGAAAAAGATCTCCTTTCCCGGTTATAATCTCTTTTTCATTTGCGTCCGGCATAAACTTTACAAAATCGTCCAGGAGTTTTCCATCTAGAGTGGATTTCGCGGCAGCTTTACCCAATCTGCGTTTTTCTTTTATTCCCTGATAATCCGTGTCATCAGTAATTCCCGCAACGTCTCTCTTCCCATTTCCTGCATATATCTCTGGAAGATGAAGTATCTTTTGAGCTTCTTTGATGTAACTAAATGCATTGTTGATTTCAAATTTGCTGAATATGTTGCTGAAGATATCGCTTTTCATGTTCACATGGACGATGATCGAATCTTTAGGTTCAAGAAAATTCGCAACGTTGAACGTAGAATCAGGATGCATAAGTTTCTGATATCTTATTCATAATAAAACATTAATCGGTGTCCTGTCAAACGATATACTACTTAGGAAACGAATTCGCAACACTTGAATATAAAAGAAATTTGGCTAATTGTTTAGCCAATTATTTTATAGGGGCAGGCATATTTCAAATTCTGAAAGAAATCTATGGACACCGAAATTGACGCGCTAAGATCAGAACATTCTTACCTGCTCGAGAAAATCAATGATCTGGCGCAGAGGGAAGCAGGTTCATCCAAAATATTCATAGAACTTAGAAAACTATCTTATCTGCACATCGAAAGAGAACAGGAAACCATAATCCCGCTTCTTAGATACCTGAAATACAGACTTGACGGAAAAAATAAAAAATATTCACCAGATCTTAACGAGATACGTAACAAGATGATTCTTGGGTATGGGGAGCTCATTGAAGATCACATAAACATCATGAATTTGCTGGAGGAGGCATTCCACGAAACATATCAGGTGGAGGTAATGGAATTCGTAAAGAACATTGCCCATCACATAGCTCTGGAGGAGCAAATATTTTATCCGGCAGCTATGGCTGCGGTAGACCTCATAATGATAGACGCAGAAAATAATGAAAAAATTGCGTGAATCATCTGTAGCACGGTTATCTATTGGAAAATGAGTTATTTTGCCCGAACAAGCTTAAATTCCTCAGTGTGACGAGAGGGCATCCTTCACGATAGTTATGTGCATAAGTGCCGGGGCTCCCGCCATAAGGACGGCGACATATGACGCTTCCAGAATTTCTTCTTCAGTGGCTCCACTTTCCAGAGCCATTTTTACATGAAATGTTATGCACCATTCGCAGGTGCTTGATAGGGAGAGTGCAAGGGCTATGAGCTCTTTTGTCTTGGTGGATAGCTTCCCCGGACTCAGCACCGCGCTGTTGAAGTCCATGAAAGCCTTTTGAATATGTGGCTCTTTCTGACTAGTGTATTTTATTGTGTCAACGACCTGTTCCATTATTTCCTTTGAGCTAATTTTTCTCCCCTCTTATTATGACAATACCTATTTGTCACTTGCTTTAAAGGTTTTTCAAAGATGCAATTTTTACACCAAAAAGAGAAGCATAGTCGCCGGAACAAGCAGAAGATGGGCAAGTATTCTCTGGTGAGGATGCTATGCCACTCTTCGGTGCGCGCCTGTTATGAAAACATAGAAGTAGGATACGGAAATCCTAAATCATGTACAAATTTGAAAGGATCTTGAATATGGATGTGGATAAAGCATACGGAAAACTTTCTCAGGGTCTCAAAGAAAAGGGTTATGTTATTCTCTCTTACGTTGACGTCAAAGAAATAATAAAGAACAAGTTCAATGAAGATTTTCCGGGATATTATATTCTGGATGTGTGTAAACCAGCTGCAGCAAGAGAGCTTATTATCAGGAACGAAGAATATGGGTTGTTCCTGCCCTGCAAGATTGTGATTTCAGGCGATGGTCCTTCAGCCAAGGTTTCAATGCTGAGGGTTTCAGATATGGCACAAAAACATCTTCAGGACTCACCGGAACACGCAGAGAAATATGAGGATGAACTAATAGAGGTTATAAATTCCATCCAGTCCTCATAGGCATTACGTATTATCGGCCAACCTGATCTGAACTCTGACGGATTCTCAGGTAAATGATACACGATTTTGTCTATGCCTGCTCATCATCGATTATTTTCCCATATATTCCTACTATTTCCCTATATCCCAATCTCTTGTAGAAGCTCAGGGCTATTGGATTCAGTGATGGAAATTCAGCAGTTATGAGTTTTATTTTTTCGCTTCTAAGATACTTATATGTCCTGTCGATCAGCATTTTTCCTGCCCCAGATCTTCGGGCTTCTGGCATGATATAGAAATCAACAATTCTGGCTTCTCTTTCAGGCAGATAGTATTGCCTGCGAAGTAAGATCATTGTCAGTATTCCAATCAATTTTGCACCTTTCTCAGCAACAAATGCCACATGGTCTCCATCTCCTGAAATCACATTTCTGAGATGTTTCTTGGCATCATCCTCTACCTCATCAGAAACGTTAAAGATTGAATCGAATTCCCCATTGAGTTTTTTCAGTCTGATCAAAAGCTCTGCAGCCAAATTTATATCTTTCTCTTCCAGCTCCCTGACAATCACGCTATTTTTCAATTTCCATACCTCCTGGAAGTTCCTTTATTAGTTTCTCATCCATCAGCTTCATGTAAAGTTTCCTGTTCGTTTCAATCATCTCCTTGGCATTCTTAAAGAATCCCTCTTTTGAATTAATCTTTCTCGCAAGGTTCATATCCACAGTTTTGGCAGCCACTGCCGAGGCGACTGTTGGATAAAGTTCCCACTCTTCCATGTTTGGCACAATCTTATCCTCACTTGGATCTTTTACGAAGTTGGCTATCTCATATGACGCAGCAACCATAATTTCGAAATTGACCCCTTTAGCCCTGGCATCGAGTACTCCTCTGAATACACCTGGAAAAACAAGGCTGTTGTTGACCTGATTCGGAAAATCTCCCCTTCCGGTCGCAACAATCTTCGCACCAGCTTTCCGGGCAACTTCTGGCCATATTTCCGGTACAGGATTGGCAAGAGCAAAAACAATGCTGTCAGGATTCATGCTCCTGATCCAGTCTGATTTGATAGTATCCGGCCCGGGTTTCGAAGCAGAAATAACTGCATCTGCTCCCCTAAAAGCCAGTTCAGACGGCCCTTTTAGGCGGTCGGAATTGGTACGCATGGCCAACTGATATTTCCAGGGATTGTTAAGCATTAAGCTATCCATGTCTTCCCTCTCTGGTTCAAGTATTCCCTTGGAATCTGCAAGAATTATGTTGCCTTCCTTGAAACCGGCAGTAAATAGAAGATGTGCTGTGGCAATGTTAGCGGCTCCAGAGCCAAGAAGAACGATTCTGGCATCTTCAATCTTCTTTCCCACTACCCTGAGCGAATTTATGATACCAGCAAGAGTTATACATGCTGTTCCCAGTTGATCATCATGCCACGCAGGAATGGAAAGAACTTTCTGAAGAGCCTCAAGTACTGCGAAACATTTCGGGGACTCAATGTCTTCAAGGTTAAAACCCCCAAAAGATGGCTCCAATGCCCTGGCCACAGTGATAAATTCGTCCCTGGTCTTCGTCCTTATGGGCAGTGGCATTGCATTGACTGCTCCCAGAAAATTGAAAATCAGTGATTTTCCCTCCATGACCGGCATGGCAGCTTCCGGACCTATATTGCCTAGACCAAGCACCCTGGAACCATCTGTGATGATGGCAATACTGTTCCATCGCCCGGTCAGATCAAATGATAATTCGGCATTCTCGGCTATCTTCTTAGATACTGCCGCTATTCCCGGGGTATACCAGATAGAGAAGTCCTGAAGGTGTCTCACGGGCACTTTCGGGATCACCTGCACTTTTCCCTTATAATATTCAGAGTATCTCAGTGCATCACGGTTGAAACCTTCGGTTCTGGAGTTGTCATCCATTTAATCGTACGTTGAACTTTTCTATCTTTATTAAGATTGTCTAAATATAGCGATGTTCATATCGCTTATTGCCGTATTTCATTTTAGAAAGAATTTAGTTTTTGAAAGAATCAGGAAAAATGGAACTCAATAATGTTAAACTGGACTGGGCGCAAATCCTTGAGGGTGAGATTAAGCACATGGAATTCCTCTATCCCGAGTTGCCCGTCAGGGTTTCCTATAAATCTATAATAGAGGAATTGAACAAGAACGCAATCCCGTCAAGAGTAATTCTTAATGGCATCAATGTGGCTGCGTATTCATTCATTAAAGAGAGTTCAGAACTCAATGACAGACTTTATGGTTCAATCGGTTTTACCGACATTGCTTTTGCAACAGATGAGAGAATCTCTAATCTGCTCTCATGGTTGGTGAGTATCTCGCAGAATCGAAAAAAACGTTTGATGCTAAACAAGATTTTCAATGGCGGCGAATTGTCGGAGGCTGTGCTCACCAGGATGGGGTTTAAGAAATTTGAGAGAAACAGAATGCAGCTGTATCTTGACGACTCCTTCCTGCAAATTCATAGGAATTTCGATGAACAATTTATTCCGGTTCCCGTGGACAGACTTGATATGGTTGGTTATGCCGACTCAGAATTCAAGTCGTACGTTGGCACTGCTGATGAAATACTGTTCAATAGTAAAGATCGGAATCAAAGGATTGAATTCGTAAAGTCACTTTTTAAAGGCAAGTTCGGTGAGATAATAACAGACTCCAGCATCATATTGTCTTTTCATGGTCAGATAGTTGGGTCCGTGATTACAACTCATCAGCAAACTTTTACTGACGTTAAGACGGCCCTGTTGCTCGATTTATTCGTGACTCCGGAATTCAAAGGAAAAGGTCTTGGAAAAATGTTGTTGGTAAACTCGCTCATATCGTTAAGGAGTATGGGGTACGATCAGTGCATTCTGTGGGTCTCAGAAACGAATCCGGCCCGTAGTCTCTATGAGAAAATTGGATTCAGATCCGTTTCTGACATGAAGGAAATTTTCTACCATATCTGACCTTTAATTCAAACGAATAGAGATATCACACCAATGACTGCAGGAAGTGCGAAATTATCATCGAGAGGGTGGAGTGACAAACTTTCAACGATGGCAGAAATGAAAGATAGTCCTACGCCCAAGAATCCCATAAGTGCATAACCAAATATTGCTGAAGATACAAACATACCCATGAATCCGGCAAGAGATTTTTTCCGGTTATACGGAAGTTTTGGCGATTTAATAGTGCTTCCAAATAGCGTAGCGAGAGGATCACCAATGGTTGTGACAAAGACGATAAATACAAGAATCGGCAAAGAATGAACAATACCGAAAGCAATCATCATTCCTGCTGCAAACCATATGGCTCCCATGCCGAGTGGTGTCGTTGGTCGCTCAAAGTAGGCCAGTGTTTTACCAATCCGGGTGTCTGGAAACAGGGAATAGTAATTCCCGATCATGTAAAGCAGGATGACCACGATACTGATAGCTACCCTTGAATTATTCTGGCCAATAGAATATAAGATGACGAGGAGAACTAGACCAGCGAGAATCTGGATTACATCCCGCTTCAATTCTTTGCCTCTGTTAGCTCCCTTTGATTGATCATTCAATTTGACGTAATTGAGGCTCTGTTTATCAGTGATCAAGGCTAAAGAGATCCCGATTCCGATAGACAGATCATAAATCCTCCATATCTCCTGTGATACCTGAAGGATTTCCATAACGATACTTATTCCAAGAATAAATATGCCAAACAAGAAAAATAACCTGGAGTAAAGGAATTTTGTACTTATTATGGAGAGAACCATAACAAGTGCGGGCATAGTGGTGCCATAAGCCAGGAAGAGATATATTGAAATTGGCAGAATCGACGCATATGGAACAACAAACCTATCTTTTCCTTTAAGGAGTGATATCCCTGCGAAGAAAATGGCTGCAACGAGGGCAACCATATTTAGCAACACTAATGAGAGCATTAACTAATTATGATTCGGTTAATATTAAAATCTAGTTAGACGAATAAGCTAAATTCGTTCAACTAATTTATGCTCTGGCAATAATTCCAGCCACAATGAGAAGTACGAAAGGTATAAGGTAAATCCCGTTCGCAAGCGCGATTATACCTGCGATTCCTATTACTAGCATAATAAGTCCACCGTCATGTTTTTTTGACGTTACTATAAACGCTCCAAAAAGACCAATTAACCCGAACAATATGCCTATTTCTGCTCCAGAAAGGAGTCCGGATCCTCCCAGATGCAAGGTCTGACCTATGTTCGCAACAAGATCTGAAAGTGCGCCAATCGCAATCGCAATTAGTCCGCCCGCAAGTCCTAGCGTCTGCTCAAGAGATCTCTTTGCCATATTAAAACCCTAAGTAATAGAATGATTAATTACTTTTGCATAGGTCAGATCATTGTCTTTTCAACAATTTTTACTGGGTTCTAGGAAACCAGTCTGGATTCCGAGCAATCCAATAAGGCTTTTTTCCAGAATTACAGAAAAAGTGTAGGCCTCACAAAATAAGTTAATCTTCAGTTTCTCCATTGCATTTTTCCGTCACGTGCCTATGTGCGAGGATTCCGAGTAAAAATGCAAAGATAGTTAATCCTATGATCAGCAATTCTCCTTGAGTTATTCCCCTGAACATATATGCTTGCACAGCTGATAAAGAGGCATCTTCGAGATAGGGAAACATAAATAATGGAAAATAGAAAAGAATGACTGAATGGGTCAGCACGAATCCACGAACTTCTCCACTGATAGAATATGCCAAAATATCGAAAATCACTGAGGAAACGGCATAAGCGAAAAAGGAAAAAATCTGGTTAAGTTTTTTTACTTCACTATTTTCTCGTGTATTCTGATTTATGTGCATCTTTTCTTTGAAACCAATTCGACCTGAAAAAGGTTTCGTGAAAAGAAAGAATAATCGCAGCATCAGTTTCTCATGTCAGGACTGATCCAGCAACATTCAACTACAGCATCAGGCCATTGCAAGGAGCTGTTTTACGTCAAAAGTTACCGAAACAGACGCAATTCCAACGTAAAACGATATCGTTATCTGGAGGGCTCCAAACCGGGAGAGATCTTTTGCTATGGTAGTCGCCTGATCCTTTATCCAGTTGTTAACATCTGCCATGCCAAAGATTCTCTTTAGCAGCAGATGGTGGACTCTTCTCTCAACCAGAGCATGGAATTCGGGTTCATCGCTCGTTCCAAGCTTACCTGACACGTTGTCCGTAATATTGGCCAATTTGTTGAAAAGTTCGTTTTTTGCAACTGTTTCAGCACTAAGAACACCTAATACCAGTTTGCAAATCTCATCCTTCATCGCCGACATCTCCTGTTCAACTGCATTGTCAATATTTTTCAACAAATCATCCGGCGAAATCCCGTTGCAGTCTCGATTCGCGTCGTTCATAACTAACAGAGTCGGTAACCAGTATAAAGTGATTCCTTTTTCTCCGACAGGACTGTCCTTATCTCAACGACACAGGAGTTTTCCGATATTCCGGATGAAATATTCGGCAATTCCCGTGACACAAAATAACAAGGTATTTATACAACATAGGGTTGAACAGGTTAGATGAGGCCTAACCCAACTGCTAGCAACGTTATTCTGAACACTATTTCGGGTATTATTGGCTTAGTTATTCGGTAAGCGACTTAACTTCTTCTGTTTTGTCGCAAAAATGAGGTGAATGTTATAAAAGGAGCTAAAATTCTTCTGGAATCCCTTTACGAACGCGGTCTGGATACAGTTTTTGGTATTCCGGGCGGTGCGAACCTGGCAATATACGATGAGTTGTTTTCCAGTAATTTCCTGAATATACTTGCGAGACAGGAAGCAAGTGCAGTTCACATGGCTGATGGTTATGCCAGAGTGGCAAGAAAACCGGCGGTTTGTCTGGTTACTTCTGGTCCGGGTGCAACTAATATGGTCACTGGAATGGCCACGGCATATGTGGACTCATCTCCCGTTATTGGAATAACTGGGCAGGTTTCAACCAGAGCAATGGGCAGGGACTCCTTCCAGGAATCCGACGCCTTTGATCTTATGATACCTGTGACAAAATTCAACTTCAAGGTGAAATCTCCCGAAGAGATTCCGATCACGGTTGATAAGGCATATAAAGTATCAATGACAGGAAGATTTGGTCCGGTGTCTATTGATGTTCCTGCGGACGTGGCAATGAAAGATGCAACTTCAAGAGTTTCAGGCAAGATTCCGGAACTATTGTACGAGACAAACTTTGAGGCACTTTCACAGGCGCTTCACGCGCTGAATTCATCGCAGAGACCCGTAATTCTAGTAGGAGGTGGTGCAAAATGGGATGATTGCGGTGCGGATATCATGAAATTCGCTGAGAAGATGGGCTCTCCGGTAATTACTACAGTAATGGGGAAAGGAGCTGTTCCAGAAGATCACCCCCTCTCCATGGGCACAACAGGCATGTTTGGAAGGTGGTCCACACAACAACTTATGAATGAGACGGATCTTGTAATAGCACTTGGAACACGCTTCAGCGACAGAACCACAAGTAAAACCTCCGACTTCCTCCCCTCTGCCAAAGTCATCCATGTGGATATAGATGGCAGGGAAATAGGTAAAAACGTTGACGGAGTGATAGGACTGACCGGATCATGCATCGAAATAGTCAGCTTGCTTAACAGTCACATTCAGGATTACGCAGGGAAAAGAATACAGTGGACCGTCAGGGCAGCTTCCATGAAGTCCTTTTGTAAATGTGACATCAACTATGGAGATCAACCTTTGAAACCACAGAAGTTGATATACGAAATGTCAAGACTCCTGCCGGATGACGTTATCCTGACCGCTGACGTTGGACAGCACCAAATGTTTGCAGCGCATTATTTTGAGACAAGGGGAAGGAGGAACTTCATAACTTCCGGTGGTCTTGGAACCATGGGTTTCGGTCTACCGGCAGCTATCGGGGCGAAAATTGCTGCGCCGGACAGGAAAGTGGTCAGCCTTGTAGGGGACGGAGGCTTCCAGATGACCTTTTCTGAATTTTCCACGGCAGTTGAAAACAATGTACCCGTATTCATCATCGTGATGAATAACGGCAGCCTGGGAATGGTCAGACAGTTCCAGAAACAGTTCTACAACCACCATATTTTCTCTACAGACTATGAAAAGGGACCCAATTTTGCTAAATTTGCAGAGGCAATGGGAGGAAACGGTGTTGTAGTGGAAAAAGCAAGCGAAGTGGCCGATGCGATAAAAGCAGGATTGAAAAGTGACGTGCCTTTTGTGGCCGATGTCCGGGTCGACGTGATGGAAGATTGCCTCCCGATGATTCCGGCAGGTGCTGGCAGAAGCTCAGTTGTTTTTGGGAAATGCAAATGGGGGAATATAAGCAATGGTGAAATTGCGAATTTTGGCAGATGATGAAGAAGGGACTCTACAGAGGGCAATATTTGAGTTCAGCAAGCGAAACATTCCAATAGAAGGACTGTTCTACAGGAGAGGAACAAGCGGAATAACAATGCAGTTCTCCTTGAACAGGGAAGAAGACGCTCAGAAGGTGCTGAGGAATCTGAGCAAGATATATGGCGTAAGGAACGCCGAGATTGTATTAGTGAAAGAAGGTGAAATATTTGGTGAAAGCATACTATGAAAAAGATGCGGATTTGAAAGCTCTAAAGGGTAAGAAAATAACTGTTGTTGGATATGGGAGTCAGGGAAGAGCCCAGTCCATGAACCTGAGAGATTCCGGAATGGACGTAACCATAGGACTCAGAGAAAAGGGAAAAAGCTGGACAAAGGCACAGTCTGACGGTTTCAAGCCAATGGGTGTCAGGGAAGCCTGTGAAAAGGCAGATGTGATCATGGTTCTGATTCCGGACGAAGTGCAGTCAGAAGTTTACAAGAGTGAAATAGCTCCTGCTCTGAAACCGGGGAAAACGCTTGATTTCGGTCATGGCTTCAATATACATTTCAAACGAATTACGCCGCCTGATGGGGTGGATATTGTAATGGTTGCACCCAAATCCCCGGGACCAAAGGTAAGAAGCACATACGAGGAAGGATTCGGCACACCTTCGCTAGTTGCGGTTGAAAAAGATTACTCAGGAAAAGCTTGGGACGTTGTTATGGCACTTGCCAAGGGCATAGGGGCTACCAGGGCAGGCGTGATAAAGACAACGTTCAAGGAAGAGACGGAGACGGATAATTTTGGAGAACAGGCAGTTCTTTGTGGTGGAATAACAGGTTTAATTGGCGAGGCATTCAAAATACTCATTTCAGAAGGATATCAACCAGAGATAGCATATTTCGAGGTTCTCCACGAGATGAAACTCATCGTTGATCTAATACAGAACGGCGGCTTTGAAAATATGTGGAACGCAGTTAGCAACACAGCTGAATACGGTGGACGAACAAGAGGCTCAAGGATTATAGATCAGCATGTCGTCAATAACATGAGGGAAGTTCTTAAAGAGGTTCAAAACGGGAATTTTGCTGATGAGTGGATGAACGAATACCACAAAGGAATCCCGAATCTTAGTAAAATGAGATCGGATTCTCAGAAAGAAACTCTGGAACAGGTTGGCAAAGAACTAAGAAGCATGTTTGTTAAAAAATAATGGTAGCCGTTTCCAGACACACATCTATTTTTTTAATAATTTATTTTTTCGCGGCTAATCACACATCATTTGCAATTATTTTCCGTTCAATATTTTTCATGATTGCCTGAGTAACTTTACTGGTACCATCGGAACCGCCAATATCAAAAGTCCTGATGCCTTGAGATATGGTTAAATCAACTGCTTCCCTGATGATCCGTGATTCTTTTTTCATTCCAAGATGCTTAAGCATCATTGATGAGGAAAGAATTGTACCGATGGGGTTCGCGACGCCTTTTCCTGCAATATCAGGAGCACTACCATGTACCGGTTCAAAGAGAGCAATTCTTCCAGATCCATAATTTCCACTTGGTGTGAAACCCAGCCCCCCCATGAGTCCAGAGCACAGATCTGAAAGGATATCTCCATACAGATTTGAGGCAGCAATAAGGTTGAATCTGTCAGGTTTCATAACAAGCCCGTATGCAACGGCATCACCATACATGAACGAGGGTCCAATACCATGTTTCCCAAGAACCCTCTTCCCAGTTTCACGCCAGATATCATATATACCCGGAACCGCGTTAGCCTTGTCTACAACAGTCACTTCTTTTACCTTTCTCTCATCTGCCAGATCACAGACCATCTCAAAGTATCGTTCGGTGTTCCTTCTACTCATCATTCCTACGTTGAAATATACGTCGTCGTCTGTATCACCGGATATCTTCACGTTTCCTTTCCACGCCTGACTGGAATATGAAAAAGTGGTAGGGCTTTTTTCCAGCTTTCCGCCAAATCCGATGTAAAACTCTTCAGTATTCTCTCTGGCCACAGCGATATTGAATTTGGTGCTGGAGAACGGGAGAGACCACGAAGGCCTCAGATTCATAAAAAGGTCAAGCTCAGTACGAAGCTTGATTATAATTCCCCGCTCCAGTATGCCTGGTCTGACTCTCGGATCACCAACTGCTCCAAATAGCACCGAATCCATTGACCTGATCTGATTTATTTCTTCTTCAGACAACAGTCTTCCGGAATCAAGATATCTCTCAGCGGAGATGTCAAATTCCACGAACTCTACACTATCATCCGTAACGCTTTTTATACAGGAGATTGCTGAAGGGATAACCTCCTTACCGATGCCATCTCCCCGTATTACTGCTACTTTTGCCGTATTAACCCCTCCTTTGCATAATTTATGATGCTTCCACTATCGACGATCTTTTTCAGGAAAGGTGGATATTTCTGAAATTCAGATTCACCGGAATCCCAGTGTATTCTCCCCTTTTCCATGTCGACATTCAGAACAGTTCCCTCAGGGGCTTCAATTTTTGCCTCTATCACGGGAAGACCAAGATTAATAGAATTCCTGAAAAATATTCTGGCAAAACTCTCGGCAATGACCAGCCTGATTCCACATCCCTGTATCGTCTTTACAGCATGTTCCCTGCTTGACCCGCATCCAAAATTCCTCCCGGCAACGATTATGTCACCTTTCCCGATCGACTTTGCCAGTTCAGGGTGTGTGTTTTCCATAAAATGCATCGCCAGTTTATCTGGATCAGAGGTGACCAGGTACTTCGCCGGTATGATCTGATCGGTATCGACATTATCTCCAAGCCGCCAGATTTTACCGCTGATAAGATCATTTGACAATTTCATACACCTCTCTCGGTGAAGCTATTCTTCCAAGTATGGAACTGGCAGCAACAACAGATGGATTCGCAAGATAGACCTTAGAATCCTTGTCTCCCATTCTTCCAAGAAAATTCCTGTTAGTACTGGAGATACATCTTTCACCCGGGCCCAGAACACCCATGTATCCTCCCAGACATGCACCACATGTCGGTCCAGACACATATCCGCCGGCTTCTGCAATCAATTTTACGAGACCTTCAGATACTGCATCCTCGAAAACCTGCTGGCTTGATGGAACCACAATCAGTCTGGTTCTGGGATGCACTTTCTTTCCTTTCAGAACTTGGGCAGCTCGCCTTATGTCTTCTATTCTTCCGTTTGTACACGATCCAATATAGGCCTGGTCTATCTCGTCATTCACTTCTGAAACAGGCTTAACATCCGCCGGAGAACCTGGCATAGAAACAACTGGTTCAAGTTCTGACGCATCAATATCGAAGATCCTGTCATAATTAGCATCACTGTCCGAATCAATAAAAGACCATGTTTTTCTCGATCTGGAATTAAGATAGTCTTCTGTTTTTTTGTCAGGTGCCATGAAAGCACACTTTGCTCCAGCTTCTGACGCCATGTTGGCCATCGTCATTCTATCAGATACACCTAGGCCTTCAACACCTTCACCCCTGAATTCCAGGCATTTGTATCTCCCTCCCTCAACTCCTATTCTTGAGATCAGGTTAAGTATGACATCCTTACCTTCAACTGAAGAATCAAGCTCGCCATTAATCCTGAACATCATTGTTTCGGGAACCTTAAACCACATCCTACCGGTTCCAAAAATAACGCCTGCCTCAGTTCCGCCTATTCCAACTGAAATGGCCCCCAGGGCGCCGTAAGTGCAAGTGTGTGAATCTGCCCCTGCAATAAGTGCACCAGGTGTGGCGAAGCCCTTTTCCATCATAACCTGGTGGCAAACTCCTCCTCTCCCAACTTCGAAGTAATTGGGCATTTCGTGTTTCCAAGCAAAGTCCCTCAACTTTTTTGACTGTGTTGCGGATGCAATGTCCTTGCTTGGAACGAAGTGATCAGGAATGAGCACTATTTTTTCTTTCTTCGGTTCAACATCTAGCTGGTAGAAAGCATCAATTGCTGAAGGTCCTGTTATATCATTCACCATGACATAGTCCAGCTCTGCCTCTACTATACTCCCTGCATATACATCCTCACCAGATTTCTCCGAAAATACCTTTTCAACCGCTGTTTTTCCATTATTTTTCATCCATCTTTCACCTCTAGATTCAGTTTATTCTGGAAGGGTAGCTTTTTGCAAACATATTTACAACCATGCTTTCATCTACCTTCGTTCCGCTTTCGCTGAGTTCTTTAACTCTGCGCAGTATTTCTTTTGCCACTGAGTTATCCGCAAAAATATTGTTTCGTTTCATTATCCATTGAATGGAGCCTAGGCCGGAATGTTTCCCCAGAATAATTTTTCTGCCAGTTCCAACCAGCGATGGATCAATCGGTTCGTATGTCGATACATCATTTATCAGGCCATGAACATGAATCCCCGCTTCATGGGAAAAGGCATTTTCTCCCACTATTGCTTTGTTTGGTTGCACTCGCATTCCTGTGATTTCAGACACATACTCTGACAGTTCTGTCAATTTCTCCGTTCGCATCCCAGTTCTCGCTCCGAGAAACGTCTGGATACCCATTACTACTTCTTCCATCGCTGCATTTCCAGCCCTTTCACCTATGCCATTAACAGTGACATGCACCTGGGACGCACCTCCCATAACTCCGAAAAGGGTATTTGCCGTAGCAAGTCCGAAGTCGTTATGGCAGTGAACGCTGATATCTGATTTCGTGGCATTTCTGACCGTTTTCACAATTTCCATCATGGCAGGTGGCGAGACCGCCCCTACTGTATCCGGTATGTTACCAATTGTTGCACCATTTCTTTTGGTTGCAAGGAATACTTCATTCAAAAAATTCAAATCACTCCGGGTGGCGTCTTCACAGGAAAACTCCACCTTTATACCTCTCTCCGCAACCGATGATACGGATCGTTCAACCGCTTCCAGAACCTGGGCTTCAGTCATCCTTAGCTTATGTTTCATATGTATCTCTGACGTGGCAATAAAAAGATGAATCCTTTTCACACCAGTATTCACAGCTGCCTCAATGTCTCCCGGTACGCACCTTGCAAGAGCGCAAATCTGTGATTTTCTGCTAACTGAGTTGATCTGCGAAACTGCAATTCCTTCAGTTTCCGAAGCAGCTGGAAATCCCGCCTCTATTACATCAACTCCTGCTTCCTCAAGCATCTGTGCAATCTTCATTTTTTCAACGGGAGAAATTGATACCCCAGGGGATTGCTCCCCATCCCTGAGCGTAGTATCAAGCACCGTGATTCTTTCTGGAACATTGGTTTTATCTATTCCCCAAGAATAATACTTGCCAGTTCTCAGAGATGACTCAACGTAACCCGCCGATAGAATATAGTCTCCACTACCATTTACAAAATCCACAACTCACCACCAAAAATTCTTTGCCTACAGAACCACTGGTGAGAGTGTTGACTGGCCAAGTAAAAGAAATTCCGGCACTAATAACGTCAACACTTTGTTCACCAATGGTTCTGCATTGTCATGTCGTAGCACGACAATATTGCAGAAATCTTTAATGGTATAAATTTGTTTCGCATGATCGGATGTGACTGTAGAAATCAGTTAATGGGGGAGAATAGTTAATACCTGAAAATTTCAGGTTCTACTGCTCGAATCTTCAGGTTCATTGGTTTTTTGTCTCGCTGGTTTCCATACAAGACCCATAATGCCGCCAAGAAATGCAAGAATGAATCCTACAAACAGACCTCCGGATGTACCATACCAACTGGCAAAAGACAGTATAATTATGGCGGAACCATATTTCCGGTGGCGATTCCTGTCAAAAAATAGCAGGACACTGAACACCACAATTAATAGTCCCCAGGTTGTACCAAAAATCACTTCAAGAAGATCATAAACTGAATAAGATCCCACAGTGAGAAGAATGTACAGCCCATATACTCCAACATACAAGATTATTATTCCCCCGATTATTGACACTATAGAAGAATCCAATGGGCTCCCGCGGATATGCGTTTTCATCCGGTGGGAATATCTTCTCCATGTATTTAACCGGTAATGAGCTGAATTGCCTCCCATGGCCAAATGGGAGGCACGAGGTGTCTACTGCAGTGTCATAGCGTGGTTGAGGAACGCTTCCGGTGCGACAAAATTAACGAGTGCCGGGATTCCTATCTGTGGAGTAATCTGACCCGACACATGCGTGTTTTGTGTCAGGTTGGTTCCGAAAGTATTTGTTACATTCAGTATGATGGCTGCCTGTGATCCCGGTGACAACACCGGGTATTTTGCGTTCAACGAATGTGAAGGATCGGAGATCACAAATATACCGAAATTATTTGGATTGTTATGAGATGCACTCAAGTTATTCCAGACTGTCGAACCAAATACGCTACTGGTTCCCGATTGAGAAACGCTTTCAAAGATGGAGTTGTTATATACCAGTACGGCTGTAACACCGTGAAGCGTTAGAGTTAAGGTTACGTTGGCCATATTAATGGAATTCCCACCCGAATTGTCAGTTACGAATATTGCCAGGAACTGGATTCCACCAGCTTCTGGCGGAGAAGCGCCATCATACCCGAGGATTTGGCTAATGACCAAACCGGTAGATACCTGGTTTATTGTGGTTGTTCCCGTAGCGCTGGCCTTCTGCTGTAATATCCCTGCTGTGTGTATTAGCACCGAAGCAGCCACAGCGGCAACCAGCACCAGAGCTATAAATATGATAAGGACTCCAATTCCAGATTCAGCCTTAACATCAGCCTTCAAACTGAACTGCTTCTTGAGGAAGCGACTCAGAGTGAAGATGCTATTTTTCATTCCCATTACATGTAACCCCTTATGTTTGACTGTATGAGCTAATGTATATCCCTATATTTCTATATAAACGGCGTAACGCTGGGAACGAAAATATTTCGCATTCCCTTATTAACATTATGTTTCATTTCATACACAACTACAGACAATATCTATACAGTGTTTCCTGTCATACGCCATACAGAAAACCCATAAAAGTACCCTGTGTCATGTATTCTTGATACTATGCTTAGCACTGATGACAAGAGATTCATAATAAAAAGCGTCGAAAATGGATACAAGGTCAGTGATCTCGCTAAGATGTTCAATGTAACGCCAAGACGTGTTCAGCAAATCCTCAAAGAGGACGTTAGCGGGAACGGGACCAAGAGGAAGTTTTCCTCACTTTCGCAGGAAGAGGCTAAAGAGATAGAGGACCTTTGGATCAATTACAAAATAGGGTCCAGAACAATATATTACCTCATGAAGAGTAAGGGCAAGAACGTTTCATATTATCAGATTTACAATTTCATGAGAAATCGAAACATGATACGGTCAAAAGGGGCATCGTACCAAAATGGCAGGAGCAGGAACCATGAAGAACCTCTTTCAACTATCTACATGGACTATCACCAATCAGCTATGGATCACCCATATGCAGTTGTGTGTGTGGACATGGCGACAAAAAAAATCCTATCAATAATCGAATCCAGGAAAATCACAAAGGAGGCCCTGCAGTCGCTTGTTGATTCAATATCTGAATTCACAAACCACACCACATTGAAGATTCAAAATCTCTACCTGAGGAGTGGAATACTCAGCATTCTATATGGGGCAACTGACCTGAGGTACTACATGAAGAAAAAAGGAGTGGTGAACGTAGAAGCTGACAAGCATGGGAACAGAGTTCATCTCGCACTTTCAAGACTCTGGCAAAACTACGATAAGTTCAGATGGACATTTGGAAGCCCCGACAGTTTCATGTTCTGGTACAACAACAGACCCGTGATTAGTAAGATGGACAACCAGGTAACAACTCCAAACGAAATTATGGAGAGATATCTGACGGATCAGCAAAGTTACCCGATTGCCAGTGAGCAGTCATGAAGCTGCATTACCTACCTGGGACCGGATCGCCGGTCCCCATCCGATAAAAAAAGGGGATGATTGTATGATATTTGCACCGTAAAACGCAGTTTGCTGTTTTAACCGGCATTTACGCACAAGGTTGTCGAATAAGTTACTAAAGTAAAGTTGAATTTAGTGAAGTATACTTCACAATTTAAGACTTTTCAAGTTAAGAAAGCGAACTAAATTTTTTCATAACCGCACGATGCTGTAAATATGGAAAATGGCAAGATAACCTTTTACGAGGCACTTATGCAAGGACTTTCCTCAGCTGGTCCAGTATTGAATCTCGTCGCACTATTTCCCATAGTCTTGGGCATCATGGGGCACTGGTCATTTCTGGCTCTTATGTTATCAACATTAGTAGGAGCTTTTACTGTTTTTACTGGGTATTCCTTTTCAAGAGTTATGTCAACGAATGGCGGGTACTACAGTTACGTAGGACGCACGTTCGGAAAAGGTGCAGGAATATTCACGGCGATTCTTTATCTAACATACAGCTTCATGGCGTTTCCTTCAATAGTTCTCTTTTTGAATTTCTTTGTGGACACCTTTGTCCCTGCACATCTTTCTGGGAATCTATTCTTTAATGTTGGCTTCTCATCAGTAATTTCACTCTACCTTATCCTCATAGTTTTTCGTGGCTTGAGAATAACTATGCGTTACATCTTAGTTTCTGGTATCATAGAAATTGGTTTTATTATTGGCTTATCTGTATTCATGGCATTAAGTGGAACTCCACACAACGTACTGAAATACAGCTTTTCCAGCAATTCACTGTTTTCTGCACTTCCTTTTGGTATTCTGGCTTTTGCCGGCATAGGGTCATCCATATTCCTGTCGGAAAACACAAAGGACTGGAAACGCAATACACACAGATCGGTCTTATACGCGTATCTCCTGCTTTCAGCCCTCATGCTTGCACCGGTCTTTATTATCTCAGTATTTTTTTCTTCAGCAGGTATTGCCGCCTTCACTGTGAATCCTTTAAGTTTGTTCTACGGGTTGCCGTCATCACTGGGTCTATTTGGGGAATTACTTTTCTCTGTAATTGCCATAAACAGTGCCCTCAATCTCTCAGCTGCTTATCTGAATGCTTTCAGAAATTCGTTCACAAAAGTTCTGGAAGATGGAATCATTATTGCAGTGAAGGGTACAAGAACAACCCTGCGCATGGTGGCCGTAACAATAATGGTGATAACAATAACACTTTCTGCCATTGCAAATTTGACGCAGGATTTGTATTACTATTTCATCGTAGTTACCGGAATAGTCAGCATATTGTTTCTGACAGTTCACACGATTTCAAACTTTGCCCTTATCAGATATCTGAAGTCGGCGGGATCTTACCTGTCAATGCCCATTCCAATGGTATCAATCCTGTCGTTCGTGTTTATAATCTTTGAAAGCATAATACTATCGAATTCTGTCGCACACACATCCGCAGTTATAAGCATCATGCTGATATTCATCGCTTTCTGCATCGTTTTGTTTGTGCGGGTACGAACAGGAAAATATTACTCTGATATCAACTTTAATGTGGAAATGTAATGATCTCCTATCGAAGCTGATGCAGAAGGGCCATGTAATCCTCTCCTGTATTTACATTATAGATCATATTTTCATTACAATCATAATTTTCGTGACTCAATACTTCCCCTGCCCCCGGTAATTTCCGATAAATGCTGATCCCTAGCGGCATGGAATTATGGATTAGTGTAACCAGGTCCGCCGGCGAGGAGGTGAAAAAATCAATAAATTTGCTTAACACTCGGGCGTCACCGAGAAATATGTCACCCGGCAGAACAAGGCAGGGGAATTTATTTATGGATGTAAGACAGGTTCGCACCGCTTCTACAAAGTTATTTCCTGGCTCCATGAGAAGTTTATATTCTTTTTTCCTGGAAACTTCCACAACTGTGGGACTATTATTGCTTGAACAAACAAAGATATTCCCAGAAAATTCTGACACCTGCGACATGAGTCTTTCGAGTAGTGTTTCGCCTTTAACTTCAACGAGGGTCTTATCAGGTCTTCCAAATCTCGTCCCTTTTCCGCCTGCCATAATTATTACACTTTTCAGTATCGTCGAAGGTCCTCCCTGCATCTTCTCTAAGTACCACACTCTTTGCCATAATATTTATGTATTGGGGGATAATGAGGCAATTAGTCAGTTCGGGGAGCTTCGTATGAGGCTGAGAGGATCAAATGATCGACCCTTAGAACCTGATCCAGGTAATGCTGGCGGAGGGAATGAAATGTGTATAACAAGCGTTTTTCGTAGAGTTATCGTGTTAGCAATTTGGATTAGCAGCAGATTATTTGCTGGAGGTGTATTTATTGCATTCCAGTAAACAAAGATCAATTTTGGTTTCGACCACTTCAAGTTTCTTTATGTGGGGAATTATAGCAACAATAGGGCCGCTTTCTCTCTCATTCCCTTTCCTGAGCAGCGTTTCACTACAGACAAAGACACTGGTTCTCGCCATCGGTCCGATTGTCATAATGCTAGGGAATCTCATAATGGGGATTATGGCGGATAAGATTGGCAGGAAAAGAGTGTTTATTGCCACCATGATTTCTTACGGTTTTGGGATAATTTTCCTGGTTTTCGCTTCCAATCTTATCCTTCTCCTTATCGGGTTAATCCTCTCCGAATTCGGAGTCGGAGGCGAGGAACCGTCCGGGCTTTCACTGATTTCAGAGGATTTCTCATTCGCTGAAAGATCCAAGCTCCTGACGTTCGTTGCAAATTTCAATAACATAGGTTCTGCATTCATGTCCGGAATATTCCTGATAGAAGCTACACTTGAATCGCGCCTGAGTCCAGTGCTGAACCATATTTTCATTGGAATGTCCGGTTCTGGAGATCTCTCCTTCAGGTTCATTCTTCTTGTATCTGCTACAATACTGGTCTTTCTCATGATATATTCACGGATTTTGCTTCCTGAGTCGTACAGATGGCTTCGGGTTATGGGCAAGGAAAACGAGGCGGAACAGGAGAAATCAAAACTTATTATCCAGGGGAAGGAAGAATATGTTAAACAGCCTTCTTATCTGTTCAGTGTGGCTATACTAATGGTGATGGGTGTATCACAGTACCTGACATTTGGCCTGATGGCGTACATAATAGGCCCTTATAATTTTCCGAACAATTATCCAGTCCTCATCTTTGTTGCCCTTCTAGGTGCATCGGTGGCTGGTTTTGCAGCCATGTTCCTGATTAACAGGGGAAGGAGAAATTTCACGTTGTTATCATTTCTGGGCGGCGCAATATCGATGGTCGTTATTCTTGCATTCAACACAATGTTAGCCAATATGGTGGTATTCCTCCCACTTCTATTCGTCAACATGATATTCAGCGAATTTGCATGGGCATCCAGAACAACGCTCGAACCGGAACTTGTTCCTACAAGAATAAGATCGACTTCAATAGGAATCATTCGGCTGGCTCCAATGGCAGCTTACGTCATATCTGTTTACCTAACCGCTATGCTGGGCATCTTCGATTTCATTCTTCTCAATCTTGGCCTCTGGGTCATTGGGTTTATCGCTGCACTGATCTGGTACATAGTCGGCATAGAGACCAGAAATGTGAATATTGATTATGGAAAGGAACCTTCATAATCACGAAAGCGGTCTAGCGTAATCCGATTAAACGAATAGCATAAGAGTCAGTAAAATCAGCAAGAATACTGGGCGGATAAATTCTCCGATAAAGCCCAGTATGTCTCCATTCAAGCCTCCAAAAATTTTGATCAGACGATTTTTTACAATGAGAAGAACGATTAGTGAAAAAAAAGCTGTTATGATAATCATTCGATTAAAGAACAGACTCACCAGTATCAGGATTCCAAAATTAATTACGTAGGGAATACCTCCAGCATCAGCTGACATTGTTTTAAACTTCGTGAAAAGACCAGCCTGAAAGAGGCCGGGTGCATTTCTCACCATGATTGGGTAGGATGATTTTACCAGAATCTCTGCAGATAAAATGGCGGAAAAACCAATGATCTGTGAATAAGCAGTCAAGGAACTGAAGGTAAGCAGATATATTACAAAAGCAGAGCCAAATCCACCCGCCCCCAGATAGTGATCCTTGAGTATCTCAAGTCTCCTCTCCGGTGATCCGCGAAACATGAGTGCATCTCCGGTGTCAAGCACTCCGTCCATGTGGTTAAACCCTGTTATGATAAGTATTGAACTGAGTGCAATCGAGGCAGCGATAATGTGCCCGAGATAGGGTAAAGTGAAAAAGAAGACAAGTCCCGAGATCACGCCGGTAATTAAGCCCACCACTCCTAGGTAATATATCATACTGGAGTTGAATTCATAACATCGACACGGTATGGTGGTGAAGAACGAAAGCGCACATCGGAATCCTTTTTTTCCAGTATACGACACTTATATTTCCTGCTGATATAGATGTATTCTCCGTTAAATTGTCTTTCGGAATGTCACAGCTAATTATTCTTGTAAACAGACAGAAAAAAATTGCCTTTGAAGTTACTAATTTATTGATCTGTTGAGGGATGGAACGAATGCACGACATTTCACAGCTTATTTCCAACATTTTTAGAAATTCTATGGACAAACCAAACTTTTTTAATGATCTTTCTTTAGCTATAATAAAATGAGTAAAAGGCTAAGGTTGTTAGTTATCTTGGCTGTTGCGTTTATGATCATAATTTCAACAGCGATATATTTGCAATTATCTACGAATAGGTTGGAAGTTGTGAATGTTTATGTAACTACGGCAAATGATACTATCAAGCAAGGTGAAGCACTCCCAATAAACATGAGCATAGTTATTTCAAACGCATCTGGGGGTTTCAACATCGATGGAAGTACTTACCTGAAAGGACTCTTTGTGTATTATGAAGGCGTGAATCCTAGTGAAATTAGCACTACCGCTCCTTCTCCGTTTCATGGCATCGCAAAATACAATATCTCTTCCAATGAAAAACATGTCAATACTGAATGGAATTCAACAGTATTGGACTCTCCTGGTTCTTATTCACTCGCTCCTGCTGGGTATTACCTGATTATGGAGGGGAGCAATGTTATTCACGGGTCTCCTAATTTAGTTGTGCATTATCATTTGCCTGTAAACCCTATCGCGGTTTACGGCATTTATGGTAATATTTCCACAAACTCAACTGGTGCTTCTATATCTGCGTCCATATTTGGGCATACCTCTAATTCGACGGTAAAAGTAGCTGTGGATGTTAAGAACTCAACAGGCTCACTCCCGAGATACTCTTATTACAACTTTAGTGGAAATGCCCCCTTAACTGAAAATTTCAAGTTTATCAATGGGACAGCTCAAAACAGCTACGAAACAGAAATCTCCATAGTAACAAAGGTAGGAACAATATTCTATCAGGAAAACTTCGGAGTGCAAACCTGAATCTTATGGAATCTAGATGAACATCAAAAAATTACGGGTTGAGTCGAAAACAATTACACTGCAACAGTTGGGTATTGTTCGGAAGTCCCGTCTACTTCGCGCGATCTAACTGCTGTTAAAAATTGGTTTTTTTAATCAATGGCGGGTTCGAAAGTGGATGTGGCCTAAGTACTAAAGAATGTGAACCTTGATAATAAAAAGAAGCATGAGGAAGTGTTACAATTTATGATGTACTAATGGTTATGTTTTAAAGCTGATTGGAATTACTTATTCCATTGCACTACGGCACTAACTCACATGGAGGAAATATCTGGAATTTTTCGAGGAAACACGGAATAGATCCTTTGTCAGTGCTTGACTACAGTTCAAACCTCAATGACTTCAACCCTGTAACAATGGATGAAATCAAACTAAAGGAGAGTTGGTACAGAGCTTACCCGGACACTGATCTTTCACATTATGTCACAAGACTCTCCGAATGGTCTCAAATGTCACCAGAACAAATACTTCTGGGCCCTGGACTGACGTATCTTATATATAGGATATGTCAGTTGAATCGCGGAAAAAAGGCACTTATAATAGAACCTTGTTTTTCTGAATACGAGCGTGCTGCCAGGTCATCCGAGATGACAGTGGATACGATTCAGAGTATTGATTTACAGGGAATGAGCGAGAAAATCGCACAACGCAATTTCGATTTGCTGTTTGTAGCGAGCCCTTCAAATCCAGTAGGCACATCGATTCCCCCAAACGAACTGATTGAAATAATAGATTATGCAAGAAAAAAAGGGGCAACAGTATTCATCGATGAAGCATTTGTGGACTTTTCAGAACAATACCAGAGAAGCTTTCCGTCGAAGATATTGGGAGATTATGAAAATGTTATTTTCGGGCGATCACTTACAAAGCTATTTGGAATGGCATCTGTGAGGATGGGCTATCTTATGTCAGCGAAGCGGAACACGGAACTCATATCTATGTTAATGGAACCGTGGGCACTGGGGCAATTCGCAGCGGAAATAATTTCGACAATGGACTATAACAGGTTTAAAGACTTACCTTCACAGACAAGCCAGGAAAGGAGATTCCTGATAACAGGCGTTGAAAATCTGAGATTAAAAATTCTGGGCACTCCCTCTGCAAATTATTTTGTGTTTTCGTTTCCCGGAGACACCGATGTATCACGCGTCGTTGAGGAACTGGGGGAATCCGGTATAATGATCAAGGAACTCGGCGATTTCATGAATGATGGGAAGAGGTATGCCAGAATTTCAGTAAAAAATAGGGCTAACAACACAATATTCCTTAAAGCTCTGGAAAAGGCAATGACAACGGGAAGAAAGTTATGATAGTCCGTAAATCCGAGGTTCTTGGAAATCATCATCTGAACTTAGGTGATTCCGGATGATCCTGGAAGTACCCATTGTTTTTGTAGTTTTTACTGTGATTCTTTCTCTCATCACCGATGCAGTACTCGGAGAATACCCATCAAGGCTGCATCCGGTTGTCCTGATTGGAAAAAGCATTGAAAAGCTTGAAGGATATTTCAACAAATTGAAAAACCAGTATTTAGCGGGAATATTATTTGTTGTTGCCGTTGAGTCTATATTTGTAATAATACTTGGGTTGATACTCGGTCTGTCTTCGCATTCCACTATGATTCTCCTTGTGATTTCTGTCTTTTTACTGAAAAGCACATTCTCGGTTAAAGGAATGGCCCGGCATGTGACTCCCATAATATCTGCACTGAAGGCAAACGATCTCGACAGTGCAAGGGAATCTCTGGCCAAGGTCGTAAGAAGACCAACTGCAGAACTCCCCCCCGAATTGATCTGCTCTGCCGCAATTGAGACGATCTCGGAGGGACTTGTCGATGCTTTTATTTCACCCCTGTTCTATTTCTCACTTTTCGGCGTAATTGGTGCCTTTTTTTACAGAATTGCAAATACCTTCGATTCCATGATAGGGTACAGAGACTCTAGATACCTCAAATTTGGAAAATTTGCATCTTTACTTGACACTTTGCTTAATTACATTCCTGCGAGGATCAGCTCATTTATCATATATACTTCTTCCAGCGTATTACGGCTGAAACCTGCTTCATATGATGCACCAAGGGCCGCATCAAGCACAGCGAGCGCAAATGCGGGTTGGCCGATGGGAAGTTTTTCAAACTGCCTTGGAGTAAGGCTGGAGAAGAAGGGTGAATATGTAATCAACGATAATTACAGGGAGCCGACAATTTCTGACATAGAGTTATCCCTGAAAATGTACAGATATTCATCTTATATTTTCGTTATCATATTTGTATTACCTGTATTGTTCTTTATCTATATCCTTTTAATTCCTTGATTGGAAATAATCATGACAGGTGAAGAAACTCGTGTAAAAGATTCCATCTTTGTCCTTCTCGCTGGCTGCACGGAAATTTCTAAGATTCCCGGTCTTACCGCTGCCGGAGTATCTCCTGAACTGACTTTTATGACTCCCGTGGTTGATTCAGAAATAATCGTTGCAGGCAAACCGCTCAGCATGAATGAACCTCCAATGACTCCGGATGGTATTCCTACCCCGGCAGTTATAACGAGGGCTGCATTGCAGTCCATAGAGATGCCTATATTGATCCTGAACTCGGGACTCAAGGCAAAGCCAAAGGTCCCCTTCATGGAGACATTCCTGGAACCGGCTAACGATCCCACAAAACATCTTGCTCTTCCCGAAATGGATAGATCAATAGAGGCGGGAAAAAGGATAGGGGAATTTCTCTCACGGGGTTTCAAAAGGATATATCTTGGCGAGAGCGTTCCCGGAGGCACGACTACCTCTGCGATTGTCCTAAGTGCCCTTGGGCACTCAATGGAAACCAGCAGCAGTATGCAGCACGATCCAACAAACCTCAAGAATGAACTTGTGAAGAAGGCCCTGTCCGGGAAGATATCCGCAGACTATGACGCCAAAGAAGCTATGGAAAACTTCGGGGATTACATGATGTCAACTGCCGTGGGAATCAGCTCAGGTGCAGGAAAGACGGAGGTTCTGTTTTGCGGGGGAACACAAATGGCAACGGTTTATCACCTGGATAAGAAAATAAACGGTACCGGGAATAGCCGTAAGGTTATAACAACGTCTTGGGTCATGAGCCATCGTCCATCTACACTGAAAGAGCTGGTAGGCAACGACTTGATAATTGCAGATTTATCCTTCAGGGATTCGGATATAGACGGACTCAGGAAATATGACGATGGTCATGTCAGGGAAGGCGCCGGAATGGGTGGTTCCTATTATGCAGCAAGGGAGTTTTTGTCTGAAGACGATATAAAGAAGGAAATTTACGGAGTTTACAGATCACTTCTGAAATAGTCACTCCATTCAACAGCCGTTCTTATCGTTCCCAACGTGACACATAATTTGTAAGGAAGCCATTGGTTAAAGTACACTGTTTGCCATCAATGCTGCACATAATGAAGACCGTGCCTCCTGTAAATATGATCTGGAGACCTTTTGAATACAGGTAAATACCTATCCTTTCATGACAACAGGAATCCGTTTTTCGCATATCCTTAGAAGTATAACAGATTCTTCTCTCTGAAAAATGTTTTATAAGTAGTTATCAATTCCTCTAGACCGGACTAGGCCGGGAAGATAGGCTCTTCCTGTTACCCGAAGCCTACATGCGGGGGCGACAGCCTGAAGAGGTCAACCAGACTTCTGTCAGGCCCTGTGAAATCAATGACATTCTGTCCCTTTGGATCGAAGGTTTAAGGATTCAGGATCGAAGGAACCAGAGTCCCTAATCTGCCAGGAGACTCCGCCAGGACCGGAAGGGAGCAACGGTATCCTGGACTCTTGATGCTGAAGGGGTGCGGGATCGAGAGGAAACAGGGGGAACCTGCCAGGACATCTGGCCCGATTCAGGCGTGTCCGGTTTCCAATTTCGTTAATTACAGAATGAGCCATGCTTTATTCCGGGAAGGGTATTATCATGTCAAAGGAATTTAAAATAATCCAGGATCCATTGAACGGTCCCATAAAAGTTACAGCAGACTTCCAGAGACTCATAGATACTTGTGAATTCCAAAGGCTGAGATACATACGGCAACTGGGTATGTGTCATCTTGTATTTCCCGGCGCCAATCACACAAGATTTGAGCATTCCCTCGGCACAATGCATCTGGCAAACATGTTTTCAGATGCGCTGCATCTGGAGGATCAGAAGCTCCTCATGGCATCGGCATTGCTGCACGATATCGGTCATCCACCACTGAGCCATAGCCTTGAAGAACTCTTCGAAAAATTTAGTGGAATGGACCACCTTCAGGCTGGAATTTCTATGATCCTGGGCAAGGGAAAATATGATGGCAGCCTGATACCATCCATTCTCGAATCGATAGGAATATCGCCTGGAGATGTTGTATCCGTACTTCTTGGAAACAAAAGGAAATTCAGGACACTATCGAGAATGATAAGCGGTCCGGTTGACGTGGACGAGCTTGACTATCTCCGAAGGGATTCAATGTACTGCGGTGTTGCTATAGGCAATATAGATTACAGGAGAATCATAAACGTCGCCATAGAACACGATCGGGACATAGTTATAGAGGAAAAGGGCTTGGGGACACTGGAATCTGTGTTAATAGCACGCATATTGATGTACGATTCTGTATATTTCCATAAGACGGCCCGAATTGCCCAGACTATGGTCAAATATGTAGTGGAATCTCATCCTGAATTTTTTTCAGATCCTTTTGTTATGAACGACAACCACCTTTACAGTATTCTCGGAAACCTGAAGGAAGACAGGATAGCGAGGTCTGTACTCAACAGGGAGCTTTACAAACCTGTCTTGCGCATCCCGTATTCCACCGAAGCCGTCAAGAAGATTAAGAACATGTTGACAGATGTTGCCGGTCTGGATCGGACCGACTACATTATAGATGTGATTCCCCCGTTGGAATTCAGCGGCCCTGACAGAATAAAGTCCGATCTAAGGATGCTGAAGGATGGGAAACTTACAGGAATAACCGAAGCTTCACCTTTAATAAGGACACTTAAAGAAACGCTGGAAAACAAAGTAATCGTGGTTTCCTCATCCAGATGGTCATACGAAAAAGTAAAAGAACTTGTCAGGTCAACGAAATAGGTGATTACAGGTCCTTCTCCATCCTGTACGCACCCCTTGACCCCCTGTAAAGTTCGCGATAGTACGTTGGGAGATGAGCAGTAACTGAGTACCCATGTTTAACGTAGAACTGAATGGTCTCTTCGTTCCTGTCCCTAACCTCCAGAATTGATTTTTTGTAACCTCTCTGGCGCATTTCCGCTTCAATAAGATCCATGAGTTTCCCTCCCAGCCCTCTATGCTGAAACGAGGGGCGGACAGCTATGCTCTCGATGTCCGCTGATGTGCGATCAAGAGGAAGCGCTACAACATATCCGGCAATTGTGCCGTTTTCCTCTCCCACGTAATTAAAAGAATTGCTGGAATGAAATATCTTCTTTAACATGTATTTTGAGTAAGGTCCAACGGAAAATGCCTCAAGTTCAAGTGCAGCTATGGCATCGATATCGCTGCTAGAATATCTCCTGAAATCCACCAGAGGGTAAATTTGTTCCCGGTTATTATTCTTCTATTACTAATATATGGGTAATTACCAAAATCATTATTATATAGTCTGCGATGAAACGTTATGTTGGAAAAAGCTCTGCAGGATATCCAGTCAGGAAAGCCGGTCCTCATATTTGATGCCAAGGACAGGGAGGGAGAAACTGACATTGTCTACGCTTCTCAATTCATTGATAATGAGAAGGTGAAGTTCATGAGAAAAATGGGAGGGGGATTGATATGCACCACAATCAGGGAGAGTGATGCAGGCCATCTCGGTCTTCCGTTTATACAAGATTTTTACAGGGAATACCTCGGTCTCGACCCAAGAGTTACAGATCACTCGGACTTGAAATATGACCACAACAGCTCTTTTTCTGTGACGATAAACCACAGAAGCACTTTCACAGGCGTACCCGATAAAGACAGATCACTTACAATCTCACGTTTCTCAAGTTTCTTATCCCATCTGGAACAGTACAACGGAGATGCAAGAACCCTTTTCTCTGATCAGTTCAGGATGCCCGGGCACGTGATCCTGATTATCGCAAGGAATGGATATTTCAAGGCAAGAAGAGGGCACACTGAACTCAGTACTTACCTTGTGGAAAAGGCCAATCTTATACCATCTGCAACGATCGTGGAGATGCTTGACGACGATGGGAATTCATTACCACGTGATAAAGCCATACAGTTTGCCAGAGAAAATTCGCTAACATTTATAGAGGGAAATACTATAATTGAGCAGTGGCAAAATGACCAGAGTAATGGCTACAGGAGTATTTGACATTCTTCACATGGGGCATATACACTATCTGCTTGAATCGAAAAAATTGGGAGACGAGCTTCTGGTGGTTGTTGCAAGGGATTCTACTGCAGTGAGAAACGGCAAAAGTCCGGTCTTTGACGAGGATACCAGACTCAAGATCGTATCGCAGATCAAGCCGGTGGATGTCGCTATTCTCGGACACGAGGGAGATATATTCACTACGGTTTCCGAAAACAGGCCTGATATAATTGCTCTTGGGCATGACCAGAGATTTGACGCTGACGCAATAGAAAGAAAATGCAGGGAACTCGGCTTGAAAACCAGGGTTGTGAGAATCTCGCGTTACGATGGAAAAAAGTACCAGGGCAGTTCTGACGTTAAAAAGAGACTTATGGAGATAATAGAGGGTGCATTTTGAAGAAATTTGGAGTAGTTGACACGACCTTTGCACGATATGATATGGGTGCTTCCGTCATAGATGAATTGCACAGGTCAGGAACGGGTTTTACCATAGTTAGATACACTGTACCAGGAATTAAGGATATTCCGGTCGCATCAAAGAAACTTATGGAAGAACAGGGATGTGACATTGTGATAGCTTGCGGCATGCCGGGTCCAAAGGCAGTAGATAAGATTTCCGCGCAGGTTGCAAGCATGGGCATCATGGAAGTGCAGCTACAGACGAACAGGCATGTAATCGAAGTTTTCGTTCACGAAGATGAGGCAGGGACCCCTTCAGAACTGGCGTGGCTCTCGGATCGCAGGGCAAGAGAACATGCTGTGAACGCCTACAATCTGGTTTTTGATCCAAAAAAACTGACAGAGAAGGCAGGAAAGGGACTAAGACAGGGATATTCGGACGTAGGATCCGTTTCGGAACCTGTAAATACGGGAGTAAGACATTAGGAGAATTAACATGAAAATAGGAATAGTAGTGTCGGAATACAATTATGACATAACAATGATGATGTTACAGAGAGCTGAGGAGCACGCTAAGTTTCTAAACCTTGACGTTACGAAGGTACTCAGGGTTCCGGGGACATTCGACATTCCTCTAGGAGTGAAAAAAATGCTCGGAAGAACGGATATAGATGCCGTCGTGACACTTGGTGCTGTAATCAAGGGTGAGACCGATCACGATCAGATCATAATGCAAAACGCTGCCAGGAAGATCGAAGACCTGTCTGTCGAATATTCAAAACCGGTTTCACTGGGCATTTCAGGACCTAATGAGACAAGGCTCCAGGCTCAGGCCAGGATAGAAATGGCCAAGGACTCGGTTGAGAGCGTTGCAAAGATGCTCACCCGATTGAAGGAACTGTGAGCCAGTATTTCCTGAAAAGAATGGAAATATTCTCTCATTTTTTGTGCAAACCAACCTCAAACTTTTCAAAATTTAGTTAGGAAATTCCAACATCTTGAGGAATACGTGCTCATCAAACATGGATCAGCATTAGCTGGAAGCTATAGATTTCCTGATACTGCCCAGAGTAGAATCAATCCTCGCAAAGGCGTTGTGGGGATGTATGCTTTCGTCGCTTCTGGATTCAATTGAGATCTTTGTATCATCGGGGAATGCAGAGTATTTCTTTGCACTTTCTGCAGCTATCTCTCGAACGATGTCTTCAACAAATTTAGGGTTTTTATGTGCATTGTAGACGAGTTCACCCTCATCAATTCTCTTCAGGAGAGAATATAACGAACCTCCAAGAGTTTTTTCACAAATTTCTATGAGATCATCCGCCTCAACACTCTTTTCATGAGGAACCTGCATAGTCAGTATAACTGTGTTTCTCTGGTTATGGGTTATTGATGGAATCCTGGAAAGCAAATCTTCATTTCCCGGGAAATCGCTTGAAATCAATGATCTTGTGGTCTCCATTGCACATGGGCACGCGTTCATGCCCTGAACAACAACACCTACGAATTTGTGGCTTGGCTTACCGCGAATTAAAAGCGTTTCTCCCTTGATCTTGTATGGAACCACTATCGGAGATCCTCTTTTGGTCTTTCTCTCCACAAGATAATCTGCTGAAATCTTTACGACACAACCGTCAGAGTATTCAAGTTTCTCAAGTGTCTTACGGGCAATCTCCTGGCTAAGATCCTCGATGCTCGGAACCACTTTCCGGTTAAGGATTATTTCATTAATTGCCTCAATTTTCCTGGAAAAGTCAGCACCCTTTCTCGTAGCAGGCAGGTCTACGGATATGTCAATTTCAGTGAGAAGATCGATTTCTCTGTCCCCTCTTTTCACCCGCACAGGGTATCTGATCCCACTAACTCCTACTTGAGCAATTGGAATCGAAATTGACGGTTTACCGGCCTGGACATCAACAAGATCGATCACTGAGAAGATCCTCTTCTTCTGGTCTCTT
Organism: Thermoplasmatota archaeon; assembly: GCA_023488885.1. GTDB lineage: Archaea > Thermoplasmatota > Thermoplasmata > Thermoplasmatales > Thermoplasmataceae > JAJZOM01. The sequence continues at coordinate 10,838 of JAMDDH010000033.1, read as the reverse complement.
CCTCATACTTCTGCTGAAGAATAGTTTCCAGTTCCTTGTACTTTTCTTCCAATGTTTTTTGCTGTTTTTCCAGAGTCTTGATTCTGATCTCGCTAAGCTCTTTTTGTTCCGAAAGATCATCAAGAAGTTTCTTCTTGTCTTCAACCTGGTAGAGAATATTGCCGACGCTCTTGTAAACTGGTGTTTCTTCCTTTATCGCCTCCAGCTCCTTGAGAGTTTTTTCCAGTTCCTTAATTCTCATATCGAGCTGGTATTTCTGGTTGGCTACCTGTTCAATCTGGGCTTCCAGTTGTTGAGCTTGTCTGATCTGATTCTGAATATACTGACTTAAATTTGGCTCCATTTAATCAATTCCCTCAATTATGTCTTTTACGACTTTAAACCACCTGGTTAAAGACCCCAGTGCGGCTCTCATTGCAACAGTATCAGGAGAAGATATATAAATATAAAAAAATCCATCCCCCTCTTCTACCCTTGTCTTTGAACGTCCAACATTTGCATCCAGGTCTGGCTTTACCGCTTCAATATAGCTGGAGTATCTCTCTTTTTCCAAGGAAATTTTTACTTCGAACTGCATCGCATCAATTAATAGATTAATTCAACCAATTACAAATATTTAACACTGTGAGCGCAAATTCACTTTCTCAACCATTTTGCAAGGATCCACTATCATTTGCAGCTGATCGTATTCCCGCTAGGACGTGTACAGTCTCAAAAAAATTTTTCGAGAGTTTCAGTCCAGGACAAAATGATCAAATACAGAGCAGCATTCTGTTGATAAGTGCAGATTCCAACACTCTAGAAAACGAAATACGAAACCTTAAAATTCTTTCCAACGTTAAGCGTTGGGGCCCGTGGCCTAGTCTGGATAAGGCACCGTCCTTCTAAGTCGGTGATCGTGGGTCCGAATCCCACCGGGCCCGTTCCATCTTTGAATCAGGATAATATCGTGTTTTCGATCGATGCAGTTCTAATGCCATTCTGCCTATCAACCTTTTATGAATTTTCGCAAAATATTATGTCGAAATTCAGTATATATCCAAACTCAAATTTCTCTGTCGATCAAAGATTAAATACGCTACAGAAAATATAGACATGTGACGCTGTCCAGGCCGAGACTTATTGTAGTCCTAATTTCTTTATTAATTCTTGTTCCGGTTTCATCTGTGCTCGCTCTCTACGAACCAAGCGTTACAAGATATCCTAACCCTACAACGTATATTCCGGGAAATTCAACGTTTGTCGCAGAATTGAATATGAACGCATATCGCATAGTTATCTACTATAACCATGTTACCGCGGGATTAGTTTTTTCAGGGTCTCTGTATGCATTCACAAACAATGTGATCAGAAGTAATCTGAATTCGTCACAGAATGTTACGATTAATGATTATGGAAACTATCTTGGAAATACCATATATTCTATCTCTGGAATGAATTTCTCATCCATCTACGGAAACAGGCAGTTATTCGAAATTGCAAAAATCTTCAGCCTGAATAATCATAAAATTTTTCCTTACAACGACACAGGGTATTTCTGTACTCCTGAGAGTAACATTGTGCTTGTAGGTGGTCTCCAGTCAATATTGCAGTCTATTGCGGTAAATAATAATGGATTAAATCTCAATGCCGTGAGGTGTGTGCATTTCGATGATTCCGCAATTCTATCATTTTATTTCTTTCCTCAACCCGGTGGTTTTATGAATCACGTAAGCGGCAATCTTACCGCAGCCTCATTGAATCTTTACCTTGATTTTACATCTCCAGTCCAGGCTTTCAGGTTCTTCATATTATTCATTTACGCCAATGTTCCCGGGATCACAGTGATTTGGGCGGGGCTGCACTCCTTTACTCTCAGCATCAGCGACAGAGACCTTTCATATTTACCAGTTTATCCTTTCATCAGCCCAATCGCCGGAAAGTTTCATATAAAGGGGTTTGAATGAACACTAATAATCTCGTAACCATTTACCTCTATTTTCTGAAAAATTACGGAAGGTCACGGTCACTTGCTTTTATGATTGGACTAATGATTCTTGTTTCTTCAATGGCCACATTCTTCAGCATATTCATGGGGGATACTTTTTCCTCATATCTTTCGTACAATGGCGGAATCATCACACAACTACCCATAGTGCTGAGGATTTCTCTCTTTAACTACTCATGGGAATACATTCTTGTCAACATACTTCCCATAGCTGCTGCACTATTTGCTTCACCGTCAATCTCAATGGAATATGAAAACAGAACCATTTTTCAACTTTTTAGCCTTCCCGTTGAAAAAGGTTTGGTGCTCGCTGGAAAATTACTCTCAGCATTTACTGTGACTTTTCTTGTTACGTCGATATTTCCTGCAGTCCAGGTTATTGTATCTATTGCAAAATTTCACTCTCTTCCGTCAGAACAGTTCTATATCTCCTATATTCTTCTCGCATTACTTACGTTCTCAGTGGTTTCGTTCTGTTTTATGATAAGTTCCATGATGGTTAATTCATCCTACTCAATAATAGCGTTTCTCATGATCTATTTCGTCGGACTCAATTTACTTTCCGCCATATTCGGAGCTGCCGCTGTGGTATCTCCCTTATTGCTATTGAATAATGCTGGGGGAATCGTAGATCGAGTGTATGTCAACATTAACCCGACAATATTCCTTTCAGGCGGAACGCTATCTCCAGCGGGACTTTCACAGATAATGTATTGCTCTGGAGTAATGTTCGTTTATGCCGTAGCATCCCTGACGGTGGCATATCTTGTTTTTACCGGGAATCGTGCAACTTTATGATCGACGTTATTTTAAAGAACCTGTCAAAAATTTATAGGGGAAATCCGGCCGTACAGGATGTGAATCTCAGTTTCCACGGGTCTGGCTGCATAGGTATACTCGGCCCGAACGGAGCAGGCAAATCAACGCTGCTGAAATTACTTACCGGGTTGATACCCCCAACCTCCGGAACCGTCAGTGTAAACGGTTTTGATCTCATTAAGGATCGATTGGACGCACTTTCCGTTATGGGGGCTTCCATCGAATCAGCGAAACCATATCCGTATCTTACTGGGAAAGAGGTGCTGGAATTCATCTGTGCCATCAGGAAACGTGATGACAAAGCCTGTGCCAGTTATGTTGCCGATGCTGTCAGAATAACCGGTATGAATGAATATATTGATCGAAAAACGTCTACCTATTCAACCGGAATGCTTCACAGGCTGGCTATCGCTTCTGCAATAGTCTGTGAACCTCCCGTGATTATTCTGGATGAACCCACAGACGGACTGGACCCTAGAGGGGCAAAGGAAGTGAGGGCTCTGATAAAAAAATTGAGTACATCCGGTGACAGGCTGGTGATACTGACTTCACATATTCTGGAAGAGATTGAGGAACTCTGTGATCGCAGGATAATCATGACTTCCGGGAAGGTGGAATACGACTCCATGTTTTCCGAAGAGGAAGAATGGATCGAGATCAGGACCGAGATACCGTTCGATAAATCATTGCATAGCCCCGTTATCAGGGATTGCAGAATTGAGGGCGATATAATTAGAGTTCGCACGTTGGAAAAATCCAGCAATCACGAGGTTCTAGAGGAACTTGTCAGGATGGGTGTAAGGATAAAATCATTCAACTTGGTAACAAATTTTGAAGACGTATATTTTAATTTGACAAAAGTGGAAGGTGTTGCTTTAAAGCAACTTTAATTCATCGCCCAGTAGAAGTTGGAAATGCGCCTGCGTTACAGCATTAGAACCAACATAATACATGAAGACTATGTAGTCGTTGTAGTACGCAATCAGGAGTGATACATTGTATGAATGCATCACGAAAGAAGAGTTCCCGGAGCCTGAATAGTTATAGTTGAAATAGAGATAATTTGAGCCATTGAATCCCACAGGTTTTATGCTTTTATTATGTATGCTTGCAGTTATCCCATCAAATATTAGGGTGGGAGCAGTGCTACTTTTAAACTTAGCGTAGCTAATAACTGATAGATTCGTTGTACCAGCTCCGTATGATTGCATTCCAAACTCGGTCAGATTACCAAGTGTCTGATTCAGCAACATTCTCTGGGTGGCGTTGGTACCATTTATGTTACCAGAAAACTCCTTGATAATGTTGGTCGCATTTGTCACATTTATGCTAACGGAAAGCGACGTTGTCCAGTTATTTCCTATATCTGTTCCTAGTTTCGTGTCCGAAACAAATGTACTCACCGGAGTACTTGTAGATGCGCTTGAAAGGACATTAATTTCGGCTGAATACAGATTTACAAACTTAGCAAGTGTGCCGTTTGTAGGCGTGAGATAGAATATTACTATTAGGTAGGCATTATACTGTCCCAGAAGTATTGACATATTCTGCTGGTGCGGGTTCAGGGTTGGAGATGATGTGGCATTCCACGCATAAATGTATTGATATCCAGCACTTGTCTTTCCAGTGGTAATATGAGAAGAACCCGCTGAAGTGGTATTATTTGCATGATCGAAAATGTATCCGAAGACTGCGCTTGCATTAGCGGCACTCTTGTATTCTGCATATCCAATAGTGGCAAATCCTGATCCGTTCGGGGAGAATACGGCGAACTGGAAGCTGGAGATACTAAACGCTACGCTATTAGAAGGAGGCGGTGAACTTGCCGCACTGACAACTGAATTATACTGAACAGTGGGAGAATACTGGACTGTGGGTATCCCGCCAAGGCTTCGTCCGCTGGTGATGGACATGAATGTACTGAGGTTCGAAACTGTCCCAGTAGCGCCATAATCCTGTTTCCATGTATTTCCTAGGGAACTACTGACAATATTTGCACCAACCACATTCTTCGCTCCTGTTGAGTTTGTTGATGCCGCAGGAGTGTTCATGTGAATTAAACCAAGCCCGTAAAGGGCACCAAATACTACAACAATTACAACAAGAACTGATATTACGACTGTTACAGACTTATTCATCAACAATCCAGTTTGGCTCTGTATAAAAAACTTTGCATAGGGACAAAAACACTAATTCATAATGTATAAGCGGATTTCCAAGCGTTCAGGGTATATTTCAAGATTCTTCATGTGACGCATTGATTCATTTCACGCAATCCGGGAATCAATATAACGAGGCTGCTGAATCTCAGGACACGTAGCCACTTCCAACGGAACTCCCAGTCTGTATGTCGGCGAGTGCTATCCTGGAAATCGCACTGGCGTGGTTTATTTCAATTCTTATGGAACTGGTGCTTGTGAGGTATCCGGCACTACTACTAAGGAAAATGGTGACGGAAGGGGTAAGACTCAGGTTTCCTGTCATGTATACGGAACTCAACGAAACTTCCGATACAGAGAGGTTGGAGAAGGTGATAATCAGGGTCACGTCGTTAACCGAAAGGTTTCCGTTCAGTGAGTTGAAGGAGATAGAATAATTCCCTGTAATATTGTTCCCATTGTTAATAACAGTATTATTTACGATCTGTATTGCAGCCGTAGGACTCTGCGGAACTGGATTTGGAATGTAGTTTTCAAGAAGCGAGTAAGCAGTTGCTATCATCGTGACAGTTATACCGACAAGAAGTACAGTTGCAATAATTGGAGATACAGCCTTATCATCTTTTAGCAGTATTTCTTTCATCTACAATCCTTTTAAGTTTTAACCAACATTTAAACCTTATTACAGATGGAACAACATGCATATTTTCATACATAGAACAAATTACTTGAACATGGGCGGTCACGATAGGCTTTTTAAAGCCATAGTAATTCTTACTGGATGACGTTTAAGATCTGGTCCCCCTCTTCAAAGTATGGCGGTATCATCAGCCAGAAGTTCACTTGTGATGGCCCCGATATATCTCCGGAAATAGCATGGGAAGAGCCGCCTGCTTCCACCAAATCATTCGTGCTTATCATGGATGATCCGGATGCACCACGGGGTACATTCGTGCACTGGATTATTTATAACATAAAGCCTGACGTGAAGAGTTTGATAGAAAATATCCCGAAAGTTGAGCTAACTCCGCAGGGATATGCCCAAGGCATTAACGACTTCGGTAAAATAGGTTATGGTGGACCTTGTCCACCCAGAAAGCGCGTTCACAGATATTTCTTCCAGCTTTATGCAATTCTTGAACCCCCTGTTATGAAACCCGGTTTATCAAGGGAAGAACTGTCCGGAGTGCTGAAAGACAAGACAGTCAAGGTCGCGTCCTACATGTTCAGGTATGGAAGATCTTATGAATGATTCTGTTATTTTTCCGTTAGCATCCAAGACAAATGAACAGGAGCCAAAGGAATTAAAAAGCATTCAAAGATAGGGGGAATGGTTATTATCAAATGTCTCTCCTGAAAACAGAGGTCGCAGGAATATATTTTGAGAATCCCCTAATTTTGGCTTCCGGAATCCTTGATGAAAATGGATATACCATGAAGAAGATTCTTCAGGAAGGGGCTGCCGGAGTAGTTACAAAATCAATTGGAACCGTTGAAAGAACAGGTTATCGTCCCCCCATTGTCGCGGAAGTAACCGGGGGCCTGTTGAACGCGGTAGGTCTCCCCAATCCAGGCATTGATAGTTTCGGCGAGGAGATCAAGGTCGCATTGGAGGCAGGTAAACCAGTTATTGGAAGCATATTCGGTGGCGGCGTGCAGGAATTTGTTGATTTAGCAATAAAAATGGAGGGTTACGGCGCCAATGCAATTGAATTAAATCTTTCATGCCCGCATGTTAAAGGGGTGGGTTCTGAGGTTGGTTCAGACCCGGCACTTGTGACGGATATAGTAACTGAAATCAAGAAAAGAGTAAAGATCCCCGTTTTTGCAAAACTGAGCCCCAATGTTACAGACATGCTGGAAATAGCCATCGCTGCGGAAGCAGCCGATGCCCTGGTAATGATAAACACTGTGAGGGGTTTGGCAATAGATGTATACGCAAGGAAACCAGTACTGAGCAACACATATGGTGGTCTTTCTGGGAAAGCCATTAAGAACATTGGCCTGAGATATGTTTATGAAGTCAAGATGGAAACCGGAAAGGAAATTATCGGGGTTGGCGGAATAGAAAATGCTGAGGACGCAATTGAATACATAATGGCAGGTTCATCGGCGGTTCAGCTTGGTACCGTTCTTTATAAAAAAGGAAGACAGGCGTTCGCAGAGATATCCAGCGGGATCACACAATTTATGAAATCTGAAGGCTTTGGCAGCATTAAGGAAATGGTGGGGGCTGCCCTGCCATGATACATTCTACCATTACAGGAATAGAAAGGGTTTCTCCCACTACTGTGTCGATAAGGTTTCCATGGGAGGCTGCTGTCCTTCCCGGACAGTTTATCATGGTATGGATACCGGGGCTTGGGGAAATACCCATATCACTTTCTCACATAGGGGATATAAAAGGTATCACCATCAAAAGTTTCGGACCGACCAGTGAAGCTCTTACGAAAATGAAAGAAGGCGACAGGATATTTTTCCGTGGTCCATATGGAAGACCATTTACTCAGGTAAAGGGAAAAATACTTGTCGTGGGCGGCGGCTCCGGCATGGCTGGGCTACTCCCTCTCATAAACAGTGATACAGTGGGCGTGGTTTCCGCCAGAACAAAGGATGAACTGTTATTTGTAGATCGCTTCCTTGAAGGCAATGTGATTAAGGTGACGGACGACGGTAGCGCCGGAATCAAGGGAATCGCCGTTGATGGCCTAAAAGGTCTTGATCTGCAAAAATTCACAAAAATGTACATTTGCGGTCCTGAACTGATGCTCAGGTCTGTGTATAGGTATATCCGTGAGATTGATGTAGATGCTGAATTCTCCCTGGAAAGGCTTATGAAATGCGGCATTGGAGTTTGTGATTCATGCTCAATTGACGGATATCAACTGTGCAGGGATGGCCCAACCTTCAGCAAAAAGCAGATTTCCGGAATGCATGAGTTCGGAGCGTTCAAATTAACTGAGAGCGGTAAACGAATTGCTCTTCCAAAATGATCTTGTCCGTCATTTCATGCACGACTTATAAAAAATAACCATTAAGTATTCCTTGCCATTGGCTATTAGGTATGCAAAGAGTTTTCTCCTACAAAGATGCCAATAATTTCTTTAAAGGTTTGATTGGCACTTCGCAATTGTCGGGAAGCTCTTTTATTCTCTTCGGCCGCGAAGGAACTGGCAAGACGCATCTTCTCAATAATTTTGAGACTGAAGCAAAGTCAAGAGGTTATGTTATTTATCGCGCAAGATCTTATTCATCAAATGAGGTTTTCATGTATCAGGCTTACAATGAATTATTGAACCAGTTGAACGGTTCTTTCAGTGAACGTGAATTCCCTGAACTAGTGGAAAGGTTTGCCGACTACAATGGAGAAAAAGTGAAAAAAACAATATTCATTGTAGAGGGCCTTGAAAACATGAGGCAAAACTCAAGGGAACTATTCATTTTTCTGAGTAAAATAGCCGAAAAGAATGGTTTTGTATTAATAGGTACACTTACGGAAGATTACGCTGAAGATCTTGCTTCGGTTTCCCGCTTTCTTAATCTCGTATCGCTTGAGCCGAATATACAGTTCATCTCATTTCAAAAAACAACCATAGATGATATCAAATACTTACTTGTAGAAGAGAAGTACAAACTCCCGGATTCATTTATACAGGAACTCTACAGGCTAACCAATGGAAACATCAGATACGTAAATTACACCCTTAGGTATTATCAGGAGCAGGGTATCGTAAACGCAAAAAAGGAACTGGAAGAGGTAACTTACAGGTTTTTCCCCATACCTCCAAGTTCAGAATTGAAATACGAGCGATCCCTGCTAGATTTCAATGAGGCTGAATGCGCAATTCTTGAAATCATTGCACTTATTGGGGAAGAACTGTCTCCCAGCTTCATTTCCAAACTGATTCAAATAAAAAGATCTGAAGTTCTCGAGATACTTGAAAAATTAAAAAATAAAGGATTTGTTATCGAGAATAATCTAAACTACAGCATAATAAACAAGAGGGTAGCGGAACTAATTATCAAGAAAATTCCTTCCACTCAGAGCTACATACTCAGCGAAGAGTTTGTGAATCAGCCAATTTTCGCTGATCTTCCAGTAATGACTAGGATAAAGATATTCGAGCTCATGAAGTACCCTGAGCTGATAGAACGCACATTGGATTCAGAATGGAGGAAAATAATGGAAAGACTTGGTCACCTCAACGTTTCAGCGGACGTCTTTCGTAACCTTGAGAAATTGGTCTCTGACAACCAGGTTAAAGCCCATCTCGAAATCCTCGCTGCAGATTCGCTTCAGCTGATGGGAAACAACGACGCGGCCAGAGACATATATACATCAGAGGAAATAGTCCGGTATGAACCTTCACTGGTCAAACTGAAACTTGCCAAGTTGTACAGAAAGGTCGACAAATACGAAGAATCTATTCACACATGCGAGGACATTCTGTCCATGAAGGATCTTAATCCAGTGGACAAAGCAGAGGTTTACATTACGCTGTCCATGGACTATTCGTACCTGAACAACATCTCCCTCGCAGAGGATTTTGCAAGAAAAGCAATGGATGTAGGCAAAACAGAAGGAATAGACAGTGTTATGGCGGATTCTTATCACAGCCTTGGCACTGTGAAGACCAGACGATTTGATCTTCAGGGCGGTCTCGAATGCTTTAGACAATCGCTTGAAATTAACCAGAAACTGAAGAGATTTGAGAAGGAGCTCCTCAATCTGAACAACATAGCAATAATTTACAGTTACTGGGGTCGATTCGACGAAGCGGCCCGGATTCTTACAGAAATCATCGAGAAATCTTACATGTCTGGGGATATGGTCGCAAGAGCCTATGCGACGCACAATCTGTGTGAAATGTATTTTAACGCAAATCAGTTTGATAAATTCAAGCTATATTTCCAGAGTGAGGCAGGACTGGTCAAGCTGGTCAATGAAGGTAACCTGTCATTTTCATTTTTCAGGTTTGGAGCTACTGTCCTTCTTAATCTCTTCAATATAAAGGCCGGTTTGACTTATGCTGAGGAACTCATTAAATTGGCCGAGGATTCACATGACAGGAATAAGGAGAGAATGGCAATGGGAATCAAACTGATCGGGGAAGCATTCAGAGAAGGTCACATATTTCCAGAAATGGACGATATTCTGTTCACAGAATTCAATATACCCGATGATTATCTTCCAACATGGTATACTATCACTGGCATCTATTTCTCCCTGAGGGGGTTTGAGGATAAGGCTCGCATTTCATATGAGCGCTCAGAGAATTCAGCGAAAGCACTTGGCGACTTCTTCGGAATCGAAATGTCCAAGATCGCCAGATGCTTAGAGCTAGTTGCCTATGGAACGAAGGAAGAGTTGAAAACATACATTGACCAGAATTTTGACGAGACCACACAGAACTATTTCTATGCAAGTCTGATTCCGATCTTCAGGAATTATGCGACGGGAGGGGTAATGGACATTTCTTCCACAGAGAATCCACAGAGTGTGATACATTTAGCTGCGCAGGTGCTTTTGGAATTGCGTCAGGATGATATCAAAGAAAACGGAACTACCGCCTGCAATTTACTGCTAAACAAGATTGCGGAAACCAGTCGGGAGGCGAGATTTATTTGAGCGACAGATCTATGGAATCGTTGTGCATGTTTAATGATGGGGGAATATGTTCCCTTCATGCAGGATTCCCTGTGAAATGCAACCTATGTTTCAACTTTTCCACAGCAACGAGGATTGTTGAGAAAGGAAAGACAAAGCCATACTACACTCTCTACGACTACATTCGTTCGACCGGAGACACCCACAAAATTTTCCCGACAGGGGAAAGCATACAGAAAACACTCTAAGCATCGAGAAAATCATT
>JAMDDH010000009.1 GCA_023488885.1 Thermoplasmatota archaeon | reverse complement strand
TCGGAAACCGCATGATCAAGTTCCTTCCTGAGAATCAGGTGAGCATGAAATTTTGACGGCTCAATGTTCTGTCGAAGGTTAACACCATTGATTTCGTCCCAGATTCTGGAAGCAGTGGCTATAGCTTCTTCAACAGTAAGGTCCCCATATTTCCTGAAGTAAGACTGTGGATTCCTGAAGGCAGTTTCCCTGAAAACAAGAAATCTGTCTATGTACCATTTCTTTATGTCTTCCTCAGGAGCATCGACATAGATGGAAAAATCAAAAAAGTCAGAAACAAGAAGTTCCGGGGATGATGGATGGCTCACTGTTCTCCTAGTCTGAAGAACGTTGAGACCTTCAAGAATTAAAATGTCAGGTTGATCAACCATCTGGAATTCGTTGGGAACTATATCATAAATAAGATGAGAATAAAGTGGAATTTTGATGTTCCTCTTTCCTGACTTTAACTCATATAGAAAATGAATCAGGGCCTTTAGATCATAGCTTTCAGGAAAACCTTTCCTGCCCATTAAATTGCGTTCCTCAAGCACCCTGTTTGGGTAGAGGAAACCATCTGTTGCCATAAGTTCCACTTTTGGATTGCTTGGCCATCTTGACATCAATGTTTTCAAAAGTCTTCCGGTGGTGCTTTTCCCTACTGCTACACTTCCAGCTATTCCAACAACATATGGAACTTTCTGGCCGGATTCACCAAGGAAAGTTTTCCTTGCGTCATACAGTCCCCTCGATGCGCAATAATAAAGGTTAAGCAGCCTGGATAGCGGGAGGTAAACTTCCTCAACTTCCTTTATTGAGATCTTCTCGTTTATACCTCTGATGGTGGCTAGATCCTCCTCTGAAACAGTCATTGGCGTTGAATTTCTCAGATCGCTCCACTCCTTCCTGTTAAAAGAAATGTATGGAGAAACAGAACTCTCCCTAAGTACCTTAAGCAAATTTACCCCTTCTAAGCCAAGAGCCGGTGCTGATGACCAGTTTCTATAACAGCCTTACTAAAAATCTTTGTTATTGGTTATTGGAAGTTCTTTAATTTTACACAAATCCTGAAGACTTTACATACTGAGAAATAGTGAAAGCACGCTGGGAGGGAGATTTGAACTCCCGATCTACTAAGAGAACAGGTTTTCCAGACCTGCGCCCTACCAGGCTAGGCTATCCCAGCTTCGCCATCCATCATGGTTTGGAATTATTTAATCATTCGTTGAAGCATATTATGGGCTATCTGACTGAAATTAAGAACTTTGACTGTGAAATATAGAAGAAAATCTATTGAGTCTGGCTTGTGTTCAGATATTACCTGTAGTGGCGATCTGTGTCTTTTGTCGCAATAGCCTGTTTTATATTTTCGGGGGTTGCTGATCTCTTCCCGAAGTAAATCCTTCGTTGTGATTATCCTGCCGCCAATGGCGTTGATTCCTGAAGACGCGGTGAATTAATGGTAGTCTCCCCTGACATGAAATCAGGATAATCAATGTTGAGCTTGAAGACTGATTTAAGTGCCATTTCCAACTTCACCACTGAGTGCTGGATACTTTAAGAATCGGCCTCAAACAACCATTCCTTCTCCTTCTTGGGCTCTGTGAGTACCTTCATGTGGTTAAATAGAATCGGTCCTTTCGGCCTTTTTCTGTGTTCCACACAATATTATTTCTCACAGTAACCAGTTTTTGAGCCTGCTGTTCATTTTATATGTTCGAAGACTGGAATTGAGAGTGTTTTTGCCACACCTTCCATGGATTTCAGTTTATCGAGGACTAGGTCAGAGAGTTCCTTCATATTTCTTGCCACGGTCAGGATGATTAGATCCCAGTTGCCGGAGATTATGGAAGCAGATAGAACGTTATCCATGCTGGCTATGTTTCTGCACAGTTCTTTCTGGGTCACAGTGGCTTTGAAATCATATTCCATGAGTATGTAGGCAACTATGCTGAAACCGAGCTTCTCGTAATCGAGTTCAACTGTATACTTTTTTATGTACCCCTCCCTCTTCAGCCTCTCCATTCTTTCAAAGATAGTCGCTCTAGGAATCCCAAGTTTTGCCGATATTTCTGATATTTTGTCTCGTCCATGTTCGCGGAGATAGGTTAAAATCTGTATGTCCTTCTTATCTAGCTTACCTTGCATCAATGAAAAAAATTACGCAGTATATAAATTAATGCTTACAATTCGTTCAATTTTCCATTTTATCCTTAAATACAGATGAACGAAAATTCCTGATTATTAGTGATTAGATACCATAAAATCAGCGCCGGGGGGGAGATTCGAACTCCCGAGCTACAAGAGCAATAGATCTCGAATCTATCGCCTTACCGGGCTAGGCTACCCCGGCGTGGAACCTTACATATATTAAGTGGACATTAGCTTTTCTCTTATCATAAAAGTATTTCATGATTTCGGCGCGGAGTGGAAATTTGTGAGATTTTCAATTAAAGAGTTGACAGCTTCACTTATTTTACATATATAAAAGAAGAAAAAAATAAAAAATTCTGGTTAAAAAAAGTGTTCGGGTTAATCTAGCAATGGCATGGGCTCAAGATTCATGAGTTCCTTTATGTCGTTTGCCTTGACATATGAGATTCCACTTTTTACTCCCCAGTACATTATGCCAAGTGAAACTATTGCAACCACTATAGAATCGTATGGAGAAGGTACAATTCCGAGTCCGTGGAAGCTACCGATATATGAGAAACCAAGGACAAACACTATATAAACTGCAAACCAGATTCCTTCCCTGAAGTGTTTTGGTTTCTCCTTTCTGAACGCAAAGGTTATCAGGTAATAGAATACCCCAATCAGCATGATTATTGACCCGAGGTAAAGATGCGGAAAACCTGCCCAGTAAATTATCAGTGTTCCCAGGACGAATCCTATGGGGGCAAGTATTTCCATTGCCTTTAGTTTACTGTCATCCTGAGTTATTCCTGACTTCCTGAACACGAGAAGAGGCACGGCCGCATATGAAAGCGTGTAAACACCCATGGTACCCAGAAGTGAGATTATGGCTATCCAGCTTTTCAGTGGAATGAGTAAAAGCAGTCCAAGGAAGTAGTTCAAAATCAGTGCTCTCCGTGGTATGGCCCATTTTGAATCGATTTTACCGATGAACTTGGGAAGGAACCTGTTGTTAGACAGGGCATGAACCATTCTCGCGTTACCTGCAGTGTATACAAGGCTTGATCCTGCGGGCGAATATACCGAATCTGCAAGTATTATTGTGTATAGCCAGCTGAAGTTTATTGCCAGCGCAAGCTGTGCGAAAGGTGATGTGAGATTTATTCCATGCCAGCCATGTATGAGGTTTCCACCCGGAAGAGCCCCTATGAAAGCAACCTCCAGTAGTATGTATAGCGCCATTGAGATCAATATTACGGTAATGAGGGCTCTAGGGATTGTTTTCTTTGGGTTTTTGGTTTCACCCGACATATTCAATATGTTCCTGAAACCCGTATATGCAAATACCAGACCTGCTGTAGCGATAGCACCAAGTGCGGGTGCGTAGCCGTAAGGGGCAAACCCACCATAACTGGCGTTGGAGAAGTTGTTTCCTCCCTGCAGGCCAGTAGAAAAAAGTGCTATGATAGTTATTATGGGAACTATGAATTTTATTGTGGTGACCCACTGATTGGTAATGGCGAACAGTTTAACCCCAAAATAGTTAACAAGCACGAAAAGTGCCATGAAGCCCATCGCCGTAAGAACACCAAAACCGCTCAATACATTGCCGGCATATAGGCCGGGAATTACTGATGAAATATATTGCGTAACTGCAGTAGCCTCAAGTGGCGGATTCGTAAGGTGTCCAGCCCATATTCCCCAGCCTACCATTGCGGCGAGGAAGGCACCGTTGCTATAAAATGGATATCTGACGAGGGCTCCCGCCTCGGATTTGACCATTCCGAGTTCCGCAAAAATAAGTGCGATCACAAGGAAAAAAAGACCGCCGATTATCCATGATATAATGGAAGCGGGTCCAGCAGCTTTTGCTGCATACATTGCACCTAATAACCAACCTGACCCAATAACGCCACCCAGACCAATCATCACAAGTTGCCAGAATCCAATCGCTCTTTTGAGTTGCGTTCCGGTATTTACAACATCTTTTGAACT
>JAMDDH010000006.1 GCA_023488885.1 Thermoplasmatota archaeon | reverse complement strand
CGAGGAAAGGGAAACAGGTAAACTATCTCTGGAAGTGGGATCTGGATCCCGGATCTGACAAGTTCCTTATTGAGAGATTCAATGCAGATTACGATCTGCACAAGAAATATTGCTCTCTATTCATGCAGGATCTCCAGAATATGCTCAAAGAAGCAGGAAATGAAGACAGGGAAAGAGTGCTCAATAACTGGCTTGGAAGAAATGCTGAGCCACAGGAGATTGGGATAATTCCCATGCTCACGCAGATGGCCACAGAGGTCTTGGTCGGTGACATCGGTGAACCGGTATACAGGATGATGCTGCCTG
Organism: Thermoplasmatota archaeon; assembly: GCA_023488885.1. Taxonomy (GTDB): domain Archaea; phylum Thermoplasmatota; class Thermoplasmata; order Thermoplasmatales; family Thermoplasmataceae; genus JAJZOM01. The sequence continues at coordinate 4,170 of JAMDDH010000006.1, read as the reverse complement.
CAGAACCATCAAAACGAAAACCTATAGAACAGTTCCTCCGGCCTGTAAAACACGAAATAGAATCATCTCAAATAGTCTTCCTGAAAAAAGATTTCCTCAACAGCGAAAATCTGCTTGTACCAATAATGCGAGTGGATTTTGAAAATCACAGAATTGTCTTCAATGTCAAGGCTGAAAAAATCACAGTTGGTGACACCACACCTCCTAGTGAGGAGGTGAACACATGTCTGGCCAATATTGAGGAATATATCAAATCTATCGACATGGGCAAAACAAGGAACAGGACAATCAACAACTTGACCAAGATGAGCGTATATGAAGGACTGATATACTTCCTGTCGTCACCTTTCCTGAACCAGTATATGAGAATAAAGAGAGCTAAGGTGGGGAGGGTTGATGAAAGAGGTCCGAGATTCCTTTTCATATCAGGAGGATCAAGCAACGGAAAGACGACTTTCATAAAATACGCGCTGAAACTCCTGACTGGAAAAGATATCAATCCAATCGACAAATCAAATTTCAAGAAACAGAATATTCTCACGGCAGCAGGCCTGGGCACGAATTTCCCGCTCGTTTTTGACGACGTACCTCCTCAGAGGCTGAACTCTTCTGATATGGAAACTACTATCAAGAGTTACTGGGAAACCTGGTGGAATGGCCAGAGCATCTTCCCGACAATTATAGTCTCTTCAAACGCCAAGTCTACCAAAGAGTGGCACCAGACGCGTGTCAAGGCACTTAATTTCGATGTTCATTTTGAGCCTTCGATGAAGGCTAGGGAAAAGCTCAACGAGATTTTCAATCAGCAGAATAACATTTTTTCTGCGTTTGCTTCATTCTATTTCACATATTTTAGCGAAGATATATCCGACGATGAACTTGAACATGGGAGAAGAACAGTGCTGAGGTTATATGATTACGCTGGCAGACAGGTACCGGAATATTTTCCAAAAGTGCCGGTGGAATCAATTTACGATCCCGACAGGCTAAAATGGCGGGAACTCATAGATCTTGGAAAAGTCAGTATCGTGGAAAAGAATGATTCGCTGGAGTTAACTTTTCTAGAGGGATTTAACCGATCCGATGTGGAACACTATGCTGATGCCATCAAACATGCAAAACATCGTATAGTGGGGAATACAATTATAATAGAGAGCCCAGAGGACTTTCGGAAGTGGTTGGATTTGGAGAAGAATGCGGATCCGGGAATCTTTGGAAAACTGTTCAGGAGAAGGAACAAATGATGTCCTTACTCCTAATTTGTACTGGATTCAGGATGGTGTCATTATGAGAAGCAGAATTACTGAAATATACCGGTTTAAGGTTGCACTGAAGGGCAGAAGACGCATCTGGCGTCGCATAGAAATCAGGGGAGACCAGACACTTGCAGACCTAGATAGGATAATACGAATTGCCTTTAACCATGACCTATGGGATCACCTCGGAGAATTTTATTCTGGAAAGACCTGGTACCGATCAGGCTATGGTGAAATCAATCCGGACGGAGAAGGCGAAGGAGCGAAGATACCGGTAGCCTCTATAGGGTTACAGGAGGGTGACAGAATAGGATATGTATATGACTTCGGCTCCGAAATCCATCACTATGTCACTCTTGAGAGTATATCGAAAAATGCAGATCCGGCTGCCAGATATCCCCTTATCGTATCACAAAACCACCCAACGTACAAATATTGTGTGGAATGTGCTGCGTCCGGTAAGAAGAATGTCGCAACCCAGATCTGTCTTGATTGCTCCAGCGAACACCGCTCTGAACCCGAATACCTCTGTGAGGACTGTGGATATGCAGACAAGCATGAGGAGCATTTTCTTGAAGAGATTGTGTACTGAGCCATTCATGACACTGAAGAGCGGTAGAGATGATACCTACTGGAAGGTTTATAATTAAGGTTTGAAATACTATGCTACATGCTGTGTCACAGAAGGAATAATTGAATAAATTCGAATCTGTGAATCACAAATTGGAAGGAATACATCTTGAGCGATAGAAGAAAACCGGACATCAGAGAATCTACTTCGAGTTCCATAACTCAGGAAGACATTTCGAACTTACCAATGATCAGGGCAATGATACAGAAGGACATCGACTATTCCCAGGCTCTATTTGAGTATGCACAGAAATACTATGACGAGGAATGCAGGCGGTATGCGGACAAATGCCCGGACAATACGGATCTTCCCGATGAATTGTACTACAAGCAGGTCTACCTATGGTTCATCACCGAAATGATCCTGCCTTCTAAGGGTCGTACTGTTCTGGAAGAATTTGCAGAGAAATACGTTTCCCCAAAAGATCCTGAGGCTGCAAAGCGTTTACTTCTTTCGAAGAAAATGATCAGGGGATCCTTCAGGACCCTCGACGCAACATTTTATCCTTATGTACTCATCGATCATCTGGAATCCGGGACAAGATATCTTGCTGTTTCCAAGATTCCTCCGTCGCCCGGGGCGAAAAAGATGTTTCTCACTGGAGGCGTAATAAAAGGAAAAATTCATCCATGGTGGGGCAAGTACTTCATTTTTGACGGGATTCTGACCAGGGAGCCTACCAGTGAAGAAATCGCCAAGCAACTGGGATTCATCTTTGATCCCGGTGTGATTATGGAGCGATACGAGAACGATCAGATCAGGAAATTTGAGTCCATATCGCTAAACTTTAAGACAACGCTCTCGTCAGCGCTGAACAAATACCCGTCCCAATGGGTTGACGGAATGTGTTCAGCATCCGGTATCAGCATAAAGCAGGTCAGGAATAAACGGGACAAGATCCGGACTCTTGTTTCCAAGCTCGAAAATGGATACGCGGATACTCTTCTCAGGGAGAAATTTACAAGGGAGCAGATTGCTATCCTGGAAATGCTTTACAGGAGTGGTTGGATCCTGAAATATGGTCAACTGACAAAACAATTCTCATCAGAGATAAGTCTCTGGTGGAATGAAGATCCTCCAGAATCTGATATCGGCGTTCTGCGATTGCACGGGTTCCTTGTAGTGGGAAAACTTCCGGAGAGGGGGAGACAATACAAAGTATCGCTGGTTCCTCTCGAATTAAGAGCACCGGTTGAGGATTTTCTAAGAGTTCAATTTCAGGGATCAAAATCTTAAACATTATCTACGAGTCAATTATTCGTTTTCCGCTAAAGTTGTCCAGTGTTTCCAGGAAACGTGTTTTCCCTGAGTGAGTTAACCTTACTTCTGCAATGTACCTGTTCCATTCATCTATTCTTTCCTCTCCTTGCAATGTATTTCTGATATCTGCCAAATACACGGCAGCCTACTCATAAGCTCTGGGTTTTGTGAGCTTAATCTCGTCCTCGGCAAGTTTTTTCAATATAGCTATTGCTCTGTCTGGAAATTTCACTAATATGGCCTTAGCCATCCTGACCTAATTCAATGTTCTGTAATGTCAGGGAATGTCGTTCTTAGACTGGTTTTTCAGTGCATAATCGTACCATCGCACAACCTCCGAGGGTAACTTTTCGCAGATAGTTACGTCAATTAGCACATCCGTCAAAGGAAAGTGCCTCGAGGATGTGTTGTGTATCGATTTGGGTTCGGTATCTGGGAGGGGCCATACATTATTCCCTAGTTCTTCAGACCTCTGTCTGCTTTTATCCGGAATCACTCAAGTCTCCAGATAACGCAGAATTAGACTTCGAATTGAGGGCCAGACGCCGACCTTTTCACAGGCTTTCTGTAATTTCTCATATATTCTGGCTCCAGGGCGTCCAATAAAATCCTCTGCCAGCAGGGCAGAAACGCCAGTCCAATCCCCGTCTTTTCCCCTCATTTCACAAAGAATCTGATGAAGTTCTCAAAGGTGTACAGGACAGTCAGGGGAAGCAGGGAAACGCCGAGCGAAATACCCTCAAGTGTTAAAAAGATAGACAAGATGCTTGGAATCAATATATTCCCTAAAAGATTGCTGAGTTAAGGTTTTCATGAAAGTTTTCTCGCTTCCATGATCTAGGATCAAGTTCCCATTCTCTTCTTCACACAAAATTCGGGATACTATCTAGGAGTTAACGTAAAACGCTATAATTGCCTTTGTTACAGATAATGAGATCGTGGAAGTCTTTGCAGGATTAAAAGCAAAATATGCTTCGTATCCCCCAGGCGACAAACTCTCATTCAATTGAATATTAGTATTAA
>JAMDDH010000034.1 GCA_023488885.1 Thermoplasmatota archaeon | reverse complement strand
TGAGGCCGTAAAGTTCCTGTATGAATAATGTCTTGATCATGGTGATCTCGTCGAAGTTCGGCCTTCCACCCTTCTCTGTGTTGTTTTTGAAGAGAGAAGACACCATGGATCCCAGGGAGTTCCAGTCTACCATTGGTTCGAGACTGGCAAGTGTGTCCATGCTTCTGATCTGTTTATACGCTTCGGGAATGCTGAAATCACGCAATGAGCTCATTATAAATACACATGAAACAGGCATGAATAAAGGTTTCGACATCAATAATGGCAATTCACACTGAAAAATACAGGGCTCGATGTACATCAGATTTAGAGAGGCTTCCAGGATTGACCCGGGTTTTTAGAAAAAGTCTATCGAATACTGGCGAGTCATGCCGAGCTAGGATATGCTCAACTGGACTCAAACACTATAAGATCACCCGATGACCTTAAAAGTCTGTTTGATCGCGTTATGTTAGACGATTACAATGCAATTTTCCAGACCAACGTAATTGATTTGTTTCCGGTAAGCGCCTTTCAGTTTATTCGTAGCATCATTAAAGTAACATCTGGTCTTGAACCAGAGCAATTTACGAGAGACCTTCTTGGCTCGCTTTTTCATGAGTTAATACCTCAAAATGTTAGGCACCCAGTTGCTGCTTATTATACAAACCAAGCAGCAGCACGTTTGCTTGTCAACCTCGCAGGAATAAGAGGGGAAGATAGAGTAGCTGATTTCGCCTGTAGATCGGGTACATTGTTAGTGGCTGCATATGAATCAAAGGCTCAAAGCGATTCCCGTGCAGACGCTCAGAGCAGACATGCTACTTACCTGAAAGAAGAAATCACCGGCATAGATATAATGCCATTTGCAGCTCATCTAGCTGTCGTTCAACTTGCTCTAATGAATCCGAGCAACTGGACAGATAAAGTCAGAGTTGCAATAGATGACAGCCTAGAAAAGAAACCGTTTGAAATCATAAAGTCTTTGGAGAGACACGCAGTTAGCCCTCAGAAGAAATTATCACAATTTCAGACTGTTCCAAAGGCATCGGATGAGACTAACAAAGGAGCCATATCAACAGATGGAATTGGAACACAGTTCGAACTTTATAAACCAGATGTAATTGTAATGAATCCACCTTTCTCAAAAAAGCAACAGATCTCAAGTAAGCTAAGAGCACATCTAAATTCACTTTTCAGTTCTCAGTTAAAATACCTTAGCAACGAAATTGGCTATTGGGGCTACTTTGTATTACAAGCCAACCAATTCCTTACTGAAGGTGGGAGAATTGCTCTCGTAGTACCCTCCAGCATACTTAGACATGCCAGTTCTGAAAAGTTGAGGCAACTCTTGCGGGATCAATATAAATTGGAATTTGTTGTTGGAAGTTCATTTCGAACGGCATTCAGTGAAGATGCATCTTGGCCAGACGTACTATTGGTCGCAACTAAGTCTAAGAACTTATCACAGAATTGTACTTTTGCAATGTTAAACATGCAACTCAACTTAGAAAACGTCAAGATGGTGGCTGAAACGCTGAGATCTGGCGTGGAGGGACCACAAATACTAGTCAATAGAGTGAAACAGTCAGATTTGAAAGCTCAAGACTGGTTACCATTTCTTCCCGGTGTTGAAATCGATGTTTCGTTGCTGGACTTCCCCGATAACGCACCAATTGTCGCATTGAGCCGAATTCCAAAGGGGGCAAGGCTAATACAGGGGATTCGAGTGGAAAGCACGAACAAAATCGTTAATCCAAAGAATACTCTAATATCCCGAGAGAGAGAGATGCACGCACTAGGCAACCAGAATGGCAAATAGTTCGAGCCAATTCTAGGAATGTCAGGATTAGAAAGAAGGGTGATCTTAAAGTTATCACAGTTCCAACTGGATGTTTGATGGCCTCAACCAGAACAATTTCCGGTCATAGAACTCTTAAGAGCCCAGATTTACCCTTTGATTACGTTGTTATCAGAAGATTTGAGAAGGACACTGAATTCTGGAATGAAAATAATGTAGAACGGCTTTTGGTACTCCGAAGAAACCATATTTCTACAAGAATAGGCTCTATAGTTTTGGCCGGTTATGGCAATGTCGACTTAGGCGCACCTGGAACTTCATTACTCGCCATATATAGTGCGGATGAAATAGTCCCAACGTGGAGTCTGTGGTCTCTTGAGGTTAAAACAGAAGACAATGCGAAAATACTTACTCTATGGTTTAACTCTTGCTTTCATTTGATCTACTTGCTTAATCATCGAACAGAGAAACGTGGAACAGTAATGCAATGGAGAAAAAATGTACTAATGAATGCCCCAGTTTTGAACTTCGAAAGACTGGACAGTGAGATCAGGGGTGAAATGCTCAAATTCTTCAATGATCATGCAAGTGATCTTTGGGACCCTTTAATTGCGCAGTATATGGGGCCTACTGACCTTAGAGTGAATTTGGATGCTTTGGTTGCTAAAGCCTTAGGATTTACTGAAAACGAGATACTTGATAGAATAAATGACATTCATGCCACAATCAGTACTTACCTGCAAGGGTTGGCAACAAGGATGACTCGAGATCGGTAAGGAGGGGACTGCTGCTTTTGGAAATAACGAAGATACAAAGGATCGCACCGAACTTGTTCGAACACTAGCCCGGCAAGCATAATAAAGAGCAAACTGGTAACCTTTGGAGATTGGTTTAGGGATTATAATGAAAGTTTTGTCAGAACCGTGTAGATTTACAGCCAGCCTAAACCATAAAGCATATAAAGGATGAATGAAAAACAGTTACTGAAATTCAGTAAAGGCAAATCCAATGTTTTAGGGTATTTCTCTTCATTTTGGCCCTATATAATATATAGATACCGAGAATCATTCTCATGCCTTGCTGCTGCCAAACACCATGACCTGTAGTGCGTCCGATGAGTGTTTCTAAGAATCAGAAAATACTTATTTACCTTCTATAAATGAAAATTATTCTGAAACTTCACTCCAACCACAACTCTTACACTTGATTTCAATGTAAACATTTTCGTCATAGAAAAATGAGTTGCCTGCTAATTCAGGTGAACCACAAGATGGACAAACTTTGTAGCCAAAAGGATACCATGCACCGGAATCGGTGTTTTCTTCAACATAAACAGTCTCTTTGTAAAGGTCGATTATAGCCCTTCTCATTGTATTTTTAATTAAAACCCCAGTAATAGACCAAACAATGGTTTTCCAGTCATTTTCGGTTCCGCCTTCATAACGATGATGTCTTAGGTCTTGGATAATGGTTGGAACTGTAGTTTCATCAAGTAAAACAGGTATTATCTTTGGAGTACCGGCGCTAATATATCCAGACAAAGAAGATAGTAATTCTCTCCTTTGATATCTTGAAGAATTAGTATTTTTAGATATTAAGAACACGAAGTGAGTTGCTTTCAATCCCTCATCTATCGCGCCCTCTACTGAGTCACCTAATACTATGTTCCACTCATCAAACCATACTTGCATCCCATAGGCTTTCAGAACTGTAGCAATTTTTATTGCAATTGCCTTATCAGTGTGATTGTAGCTCACAAAAACCTTCATAGAAATTTCGGCCTCTTTTATGTCTTTATAAATTGTGATTTAAATTTTTTCCTCTATTCAGTATCTCCGAACTGAGTTAATTTTATAGACAACTTTGGCTATTCATATCCGAGGAAAGGAAAGAGTGGCCGTCCGCCCACAGCCTCAATTCAGAACTCTTTGTGTAATCCGAAGCTTTGAATTGTTTAATTGCATTAAGTGTTGCGAAAGAATTTTAATTTATATCTCATAGCATAAAACCTGTATGGTATACTCAGAACTCCTATCCATTATAGCATTAGTGATTTCCATAATTTCGGCCTCTGGAGTATATGTGGCCCCGATTATCCACAGTCATTTCAGTAAGAAGTCAAACCAACGAGAAGAACATAAGAAATCTATCAAAGAAAATGTGTTGAAACCCCTTATTCATGGAATAAATTATTTCATTCGAAACCAGGTTCGCATATATCTTACTGAAGGAATACTAAGCTTGCCATCGGAAGAAATTTTACAACGCTATATTCGTGGTATATTTGATTTTAAGATAACGCCACAAACAATTTCGATAAATGATATACCAGATGAAAATGAATGGTTTGATAGCGACTTGTACTCTGATTTTAAATGCCATAACAGTAAGTTATACGAGGAAATTGAAGAAGTAGAGTCATATATTAAAGAGAAAATGCCAATTCATGTGAAAAAACGGTGGAGGTTAGTCATAGATATTTACACAAAAATCAAACAAACCGTTTCTGACTTTGTAAATAAAGAAGTTGACCGAAGTGGGGTTTTTGGTGTGGGGGAAAAAGATGACCTAACAGCAGTGTCCACGAAGGTTGCTTTGTTGAGATTGTTAGAGGCGGATCCAGCGTCAACGGGACTCGATAGTTTATCGTCCAGATTGGTTGGAAAAACTGAAATACTGATCGAGATAGAAAATATTGTTTCTGATAAAGAATTCATGAAAAAAGCGGAAAAACTCTGTGAAGTGGAAAATGAAATACTAAAGACATTGTCCGACCTAAGAAGTGATATTAACAGGGAAGCAACTTCTGGAGCAAAACTGAAAGGAAAGTGCCATTATCTGGGATACGAAAACGCCGAATGTTGAAGTGCTACTCATTACCTAAAAGTGCAAAGTGGATGTACGAATCTTAATTATACCGATATTTTGTTGCTTGTTTAAGGGCCAATTTCTTGAATCTACCATTTTCTATTGTTAAAGTCATAAGTGCTTCACATTTCCTGCATCTTACATCAATTTCACCATCAAGCCATTCTCCCGGAGGTTTTATTTCATTTTTACATTCAATACAATTAATTGTTAATCTTTCTCTTGAATAAGTATCAACTCCTGCACCAGTGTCTGAAATAGAAAAGAATGCCAGTATACTAATGGGGATATTGATGATCCCTATGGTGACAAAAATTAGAATAATTATTCTCAGCCAATAAGGGAAATAATTGAACAAAGTGAAACCATTTAACAGCGGAGTCAGATTAAGAATCCCGGCAGATGATGGTGGAATTGAGCCACTATACTGGTCCCAAGATACCGTACCAGCGAAATTGATTTCTTGAAAGAAATCGAATATTCCCAAAATCACCCAAAAGAGTATTTGCAGTATCAGCCAAGTTAGAAAATAGATCCCAATAGCATCTGCCACTTTCTTTGAAAATCGGTCACTTAGTTTTATATTCAGACTTCCAAAGATGTTGAATGGCCCCATGCTTGTCTGAAGTTAGTTCTTATCGTCTTTTATTTTTTTGTTTATATCCCATTCTCTTTTGAATTGCCCCCATTATCTCAAACGCTTTACACACCAAATTATACATTTCTTGAAGTGTCATTCTTACAAAGACGTTTCCAACTACTTAATTTGCCTTTAAAACCACGATCTGAATTTACAATAGACCTGTTGTGAATTTCACGTTAAAAGTCAAGACTATCAGGTAATCTTGCGTGGTTTTCAGGTAGAGATTTCAGATTATATAGTCTTAAATATGTGGTCGAGAATAAATTTTTAAAATGGGATATAGTGAAGCTTTAGAGGTTCTTCAAAAGGACATCAGGCAAGAAGAAGAGAAGCTCGGAAAATATTGTCGCAGATGCAGTTATGAAGGCAAGAAAGTCTTGATGCACACTGCAACAGTCCAATGGACAGATGATCAGCACGTAAAGCACACTACTCCAATCTTGCGTGTTTGCCCGAGATGCAGGGATATAAAATGGCTACCTGAACAGGTAGAAAGGGCAAATCTGTTTGGTGGATATATTCACGAGCCACAGGTTTGGACAGAAGATAAAGGCACAGACCGTGAGAAAACATACCGTTCACAGGGACTAAGTAAGATGGAAGTTGCCGATCTGATGAAAGAGTTGGCCATTATCAGAGATCGTTTATCTCGCATAAAGAGGGCCTTCAAAGAAACAGATCCATTGGCTTACAAGACTTCCATACAGTTTGACTGGGACAAGTTCATAAAAATCTATCTGGAGAAGATTTGAAATGCTTGGCACTGTTATGACACGGTTTAATCCGAGGGTGTTTGGTACTTTGATTCTAACGATGCTTGGAATCATTCTGATTATTCTGAAGGTAATGCGGGATTATACAATTGGGCAGAATACGACACTTTACACACAGTTAACAGCCATCATGTTGGCGTTTCCCATATTCATTGCAATCGCTATCACACTGATCCTTCATCGTCTCGTGCTCGGATACAAGTCCATGATCATTATGTTCGCATTTTGGTTGATTATCTCATATATCATAATCACGCCAATAGTCCTTGGTGGAGTCTGAGATAATGACCTATAAACTAAGCGAAACAAGGCAGGTAAGCACCATGTCCAATATAATGTGTCAGGAAGTGGATAAAATGGAAGAAGAAATAGCAAAAATTTGGAAAAGCTACAAAGAAGCTCTAATTGAAGCAGAAGAAGCTTACAGCAGTGCTGTCGAACCGACATTAAAAGCTTATGAAAAAGCAAAGAGAATCGCATTTAGAATATACGAGAAAGCTATAGAAAAAGCACAAGCGGATTACTGGGAAACTATTTCCGAAGTTCAATCAGAAGTTGACGATCCTTATCCGAAGGCGTTTTAAATGACGAATTGTAAGCAGTGTCACAAGAAGTTGATGCCATTGGTAGCAGTTGGTATTAGGAATGTGAATGTGGGCCACTACTGCAAGAGATGTAAGCGGATAATTCCAGGAAAAGAGGTCAAAGTGGACAGTGGAGAGATATGAAACATCAGATGTATCAGAAAATCGGGAGCTACCTACCTTCTTATGGAGTCGGAGAAACGATAGCTGTGGATGAGATTATGTCGTCATTACAGGTCGACAGGCGTGAAATTATAAGGCAAAATCTGAGAAAGCTTGTGCGTGAAGGCTATTTGACATACGCTCCAACAATGAAGGGAAAGAAAGGACAGCGTGCTTTTGTATATATTGAAATGGAAGTGAAGTTATGAATAAGATGTTTGACGAGAACGGGATGTTGATACTCAGGCAACTATTTGAAAAAGTCATGACCTGAACAGCGCCATCATCTGCCACCTACAATTTTGAATTTGAACCGTAACATTGCATTTTCCTTGGTTTTTGAATGAATAAGTTTTTAAGTGTGTAGGTGTTATTACACCTATAATGGCAATAAAGAGGCATAAGCGGGGCAACCGCGTATACCGTGCCGAATACAGGAACACAAGGGTGGACGGAAAGGTTAAGAGCCAGTTCATCAGGTACCTTGGCGTCGAAGAGGTTGATAACACGATCAGGCCGCCCGTGAAAACACTGGACAAGGTTAAACCAACGGGTTCCACAAGGGCCGGCGACGTCGATCTTCTCTGGGCGCTTGCACAGGATCTCAACATTCCCGGTATAATTGACAGAATGAGCCCCGGAAAATCATCCATATCTCCTGGGAAAGTGCTGACAGCATGGGCGATCAACCGTGTCATCGATCCCGAGAGTGCAACTCAGCTCGAATCATGGGTAAAGACAACGGACATTCCCAGATTGACAGGCATCGTCGAAGAGAAGTGGTCCAAGGATCTGTTCCTGGACTCCCTTGACAACATATGCTTCGACGATGGTACGACGCAGGAGCTGAAGGATCTCAGCGGGGAGATGGACAGGGAGATATTCATGGAATGGCGGAGGAAACATCCACTGAAGAAAAAGGATCATGTCGCATATGATCTCACCACGGTATTATTCTTCGGCACTTCATGCCCTCTCGCCGAATTCGGCTACAATCCCGGCCACCTCAACAGGAGGCAGATCAGCATCGCCCTGATGGCATCGAAGGAGGACTACCAGCCCGAATACCATGCGGTATTCGGGGGTTCGAGATCAGGATCGACGACTGTGAGGAACCTCCTTGCGGCTCTTCCCGGACCGAGGGATGATAATTCACCCGGCACCATAATATGGGATCGCGGGAACATATCGGCGAAGAACGTGGAGGAGGTTGAACTGGCAGGATGGAGCCTGATCTCGGGAATACCCAGGAGCGTGAAGCAGGCCAGAAAGATCATCATGGACACGGAGATATTGGAGAAACCGCAGAACCTTGTGCGGAGAACGAAGATAGCCAACGTTTATGCAGCACTTGTTCAGGGAAATCTGTACGGAAAGAAGAGAAGCGTGGCAGTATATGTGAATCCCCTCAAATCGCTCAATGATCGGGAGGAACGGAATTCTGAACTTGCAAGGATAGGGAAAGAGATCGACGATCTGTCAGGGAGATGCATGGACTGGGACGAATCGAAGATACATGCGGAAATATCCCGCATTATCGGTGAATGGAAACAGTATGTAATGGCCAGGATAAACAGGAAAGGCGGAAAACGGATTGAATGGAGATATCATTCGCAGGCGATAAACGCCTCGGAGAAGCTGGACGGCAAATCTGCAATATTGTGTACAGATCCATCGTTATCCGCATCGGAGATTGTCAACATGTACCTGGAGAAGGATTTCGTTGAGAAGGTATTCCGCACAATGAAGACACAGGAGGAGATCGTTCCTGTGAGGCACAGGCTGGAGAGGAGAGTCAGGGCATATGTATTCGTCATGGTCACCGCGTACAGACTCATCGCTGCTCTCGTATATTTCCTGAGGGAGAGCGGTGACAGGGATCCCTGGGAAACATCGCAGAAGCTTCTTGATTCACTGTCAAGGGTTGAGCGGATGGAGATCAGGTTCGGGAAAGAGCACAGGATATGGTATCTCAACCTCATGCCTGCCTCCACTGAAATACTGAGGAAGATAGGTTTTCCCAAACTGTTTGATGAGAAATCCCGGTAAGCATAACATTTTTACATACAGGCTACCAGTAATCTGAAACTGTAGGTGGCACACCCGTCGCTATTCAGGTCATGAAGAAAGAAACAAAAACAATCAGAGAAACAAATAGAAAGGGCAATAGAAAGGGCATTGGCATCCAGAAGGTTAAGGAGTATCTTTCAAATTTCAAAGTCGACGATAAAGTAAGGGCTGGGGCTATCAAAAGAGCAACTGGTGTGAAAAATATAAGTTACATTTTATGGGCTCTGAAAAGAGACGGGTTCATTGACTATGAAGATGCTGGACGTGGCAGGTCTTTATACATCACCATAAAAACGTCAGATAGAACGATATAAAGAAAGCTAATTCTGAGTGAAACTCACACTGCGCGATATATGTGTCGAGAAAGTTATTAATTCAAGGGAAACAAAATCTCCATGATATTTTTGCCAAACTAAATATCCTAATGTAGAATTATGGCAAAGCAGGAACAAGCCAATGTGGGAAAGGAACAGCCAGCTATTGAGACGAAGCCTGAAATTGTGTACAGAGGTAATGCACAGGGAACGAGTGAAAAAACGTTTTCGTTCACCATAAGTCAGGAGCAGAGCGACTTCATAAAGGCACACAGGAAACCATCAACTTCAGCGACACATTCAGGAAGTATCTGGATAGCATTATAGCGCCAGTGAACAAGGAAGAACAAGCAAAGCAGTAATTTTTTTGATGCCGTGCAGAAGTATGAGAATATTTTTATGGAAACACTCGTGCAAGATGTAAGGACTTGCAAGAGGATAACCATGGCGAGAAGAAATAGTGGCATAGGCATCGGAGGTTGGATTATAGGACTTCTCATTTTCGGAGGCGTGTTTTGGTTAGTGTACGAGCACTTTGCGAATCCATATACTCCGCCTCAACAAATCCTATCACAATACTTCGCCGGAATATGGGCTCAATTCATCGGAGCGTTGATTTCTGTTGTTGGACTCACTTTAACAGCACTATTAATCGCTGGGATTGCTGCTGGTGCATATCTTCACTCGAAGAGCAAAAGACGATGGTAACCATTTAGATAAAATCGGATAAGGTCAATTACAAAAGTTTACCCGAAAAGCCCAAACTTAGGAAAATCGGGTAAACTTTTTGCACTCCTCGATCAGTCAATGAAGTGAAGGAGTATTTGAGTAATAATATATTTCTAAATTTGCTGCGGTAGTATATAAGGAAAAAATGAAAACTGCAATTATTATTTTCAGATTCCAGGTTTGAGAGAAATTAATTGGATAAGATTATAGGCATTTTAAGTTTTAAGGGAATACCAATGATGATTCAATTTCCGGAATGTCAATCTAACCATGAATATGCATCAGATCTTATTGCAATTCTTACAACTCTTATCGTTTCTTCTTCGAGGTAATAGATAACTCGGTAATTTCCAACCCTTAATCTAAAATATGAGTGTCTATCCCCAGAAAGTTTCTTTGTATCGAGCCTGTTAGGTTTGTTGTGAGGGTCTTCTGCTAGCTCTTTCAGCTTCTCCCTTATTCTCTCCTGCTCCTTCTTCTGCAGAGCTTTGAATTCTTTGGAAGCAGAACTTGAAACGAGAATTTTATAGGTCGTCAAGAGGGGTAAATTCCTCTGTGTCGGCTATTCTGTCAAGTTCATCGAAAAACATAGCCTTCTTGCTGATCTCTATGAGGTTCTCTATAACTTCTTCATAAGTTTGCCCTTTCCTTCCAAGTTTCTTCAGTTTCTCTCTTGTTTCTGTCGAAACCTGTATGGTAGTCTGAGTCATGATGCCTAAATCTTATGGTCATATATAACCATTATCTACAGTTATGCATGACGTATACTACCACCTAAGCACAATTTCAACTATTAATTCTTAAAGGGTTGAAAGTACTGAAAAAATGTACCGGTCGGGATTCGTTTAAGATTTTAAGCGAACACTTTTCAGTCGTATTTCATCTTTCATAGATGTTGCTCCTGTGACCAACTTTTAAGATGAGGACAATTAACATCTGACTCTGGATATCAAGAATCAACCTGAAGTCGCCAACTCTAAGTCTGTAATACGGGTATCTGACAAGTTTCTCAACGTATCTTTCTGGATTTTGATGCAACTGATCGACCTTTTCATATATCCTCTTGGCGATTGATCTGTCGAGCTTTTCCATCTGTTTGGCTACCTTGAGGGACCAGACGATCTTATACTCCATCAGAGGCCCAAATCCTTCTTCAACTGCTCATGTGTGACAAATTTTCCAGACGCTATTTCCTTTCTGGCCTCTTCAATCTCAGCCTTTGTCTCTTCATTAAGTTCGCTCAAATCCTCAATCAGCCTCTCAATTACCTCTTCATAGGTCTCTCTTGGGTGTAGTTTCATAGACTGCAACGTCTTCTTAGTCTCTTCTTTTATCTGTATTGTTGAAATCGTCACATTTGTCGATAGTGGACTATAGTATAAAGTTTTGTTCTATAGCGGTTCAGCCCCAACGAAAACGTTCTAGAATGACTTTTTACCACTCTCGATTAAGTATTTATGGACCGGTCGGGATTTAAACAAAACGGTTGTAGCTCAAATTCAAACAGTTAGTTCGCGATTCAGAAAGCCAGATTAGAGAAGCAGACCTCCCTAAGTTTTAAGGGCTTCAAGTCTCTTGACTAGTTCTTCTAAAACCATTCGCTTTTTTTCCTTGCTTAGTCGAAAAACAGTTTTGATAATTGCTTCGTTCGTGACTGTAAAAATGTAATTTAGCTTGATCACGCTGTCTTGGGCTGCTCCTTCGCCTGAAGATATGGGTATACCTTTCATTCCGGTGTTCGTTGTGATTCCAGCTATCACCAGATTACCCATTTCTTCGAATAATATCAGAGCAGGCCGAACTTTCGAATCTTCACGGTCCGTGAATTTGACTCTTGTTATTATTACGTCCCCAGGCTCAGGCACGTTCCCACCCAGAGTAGTCCCCTTCTTCCCACAATTCTTTCATTTTGGCTTCTTGAGCTTTTTGCACAAAAATGCCAATCTCTCGGGTTTCCTCCTCATTCTTGATAAGATTGAGTATTGTTTCGTTATATGTTTCTCGAGGGTATTTCTTCACTCGCTTGAGAGCTTCAACTACAGACTTGTCTAGCTGTATTGTTGTTACTTCAGTTTTCGTCACTATTGGTAATCTATAATTGGTATATATTGGTTTATGTGTCTATAGTTGTTAAGTAGGTTCAATACATTCCAGATGAAAGTGAAAAACAGCATTGAGAATATCCTCAATCTCGATTCATTTCTCATGATTACGATAAACTCCAGAAGAATAGACCGGTCGGGATTTGATTAATGTTTTGAGGGAATACCTGAAAAACAAAATTCACTTTAGTTTGTCCGCTCTCATATCAATTGATAAACCCATTATTTGTAATACTTCCACTCCAATTATTGCGTCATAATCTATTCCATCAAGAATGATAAACCCGGTTCAGATAACATTGCGTTAAGCATTTTAACTCCCTTAAATATGAAGGCAGTCTTTAATTCTTTTTCTCTTGATCCGGCGATAGACACATATGTTTCACGAAGGCTTGATATTCCTATCCTTTCAAATTCCTTAGAACTTCTTTCGCTTATATAGTTGCCTTCAGCGCCAGTATCAATAAGTGCTTCAACTTTTTTAGAAGCGTTGGTTCTAACTATCTCTATGATTTCAGTAATAATACTCATTCTACTTAAACTCTTTAAGCTTCGTACCACCAATAAACTTGCTTTTTTTCATCATCAACTATAACAAAGCATGATTTAGCAAGACTAAGTCTAGGCTCTAACTTCAGATCACCAAGTTCAGCTGACTGACTAATTTCTATATTGTATGAAATAAGCAACGTCCAAACTTTGTTCGTCTCATTTGGAATTGCAGAATTTATCCTAAATTTTTCAACCTCAAATTGTTCTTTCATGAAATTTTGGACTATTTTTCTCAATTCTGAAACGGTAAGTTGCATAGAACTACAACGAATTGTTGAGATAAGAATGTTTCCGGGATACTTCAATAAACACTCGCAATTCATAACTCAACGTATTTGGCATTGTTATTTTCACTCAAGAGCCTTTGTTCAGGATCGAACGCTTATGGACCGGTTGGGGTATGCAACACTTCATTGATGCAAAAAGTCGAAGACTGATCTAACCTTAGATCTATGTTTATATTGCAGCTCAAGCAATTGTTTCCATCCGAACATAAGCGCAGCGGAATGCAAGGAAAAAAGAGAATAGTGCCCTATGGAACAGTCTCCATTCCAATTCTCTTGGCTGTCGCGTTAAGCTCCTTGTCTGCAGAGCAGAACACAGCTCCATGTGCCTCAATACACGTTTCCAGCTGAACAGCATCAATGATGTATATGTGTTGCTCCAGCACGGTTTTGATGGCCTTCCGGATCAAATAACTGCTTACGGGATATATTTCAACCGACGAAGATCTTTCAAGCCCCTTCAATTCACTCAGCATTGTTTGGAGTCGAACATTTGCATCAATTCTCATTCTTCTGGAATATGTGTCAAAAACTGCTGCTGCCTCGCCAAGATTGATCTCAGACAGGCATATAACCGTCTCTCCGCGCTGGGCCATGTGGAAGTACCAATCAGCTATATCACTGCCCTCCTCCTTAACGTACCTTTTGATCAGTATGCTGGTATCAAGATAGATGCGAGATTCGTCCATGTCTCATCTTCTTAACTTCTGTTTCTGAATCTGCTTTTCTAACAAGATCCGGCCTGTTCCTCTCAACGTCTTCTCCGCTTACGTATCCACAATGGAGGTTAAGCTCTTTACAAAGATCATCAAGGATCTCTGAGGTGGAAAGAGAATGAAGTGAGTTTTCAATGAAATCACTGAGTGTTCTTCTCTTTTTTAACAGGGCCAACTTCGCGTTGTCTACTACTGCTTTTTCGACCGACACTGTTATCTTGGTTTTAACCATCCAGCCATATATACGGTAAGCCGCATTAAGTCTATCCGTTATACGTGGCTTCAGACCTGCGATCATCGTGTTGAGCCGCCTCCTCATTGAAGTGCTTCTGTATTCACAGTGGTCTAGCAATTGGTTATAAACGAACAACACCGGGCATAAGCAAGAACTTGCTCTGGAATACCCCGGTTGGGATTTGCTGTGCAGCCTGTAAACATATCAATCCAGTTGGAGGGGCCAATCATGCGGAAGGACACGGAAAGGAAGTCTGTCCTGTGAGCGCTTGTGAAGATACTGGAAGCGAATGGGGTTTTACCTGCGAGGGAACTGGAGGAATGGCTTGAATCGATCAGAGTCTAAGACTATTGTGATGCCATATGTATATATTCACGGGTTCCGGAGATCGACTCGAGAACTACTATAGGGGATGATTTACTTTGAAATTACGGTAGGTTTAGCAACTATCTTTACAAAACCTTCGGAGAATTCAATCTTTTCAGTGGAATATCCATAGGACTTCAGGAAGCCCCGGAGCCCCTCTGCAGTGCATTTGGCGGCTTCGATGCTGTATCCTGCCCCCGAAATAACCATGGAAGTCACATCTCCCTGCATCTCGACCTCAAAGATATCCATTGGAAGTAGCGGGCTATATTCTGTTATTAAGTTTACCACATCCTTGAGGTTGTGTGAGTATTTCTTCAGAATGTCTCCTATAACCTGGCCTCTCTCGTACCATCGCTTAATCACTTCCTCTTCTGAGTTATTGAATGCTATTTTTATCAGGTTGTCGAGAAGGATTCCCGGAATGGGCACAGAATTAATCTCCTTCATTATCCCCAAAAGTTTTAAGGAACTGAGAATTTCGTCAGCTCTTACCCAGACCTTCTTTGTTTCAAGATAAATGACTGCAGCTTCACTCAGAAGCGAACTCACGGTTTTTCCGGATTTCTCAGATTCCTCATTGATACTCTTGAGCAACTCATTCTTCATACTGACATTTATTCTTGCCATTCTTTGTACACCTTGAACCGGTACATCAGGATACTCTATAGCGCCTTTATATAGTTTTGTCAGAAGTCCTATCCATTACCTTAATCCCTATACATATACCTCATATGAGTAGAATTGTTCCACAGTGTGTTACTATACTCATCCTTACTCACTTAACTTATTATATTTCTCAACTGTCTGGCTTTCAAGGTATTTACCTATGTATGTCGTAGAAGTGAGCATAAATTTCCCGTATGGGAATCTTTTTATGCCATCGCACATGATTAATATGGGGGAGAAGTACTATGAATGAAAAGTTTTTTTATGCAATTATATCGGCGATTATTGTAGTTGGCGGAATTGGAATAGGAGCCATTTATTATCACTCCGTAAGCAGTGCCAGTTCAACGGCTTTGCCTCAACAGACCTCTCTTACACTAGTGGTTACATCGGAAAATTATTACAACAACACAACCGGCACTCAACCGGCGTTTTACATTCTGGAACCTAATGGCAGTCTCGCCTCCGCTTCGAACATAAATCTTCCATCTCACAAACTGATTTCCATAACAATTGTGGATTATGATGGACAGGGTACTGAGGCCAACATATTTGCGGACACCACATCAAATATCACCAACTATGCCAATGTAACCGGAACTGTTGGGGGAGTTGAGTATTATTACAACAATACAAACATCAATTCGAGCCTTTCAAACAACGTTTCCAACAACATTACAGTTAGTGGGGGAATGTTGATTTCAAAGGTTCCATGGGTAGGTAACTCCACCGGAGGCTACGACTTGGCACACACATTCACCATACTGTCCAATGGGAAGGTTATTCTGAATCTGCCAAGCCCTGGAGATTCGATAATTCACGCAAATATCTACATTAACCAGACCGGTACGTATACATGGCAATGTTATGTTCCGTGTGGCAGTGCCACAAATGGATGGGGTGGCGCAATGGCTACGGCAGGCTGGATGGCTGGACAGGTAACGGTATCTTAAATTCAGGTGAATGTTAATGAGCTCGCCGGAAAAAGAGGATTTGTCCGTAAATCCTGAGAGAAGGACATTCCTCAAGTTCATGGGTACTATTGCCATTGGGGCCGCCGTTGTGGGAGGACTCCGGGGGATGGTTCAGACTGTTATCCCGCAGTCGACACCACTTGCCTCAGGCTTTCCGACCATGACGCTGGTGGATTCTTCCGGGAATCCCATTAAAACAACTGATTTACAGGTCAATTCCGCTTCAGTCGTTACCTTTGAATATCCACTCCAGGGAGAACCGAACTTCCTGCTCAGACTGGGCGACAGCAGCAACAAGGATGTAGAGGTTAAATCCATGACGGTAAAATCCCCGGCATCCGGAAAAACATTTCAATCCCCGCCTGGTGTTGGGCCGTATAAATCTGTGGTTGCATCGAGTGCAATCTGTCAGCACCTCGGTTGCGAACCACCGATCATACATTTCTACCCGCCAGGTTCTGGTTCATTTCCGGGAAAGATACACTGTAACTGCCACGGAAGCACTTTCGATCCGTATCAGGGTTTTGGTATCGTCACCGGACCTACACTGGAGCCGTTGCCTAATGCTGTCTTGAGTTATGATCCGTCCAGCGACACTTACAAAGTCGTAAACATGGTAGGACCAACGATATACGGTCACACCAACGACCTTAGCGGCGGCAACCCACTTCCTTCAACCACTCAGACGAAAATACAGAATACTGGGACTCCCACGTCTTAATAGGTGAAAAATATGTTGAAAAGCGGATCTAAAAAAGGTTCCATGATTGCGAAGATAATGAATGAACCACAGTTTCTGCCAAGAAAAGTTCCAGATTACATGAGAAAGAAAGGGGGTTCATCTTACTGGATAGGATCAATGGTCCTTACGGCATTCATGTACGAGGTGTTCACAGGGCTGATCATACTCTTCTATTATGACCCGGCGAGTGCCTATGCCAGCACAGAGAATTTTGTCAATAATGTTCCATTTGGATCATTGATACTCACCACGCACCTCTACGGTGCATATATTATGATTGTTTTAACCTACATTCACCTTCTCAGGAATTTCTTCGTTGGTGCATACAAGAATCCAAGGAAGAACCAGTGGATCACAGGAATCCTTCTTCTCCTGCTCACTCTCGCAGTAGGGTTTTTCGGTTACTCCATGAGCGGAGACGTTCTTGCAATTGATGCGACCGATGTTGGCAGAGGCATCGCAGCAGGCGCCCCTCTGATTGGCGTCTATCTTAGATCATTATTCTTCGGAAGCGGCACGGATCTGTCGCTATTTCACTGGATGCTTGGATGGCATATTGTGCTGGCAGTCGCCATAGGAATACTGTTTTCTTTTCACTTTTTCATGGCGGAATACAACACCGTTATGCCCGCAAGGAAAGATTCAGATTACAAGGCGCCGGCTATTGACATGGGGAACCCGGAATACAAACCATGGTTCCCGAACAACCTTCTGTATATGGCGGAACTCTCTCTCTTGATCATTTCAGCAATTATGCTGATCCCGTCCCTGCTTGGCATACTTCCCGGTGTGCCTGCGTTATTTTCACCGTTTCCGCAGGTGGCAGCCACGAATCCCCTTGCGGCAAATGTTCCGCCTTACCCGCCGTGGTTCCTGCTTTTTGTTTACAAGGAGCTTGATTTCGAGATGGTTCAGGGAATCGGGCCATTCTGGGGAACAGTGGCATTTGTCGGTCCTCCTCTGATGTACCTCCTGGCTCTTCCGTATCTCGATGTCAGCAATTCATTGAAGCTGAGAGATAGACCCATAACTGTTTCAATGGGAATAATCGGGATAGTTTACCTGATAGGCTTGACAATATGGGGTGGACTCACACCTGGCGTGCCTATACCAACCTGGCAGGTTCTTGCATTCTTCCTCGTGCCGGGAGTCCTGATAGTAGGTCTCGTCCTTCTTATTTCCCATCTCCTGGAAGAGGGGGCAATTAAGTTTACCAATCCGGAAAATCTCTACATTGCACTGACGATTCTTGGTCTGTCATCGTTTGGAGTTGGCATTCTAGCCATTGCCCTGATCACAAACTATCTCCTGATCTACGGGGTGCCGCTGATCCTTCTACTGATGGTGGTAGGCATATGTCTGGTGTATATCTTTGCGTTCATAAAGACCGGCGGTGCGATGTTCGGGAAAAAGGAGAGGGAAGACTATCTCAAGGGTAGCACATATACAGTGACAGCCTCTGGATTCACACTTTCAGCAATCGTTATATTCATCGAGATCTCCATTATTCCGCCTACTTCTGTTATGTCAAGTTCACTTTATGGAATAGGCCTCGGAATTCTGTTCCTGATTGCAGCAGCCTTGCTGAAAATATACAGGAGTGCGACATACGGGGAGTGAAGCCAGAAAGGACACTCCACACTTTTCCTTTTTTGAACCTGCCGCTGGATCACAAAATATTTCGGTCCCGTCCTGAAATCCAGAGAAGGTCCGGAATTGTTTATTATCTTATTTCCTTTTCCAATATTATTGAGGCTGAGTAATGAATGTTGAATGGTGAGAAATCCCCTGATATGGGTAAAGAAGAGAAACAATCTGCCTCCTTACACAGCATAGTATTGCCACAGAAATTAGAATTATCGCTCAGCGTTATCACTTCACTTTTTACAGTAATTTACTTCTTTCTCGGTTCAGCAGCAGGATTTATAATATTCAACAGTGACCTTGGAATCGAACGCTACGGAATAATTCTCGCCATAGCAGTGATTCCCATTATGGGTGCCATCGTACCTGAAAAACTTTCTCCTTTGAAGCTGTATCTGAAGTCGTTTGCAGCATTGAATTTCATTTTGCTGATGATACTCAGTTCAGGTAATCTGCCTATGCTCATACTGAGTTTTGCCCCTGCAGCCGCAGCAACAATATCCCTTGTATCCGGTGAAAGACACGTCAGGAGGAAAAACAGCAGGCTGGCAGTCTTTATCGGAGTTTTTCTTTTCATGTTATACATAGGCGAGTTTGTGACTATTGCCTCCGGTTCACTCTCCAACAATATAGTATTTATTCCCTCCCTGGACTTCTTCCTGACTTCTTCCTTCAGCAGAGGGTCATTCTTCCTTTATGCAGGGGTCATTGTTCTTTCTCCTCATTTAGCGGTTCTTTTCAGTCCTGAAGAATATGCGCTGTTTTTTGCAATATCTGTGCTTGTGTCGGAAAACTATTACCGGATAGTTTCAGTTATGGTAAGAGAAAGGGGGCTGAAAGGAAGACAACTCAGCAGCCTGGTTTACGGACTCACCGGTGCATTCAGTTGCCAGTGTGAGGGGCTGATTGCCTTATTGCCTGTCATGACTGCCCTTCTTCTATCATTTTTCCTGTTTCCGCTCATCCTGGAAAGCCTTGCTTTCCTGTATGCGACATTTTACCTTACAACAAAATTCTACATGGAGGGAAAACCCATTGTATTCCCCTGGATTCGCGGCAATGGAAACAGCGGGAAAATAATATTTCCTCTTGCAGTTTTATGCCTGTTTGCTCCACAATTCCTTGTTATAATCGGAGTTTATTATTCTCTTCAGCACAACCCTCTTTTCTTTCTTGGATCCACTATGCTTATGGTAGTGCCCGGTTACGTCTTCGGGATTACCATGGCAAAGATTCTTCCAGTGGCCTCAATCCCGTACCGTGCAGGAATAATTATGGCAGGCCTCGGTGTCGTGATCTCCTCCATATGGTATTTTCCATACCTCACAGGATATGCATACGCAAATCCTTCAATATTCGCGATCATGAACATTACAGTATTCACTGGGGGTGTTTTTTTCGGTTTATCATACAAAATTCTTGGAGAAACTGCAGGAAAGATACTAAATGAGTTCATTACCGTTATATTCAGTTTTATCCCTGTGATAGTGTATTATTATGCTGTGATAACCCAGAGACCATTGTGGAGTGAATTTTCCATAATCGGACAGATTGAGTTTTCCCTCCTCACCTGGGCAATTATGCTACCTTTGATGTGGCTGACAACGCATGTGAGCCTCAATACACTGGTAGCAAGAAGATCCGTTGCGGCGAGCAATCTGCATACTGAAACCGCGATAACCATGCCTTAGGGTAACGTACGATCAACGAATATTTTCGGCGATACCAGACCGGTACGGTCGGATCTGCTGCACCCAAACCGAAATTCCCTCCTTTATAAGAAATTGAACCCGGCAGGAGAAACATGACATGTTGGAATATGGCGTTTATCACGGGCAGGCTTGAACATTGTGCAGATTTGTTCTTTAGTGTGTTTGAATGCACATTTTTACACGCCTAACTTATTATATTTCTCGCCAGTGCGGTGAACAGATGGAATCTGTTATTCTGATAATGGAACTGACATTTTTAGCTTCTCTGATGATTCTCTTCTCCATATTCCTGATATTCAGGATCAAAAATGACAGATCAGGTACCTGGCTCAATTTTTCCCTATATCTGTCAGGCGGCATGGTTGCAATGTTCATTTTTCTTCCATATTATTTCTCCTCCCCAAATCTGTCGCTACTTGCAATAATACTTCTTGTCAACACCGCATACATGATAGTCGGGTTCTTCCTTATAATATACTTCAGCAGATTCAGGGAATCAGTTAAAATTCACAGAAAACCGGTCCTTGCTATATTTGCACTGTTAATGGGAATCAGCGAGGCGGCAATGGGACAGACGTTCAATTCAATCATCAGCGGCAGCCCGGGAAATATACTTCAGGGAACCACCAGTTACTGGTATCAGGCAGCCATGCTGGCTGAGATGCTGTTTGCACTGTTCTACTGCATGAAAAAAGAAAAATCGCCACTGAAAAACTATCTCATCGGAATGCTGACGGTGATGCTGATTCCGCCGCTTATGGATCTGAGCAGCGGATTTTACGTTACCTTTTCAACGTGGTATTCGGCCGTCACCATGATTGGTGCCACTGTTCTCATTTATGAAACACTATACAGATCAAGGGGATCGCTAACACAGAACCTTCCTTCAGCCGTTTGGGTGATGAGTATCTTCGCTTTAATGATGCTCGGGGAATTTCTATTCTTCCTTTATGGAGACTGGACTCTTTTCGAACTCTCCATGATTCTCGGGATGGCGCTTTTCATATACAAGGCAATGGACACTTCCCAGTCCGCCAAAATCATCTACACTTCTCGGGCGGGCTGGACTTTTACATTCCTGCTGGTAACCTTCGTGATGGAATGGCTCATGGGAGCTGTCCTGGATTTCAATACCGGCATTTTTTCCGGAGGAGTTCCCGGGTTCATATCTTCACTTCCATGGTATGCTCCCCTTACCTCCTATTACAGTCTGGGAGCAGTTGCTGACTTTATAGCTGTGGTGGGAATAGTTACCGGGTCTCCATGGTTCCTCATTATGATGGGTACTGAGATGGGTTCCCTTGTGATCTTCAAAATGATGAGCATGAAAAGCAGGGAGAATATTGCAAGATCCGCCATAATGCTCTTTTCATTTGCAGTATATGCCATTTACCTGCCCATATTTTCCCCGTTTTCCTCATATTTACGGTATATACCATACATGTGGAGCATGGGCATTGGAACGCTTGGGCCGGTCAGCCCCTCCTACCTCCTTGGAGGAATTGTCGGAACCTATGCGGTGTCGGCCGCTCTTTCATTCATGTTTGGAGGCAGACAGATCTGCTCAGTGACTTGTACGGCGCCGGTTATGTATCAGGGAACTTTTTATGATACCCTTAAAACTTATAACCGGACATCTCGAATGGGGAAAAAGACCCTGGGGTCGTCAGTCAAGCCATTGTTCATGCTCATTATAATGGGGGTCTGGGTCCTTCTTCTCATTTTAGCAATAGTATCTTACCTGAACAGTACGGGAATCATTGCCTTTACCATCCTTGATGTTGACGTTACGATGTTCCTATTCAGCTTCTTCTTCAATTTCCTGTGGTATGTGGTATTTATCTCCATCCCCTTCATGGGAACATATGCCTGCATTACCCAGGGATGGTGCGCCTGGGGTTCCTTCAACGAATTCTTCGGTCACCTCGGATTATTCAAGCTGAAAGTCAGTGATTCGTCTCTGTGCTCAACCTGCTCTACAAAGGAATGTGCAACCGCATGCCCTGTTGGGAATACAGAACTTCCCGGTAATTTCATAAGAAAAGGTGAATTCAAATCTTTCAAGTGCGTCGGTGTTGGAGACTGCATTGAGGCATGCCCTCATAACAACATCTTTACTTATGATGTTCGGGCCTGGGTGAAGGAGAAGATCAGAGGGAGCCAATATTGATCTTTTTTCGATTCCAGCTCTGATTCCTGTTGAATATAGTATAGAAATAAAAAACCATCCCGCAGATCATTGCTATGGCAAGGGGAGACCATACTGATGAGTAGGGGCCAGTAAGAAGAAATCCAAGTGCTATGCCGGAGGCCATTAGTGCGTAGACAAGAAACAGACCCGCGAGGAACCTGATCTCGTTAATGGCGAGAGTAGGAAGATTCTTCCATATCTCCTGAAATATGAGAACCATAAAAAATGTCATTGCGGCGATGGTAAGTATGGTTCCGGGTATTTCAAAAACAAGGTCTGGAAGCAGAGTTGGAGAAGAAAGCGACATGACTATTATGGAGGAGTAGGAGACTAACCGCAGTCCTTTACTTTCGAAAAGCAGAACTGAGAATATCATTTCTGCCGCCATTGGAGCAATGAACAGGTAATTATTGATCCCGTTGACAGCATATCCGGGGATGCTAACTATTCCACCGGAATATAGGGTGGCGTATCCGATTATATATAAGAGCAACGCCATGGATATCTCATTCCATACGAGAAGAACTGTTATCCATGCAGAAAAGTGACGGACCTTAAAATCACCGTTTGAGCGTGCTGCCTCGAATGCGAGGCAGATTATGGCAACGGACATTGAAAGCATGGATATACTGATGGCAATTATGGCGCTGAAGAACGTTTGAGGATTTACAAAATAATATGACAGAGAATCCAGCATTCCTCCCATCATGGATAATATGAGGATAATTACCGCCCATTCTTTCAAAAGAAGTTTTTTCCCCACTCTGTGAACATATAAAATGATCCACCCCAGAAGTGCGGTCATAGTAAATTCAACAATAATTATCCCTGTTATGTTGTTCATGTCAGCACCGGTCTGGAATCTCAAGAATATTCAAATTCAAAGCACAAGTTATGAGGAAGGTGATGCTCAGGAATGGGAGTTTCTTTTCTCGCCTTTTATGATACACTAGCTTCAGGCCTCTATGCCTTCCAATTCTATTTTTCTTTCCCCTGGAATTTTCATAAGTTTCCCATTGTCTTGAATAGCACTTCCGTAGAATGGCTCAACCCGGTTGCGAGCGATTTGATTCTGGCCACGCCGTACATGGGGAAAGCCAGGTACCGTGAAGAAAGACTGCAGGGTAGAAATAGAGAAATCCTATGGTTGGTAACCTTGTGGAAAGCGGCTTCAGGTTTTGATTTTTCTGGCTTAACAAAATTGAGCGGGAAATCCCCCTCTGAAAAGGCAGATCAAATGGGTTAAGACAATCGTAACAGATAAGTGCAGATGTCAGGAAGGTGGTTACTTTCTTGCTCCTCTTTTTCTTATTATCTTGAACAGGTCTGAGATTGTAAGAACACAGAATATAAGCCCGATGAGCAGACTGAGGAAGAAGAATATTTCGACATCTATGAACAGTGACGAATTAGCATAGGGGATTAAACCTCCGGTGAAGAAGATTATCAGTAGCATTGTTCCGTCAAGAATGGTAAAGACAAACAACCTGTTTATTTGCGTGAAAATAGGCTTCTGGAGGCTTTCGCCCGAAAATAGCGGCATAACTGCCACGATCATCGCATAAGCAGTCAGAAGGAGACCAATGAGGGTTCCGTATAGAGTTAGGAGATTCGAATTTGCGAAAAATGTTGTGAATCTGGCCGAAAGAGCTGGATCAGACAGAAATTTGATATAGCGGTTTTCGAGGAGGAAAGTGATTATGAATGATATGATTAGAACGGTTTTGACCTTAAAAAGGCTCTCCAAATCTTCTCGTATCTTAATTGGCGGCAAACTGTGAGGATAAAAGTGGCACTCTTATAAAATTGTTGCAGCATAGATTTAGAATCCATGTCTTCCCTCGTTAGCACTGATCTGTTGTCGTAGTTAGTCATCCAATTGATTCTTTACATATCTTTCTCGCAAGTTCCAGATCCTCGCGTGTATCGATGTCAAGAAAGCAGGTTTCATTTTCAATGCGGATAAATTTGGCATGGGTTCTGTTCTTCACAACTATTTCCCTTCCTCCTTTATCTCCAGTTATTTCCATCAAGTCCCGGAAATATTCCTTTGAAAATATCACCGGATTCCTGGGAATGCCGTGTAGAGACGAACTCACTATCCCGTTTCCTTCAGTTCTCCACTCCACGATCAACCTGCGGTAATTTTCCGATCCGAAGAATGGCATATCTCCATTGGTGATGAGAACCGCATCTGCATCGGGTTCGATGTTCGCTATAGCAGCCTTGATCGAGGAAGACATCCCTTCCTTTGCGTTTTTGTTTTGAATCAACCGTATTCTAGAATCAAGGAGTAATGAATCCATCCGGCTTCCGTCCCCAGTTACAATATATATCAAATCGAGGTCGGTATCAGCCAGATCATCGACTACCCTCCTTATTACAGTTTTGCCACAGAGGTCCTGAGTGAGTTTATCTGATCCCAGCCTGGTGGAGTATCCGGATGCCAGTACAACTCCTGCTATTTTCATGCTGATTGGAGTAAGCATCTACAAAACATATATCTTGCCTGCCCACTGTACTGAAACTATTCTTCCAAAACAGATGGGGAGAGATCATCTGGAATTCATTGACCCTGCCTCTTGGAACTCTCAGGCCATTGATCTTTCCATACCTGGTGCCAAGGTCTCTCTCATGATATCCGTTCCTCTGGCCTTCATTTTCCTCAAGGAAGGCCTGAATCTCTCCTTTCATGAGAGATTCCATGAACACCTTCACTGCCGATCTTACAATCTCAGATATATTTTTATCCAATTCTTCCATCGTTTATTTCCTCCTGGGTGCTTCCTAGAGGCATCCTTTTCTTTTTCATGAAATTTCTCTCATGATCCTTTTACTATACATAGCGTCATAATTTCATTCGTATATTCTTAAATACCTATTCACGTTTATATTCTATGAGAAAGCTCATAATTTCTCAGGACGAAAAGGAAAGAATCGAGGAGGAGATAAGACGCAGCGACGATTCAAGATACGATCACAGACTCCATGGCATTCTCCTGGTTGCAAATGGATATAGTCCATACGCTGTCTCGGAAATGCTGGGGGACAGTCCGAGGAGCATAGAGAACTGGGTTAACTCCTACAGGAAAACGGGGTTCGACGGCCTGAGGGAATCCGACCATCCCGGGAGGCCTTCCAGAACATCAGGCATAATGGAAAGTATAGGCGAGGATCTGAGGAAGAATCCTGGCGTTTTCGGGTATTCTCAGAACATGTGGGACGGTAAGCTCCTGAGTCATCACCTGCATGCAAAGTATGGTGTCGACATGGGCACAAGACAGTGCCAGCGGATATTCAGAATGCTGGACTTCAGGATCAGGAAACCAAGGCCGGTCATAGCAAAGGCGGACGAGGAGAAGAAGGATAATTTTAAAAAAACTCCGGAAAATGGTGCATGACGGCTCCAGGATAGTGTTCATGGACGAGTGCCACTTCTACCGGCATGGCACCAGGATCAGGATGTGGTTCCCTCCGGAGGACCATGATCCTGTGGTGTACCAGGAGCCCAACCGCAAGGGAATAAGTGTTTTCGGTGCAGTATGCCTTGACAATGGAAGGCTGATCACATCTCTTACGGACAGGTACAATGCTCTCACATTCCTGGAGTTCCTGTCGCTTGCGCACAGGACATTCCCGGACAGCACCTTTGTGCTGGACAACGCACCCTATCATCATTCCGGTGTGATAAACGACTATGCCAATTTGACAGGCATAAGGCTGTTCTTCCTGCCGCCATATTCCCCGGATCTCAATCCAATAGAGCGGGTATGGAAGTTCATAAGGGAGAAGGCAACCCATAATGTGTATTTCGCCTCGCTTGGTGAGCTGAAAGATGCACTGATCAGGCAGTTCAGCATATACAGAAAAGAGAGTCGGGAGATTAGACAATTATGCGCAACAAATTAAGTCGTTGTGTATAGCTCTAGGAATTACACAAAATTCGATACACTATCAAAAAAGATTTTTTGATAAAGGTCATTCCATAACAATGTTCTTCAATGTCCCCATGTTCTTTTTACCGAAATGTAAGAAGTACGCCCTGCAAGTTACCAAAAATATCCATCCGGAAAAGAAAATAAGCTCCCAAGCGTATGTCAACGGTTCTGCCATATTCACGTGTTGTGGATTAAACAGGATGAAGAGCGTTAATGGGATCGCAGGCAGGATCAAAGCGGTGGGCAATGTCTTTAGGAGTTGTTTCTTCGTTATCCTCATCGACGAAAACAATCTTGACAGCCACACATAAGCAATGAACGACATAACTGCCGCAATAGAAAAAGTTAAGACAACTTCAAGAAAAACCAGAGAGTACATGGTTCACCCACTCCTCGGTAAAGATGTCAATCCATCCGCAGAACAACTCCAATCAGAACAACGAGTGGTCACATCCTTCGCCAAATTATATATTGAATTGCATGATATAAATCTATACCTATATGGGGGACATACTCCTAACCGTGAAAATAGGTAAAATGCTTGAAAACACGAAAAGCATTTAATAGGATGTTTAATAACATAAATATGGAGAACTACGATTTCGCAAGCAAGATTCATGATATGAGCACCGCAGGTCGCTCTTTCGTCGTTGCTACTGTTGTGAACACTGAGGGTTCTTCACTTGCAAAACCTGGATTCAAGGTAGTGATATACAACGGAGAGGTGATTTATGGTACGCTTGGTGGTGCGTGCCCTGAATCCGTGATACTCGATGTAGCTGAAAAAGTCCTGAAATCAGGACAACCAAGAACTGTCAAAATCCACCTTGAGGATGCCGGTAAGGGATTGCCTGCCATGATGACAGCAAAAACAGATAATGAGATCTTCGTGGAGACTTTCTGTGGGGGGACCATAGACGTGTTCCTTGAACCATTCAAGCCGTTTGAGCGCATGGTGATCGTGGGACAGGGAGGAAGAGACGAGGTGGAAGACCATCTGGTATGGCTTGGTAAAAAGCTGGATTTCAAGGTCATAGTTATTGATCACGCCCCGGGGCTCACGGAAAAGCCTGATGAGCTTATCTCTGATCTCGACTTCAATCTGGAGAATTTCAAATTCACCAGGGATGATTTTGTAATAATACTCACTAAGGGGGAGCGCGACATTGAGACTCTGAAAGCCCTGTCAAAGCACAATGTTGCATACATAGGCCTCATGGCAAGCAGGAAGAGGATTGATCACGACTTCGGAATATTGAAGAGCCAGGGAGTTCCCGCAGATTTCCTGGACAGGATCATGACGCCTATAGGAGTGAAGATAAAAGCAGTCACTCCATTTGAGATTGCCATAAGCATTGCTGCGGAAATCACGAGTGTGAGACGCGAACGCCTGACTTTCACCAGAGAGGAAAAACTCGTGGCATAGGTTTTGTAACATTTAAGATAAATCCTGAAAAATAAAAAATCCCTTTAAATATCAGGAAATATTGTTCATTCGCTATGATACCGCCACCTTTTGATTATTTTGCACCGACCGATATTCAGGAGGCTCTGGATCTTTTGAATAAGTACGGGGAAGAAGCAAAGATTCTTGCCGGAGGCCAGAGCCTGATGCCGCTGTTGAAAGCCAGAATAACGACAATACCATACCTGATAAGCCTCTCCGAAATCCGTGGCCTCTCTTATATAGATGAGAGAAAAGGGGCACTGCATATAGGGGCGATGACCCTGGACTGTGATATTGAACTTTCCGGTATAATAAAGAAAAGATTCCCTATACTGGCAGATGCAGCCGGACAGCTGGCTGATCCACTTGTCAGGAACATGGGAACCATTGGAGGCAATATTTCACACGCTGATCCAAGCAACGATCTCCCCGCTGTCATGAACGCAATCGGGGCTACAATGATCGCAAAAGGCAGGAAAGGGAGCAGGGAAATCAATGCCAGTGACTTTTTCATTGACACTTTTACGACTGCGCTTGATCACGGAGAGATCCTGACAGAGATACGGCTTCCTTTCTGGGGCAATAGTTCGGGAGGGTCATACGTGAAATTCAAGAAAGGTACCTGGAACTTCTCGGTTGCTGCCGTAGCCGTCCAGTTGGAACTTGACGGTAAAAAGGTGATCAGGTCAGGAATTGCAACAACTTCAGTCGGACCAAGAACGCTGAAGATGGAAAAAGCTGAGAAATTCATCATAGGCAAAGAACTTACAGAGGACACCATCAAGCAGGCTGCGGAAATGGTTGCTAGAGATTCCCAGCCGGCTTCTGATTCATATGGATCAGAGGAATACAAGAGAGAGATACTGAGGCGGATTACCACAGATGCCATAAAGAATGCCCATAAAAGAGCAGGAGGAGAGTGATTTAATGGAAAAGAAACAAGTATCAATAATTGTGAACGGCGAGAGGAAAGAAGCGGAAATTGAACCCAGAATGCTCCTCGCACACTTTCTGAGAGAAGTGGTCGGCCTGACAGGCACCCATATAGGATGCGACACGACAAACTGTGGTGCATGCACAGTTATTCTCAACGGCAGGGCAGTTAAGTCCTGCACCGTTCTGGCAGTACAGGCGAACAACACGAAAATCCTTACCATCGAGGGCCTGTCCAGAGGACAGAATAAACTTCACCCGGTACAGAAAGCATTTGTGGATAAGCAGGGGTTTCAGTGCGGTTACTGTACATCCGGAATGATTCTCACTTCATACTGGCTTCTCAAGAACAGGAAGAACGTTTCTGAGGAGGAGATCAGGGCGGCAATTTCAGGGAATCTCTGCCGCTGTACCGGATATGATAGTATCGTGGAATCAATAAAGGAAGCTCAGGAAATGATGAAAGAAGAGGGAGATGCTCTCGAACATGAGCAGGAGATCACTGTTCGATCAAAGAGGTGAATGAATTTGGAACTTAGTGAAAAACTGGTCACTGGAAAAGGAAGATTCACAGATGACATCAACCTGCCGGGTATGATACATCTTGCCTTCGTCAGGAGTCCTTACGCGAGGGCAAAAATACTGAAAATTTCTGGCGGACTCACGAGCGAGGATATTGCCCTGAGCGTGTCCTCCGTCGGGGAAGGAGCAAGCGAAGGCTTCGAGAACCTTGCACACCCGGTACTGGCACACAAATTTGTCGGGTATGTCGGGCAACCGGTAGCTGCTGTATTTTCTGAAAACCAGTACGAAGCAGAAGATATGATTGATTCCGTTGATATTGAATATGATCCCCTGAAGGCTGTTTCAGATCCAGAAGAGTCAATAAATTTCGAACCAATTTATCCTGGCCTGAAGTCAAACACAATAGTCGATAAATGGTACGGCAGTGATTTCAATCCGGAGAGGTCCCAGATAGAGATAGAAGACAGATTTGTGAATAACAGGATAGCTACGAACCCAATTGAACCGAGAGGCGTGGTTGCCGCTTACGACGGGAGCAAGCTCACCGTCTGGATGGGCACGCAGAGTGTTCACAGCATCAGGAGAGGATTCTCGGAAGCGATGAAACTTCCTCTCGAATCCGTGAGAATTGTGCAAATGGACACCGGCGGAGCTTTCGGCCTCAAGGGCGGAATGTTTCCGGAATACATAGTCGCCGCACATCTGGCCATGAAAGAGAAGAGGCCGGTGAAATGGATTGAAACAAGACGTGAACACCTGATGGCAAGCAGACCTGGAAGGGGCGTTATCGGAAAGGTCAGGCTATTTGCCGACAGAAACGGTAAGATACATGGACTGAAGGGTGATGTCATTGTGGACAACGGCGCATTTACAGGCGGATCCGGAGAGTTCTCTCCAGGTTTCATAGCCCAGCAGATGGCAGGGCCATACAAGATAGACAATGCTTATGTAAGGGCGAGATCAGTTCTGACAAACAAAGCACCACAGGGACCTTACAGGGGTGCCGGAAGACCGGAGGCCATGTATTTTGTGGAGAGAATGATGGATCGGCTTGCAGACGAACTGAAGATGGATCCTGTGGACGTCAGGCTGCTCAATGCCGCCACTGAACCTTATAAATCTCCTCTGGGTTACCATGTTGAAGCTTCGAAACCTTTTCTCGAGAGTGCCGTAAAAGAATTGAATTACAGGAAGTATGCAGGCAGGGAAAATGTCGGATTCAGTTTCTTTATACTCTATCACGCTACCAGCGGAGGCGAATCAGCCAGGATTCTCGCGGAAGACGGGAAATTGAAGGTATGGCTCGGAGGCAATGCCCATGGTCAGCGTCATGACATTTTTGTGAAAACCCTGATTCGGGAGGAACTTGGCGTAGATGAGGATCTGATCGACGTCCAGAAAGGCGACACCGACCAGATAGAAGATGGCGTCGGCGCCTGGGGAAGCCGATCAGCAATGGTAGCGGGATCTGCGGTGGTCATAGCTGCAAGAAAGATTAAGGAACAGATTCAGAAGAAGGCGGGCAAATATTCTGTCGACAAACTACTTGAAGGCAGCTGGGATTCTTATGAATTCTATCGTTATGACAGGATGGAAAGCAGCCTCGGCGCCAATCTTGTAACTGCGGATGTTGATCACCTTGGAAGAGTTAAGGTAAAAGAGTGCCTTGCCTACTATGATCTGGGAAGAGTCCTTGATCCAGTCAACGCCGCGGGACAGAATGCCGGCGGAGTTGTACAGGGAATAGGTCAAACACTGTATGAAAGCCTCACCTTTGACGAGGATGGCCAGCCGATGATTACTTCCATTTCTGACGCGGGAGTTCTTTCAGCAGATCTTGTACCGAAATCATCCATAAAATTCCATAAATCAGAATCCGATCTGCCATCGCGGGCAAAGGGAATAGGGGAATCCCCGACAATTGGAATACCCATAGCTCTTTCCAGGGCGATAGAGGTTGCAACAGGCCTGAAGATCAGGGAAACACCGATATCGCCTGAATATCTCCTCTCATCTTCGGGCAAGAAATAGCTTACACGCCCTATTTCTCATTTTTTCTGGATATAAGAGGGCAGATTAATTCAAACAAGGATATGAAAAATAACCGGTAAACAACGATATTCTACAAGTAGTCACATGACTTAAATAATTTAACACCCTAATATCTTAGAGCTATCTATAATATTTAGCAAAAATATCGGATAATGATGTCTTATGACAGAGAAAATGTGTCTCCTGTTCGTTTCAGGAACAGTAGATAAACTGATGGCAGGCACTATAATTGCCTCGGGAGGAGTCGCCAACGATATGGAAGTTGATGTTTTTGTCAGCTTCTGGGGACTTTTGGAATTCCGAAAAGGTGCACCCGTAAATACAAAAGTTAGTTACGAAGGGAAAGACATGGCTGCGGAGATATTCCAGATAATGCAAGAGAAGAAAGTGCAGCCATGGATTGAGATGCTCAGGCAGGCCAAGGAAGTCGGCAACGTAAAGGTATACGCATGCGCAATGTTTTCTGATTTGCTTGGATTGAAGAAAAGCGACTATGATCCGATTGTCGATGAGATAATCGGAGTGGCAGAGTTCGTTTCAATGGCCAAGGACGCCAAGATGACGCTGTTTATCTAAGGTGATTTGTGTGAGTGAGGAAGTTAAACCGAACAAAGTAGTTGATGCCAGGGGCAGTTTCTGCCCGGGCCCTCTTATGGAACTGATCAAGGAGTACAAGCAGGCCGCAGTCGGAGACGTGATCTCAGTTTACTCCACGGACACTGGAACTAAAAGAGATGCCGCTGCCTGGATTAACAAATCCGGCAATGAGCTTATCGGAGTATTCGAGAGGAACGGATATTACGAAGTAGTAATGAAGAAAAAGAGGTAAGGCAAATGCCGATTATCTCAAGGGTGCTGATCCTCGGGGATGGAGCAGCCGGCACAATCATGGCTAATAAATTGCGGCTTCTTACCGACAGGAAAGAAGTCGACATTACCGTAATAGGTAACTCCCCAAAACATTATTTTAAACCAGATGGCGTCCACATTCCGTTCAAGCTCAAGAAATACCAGAACAGCATCAAACCCACAAGATTCCTTTTCAATTACGGCGTGAACTACGTCCAGGATGAAGTGACCGGAATAAACGTCGAGAACAGGAACGTGGGAACGAGAAGCGGAAAACAGTTTGGATATGATTATCTCATAATAGCAACAGGAAACAGATTCGATCCTGACGAGATACCGGGATATGCGACCGAAGCCCATCATTTCTATGATCTGCAGCACTCCATCGAACTTGGGAACAGCCTGGACAAATTCCAGGGAGGCAACATAGTGATCGGTCCTTCCAGCATCCCGTACCAGTGTCCTCCTGCACCTTACGAGTTTACTTTCCTGCTGGACCAGTACCTTAGAAGCAGAGGAATAAGGGATAAAACAAACATACACTACATGTACCCCCTCAACCGGGTTTTTACAATAGAGAACGTCTCTAATTTTGTGGAGAAACTCTTCGAGGAAAAAGGAATCGAGACACATACGCTTTTCAACGTCGAATCCGTGAATCCCGACACAAAAGAGGTGCTGAGCCTTGAGGGTGAATCCATGAAGTATGACCTGCTCGTTCTCGTTCCTCCGCACAAGGGACAGAAAGTAATAACTGAATCCGGTTTAGCAGGCAAGAGCGGATATATCGATGTGGACAGGCATAAGCTGAACTACGGAAAATTCGATGACGTTTTCGCAATAGGTGATGCGACTAATCTGCCTATTTCAAAAGCGGGAGCCACTGCGCACTTCGAATCGGAATATCTAGCAAACAGGCTAGCCCATGATATTTCAGGAGGCATATATGATGAGATCTACAATGGAGAGGTTGCATGTACAACAATAACTGGATCCGGCAAAGCCATCACGCTATACTTCTCATACGACCGTCCTCCGAGGGCTTCGTTCCAGAGCAAGATGGATTACCTGCTAAAATGGACCTCGGCAGATACATATTTCTCCGGCATGCTCAGGGGGGTTATGTAAGGTGACTGGAATGAATGAAAAAATAAAGCCAGATAAAACGGACGGAAAGTCCAGCGAACTTGATCCCATTATGAATGACATGAAGGAGAATCTTGAGATATTTCAGTCAGGTATGCGTGTGCTGAAGAGGCTAGAGGAATCCGGGATAATCGACCTTCTGGACAACATGTCAAAGGATTATATGCCCACTGATGTGGAATTCCTGGCGAAATTCTTCACCTCAAGAGAATTCAGCGTCTCCATGATAAAGTCTGGGAACCTGCTTGTCGGGCTGCTTTATGCCCTCATGAATGAAGAGACCTCCGACCTCATAAAACTGCTGCTGTTCAATTCCGGAGCCATGACAGATGCGGTGATAGCGGGTGCAAAGGAACCGAAGAAGATGTCAATATTCTCCCTGATGTCCATGCTGAAAGACCCCGATGTGGCTTCAGGCATGACTGCTGTTTTCGGCATTCTGAAAGTATTTGGCAGCCTTGTTCGCGACCGGACTTGAAGGTTGAAATCAGTAGCCCGCCACGTTGAATTATTGTGGCGAGATATTTTTCCATATTTTTGTCATTTTCCATCATTTTCGCAGGATCTGTTATTCTTCAACCAATCCTAATTTTGCCGCATCCTTCATTGCTTTTACATACCCGGCAATTCCAACGATTACAACGGATACTATTACGAGGATGAAGCCCAGCCCAAGCTCATGAAGGTTGTGAACCGCAATTGGAGTTATCAGATTATATCCAAGAATCTGTGGAAATAGAAGCACCATTATGCCTCCCAGCACGAATGCCGTACCGCCGTAGGCGAGAACATACATGCTGATGCTCTTGCTGACATATGCTATGCCTTCTTTGCTGAGGTGCTTCTTTTTTGTCATCATAGTTCCAAAGAATGCACCAATCAGTACCTGCATGACCATCGTGCCCAGGCCGAACATTGCGCCTGGAAGGAACCCTATATACGGAGATGGCATGGAAGGTGCCAGTACCGTGTAGATTATCAAAGCGAAGGCACCTGTTCCAAATCCTGCAATTATTCCATGGGTAAATGCAAGCTTTCCGGGAACCTGGCCACCATGATTGTGCACGTGAACGGTCATGGGGTTTCTTTCGTGGCTCAATTCAAGGTTTTCATCGTCGCTTCCAAGTTTGTGGAGCCTGAACAGCCTGTTGAGGTTTCTCTCAATCCAGTGGAAGTGAGGGTAACGGCTCTTCCTTGCAATATATATGCCGGCGGCGGCCATAGCTATGCCGACTGCCATGTAAGTCACGCCCATTGCCCTGACAGT
Organism: Thermoplasmatota archaeon; assembly: GCA_023488885.1. Taxonomy (GTDB): domain Archaea; phylum Thermoplasmatota; class Thermoplasmata; order Thermoplasmatales; family Thermoplasmataceae; genus JAJZOM01. Next base: position 35,488 of record JAMDDH010000034.1, on the reverse strand, counting down.
TGTCAGCACGCCTATCAGAGCGAAGTATGCCAGTTCAGAAAGAATAGACCTCTGCAACGTGAATCCGCTCGAGAAAATCAGCCCGGCTTTCATTCCGCCCTGCCTTGTATGTGTTCCAATGGCGTAAGAGAATGTGATGGGCCAGGTATGTTCATCCGGAGTTATGCCATGTACCATCCCGAGCAAAAATGCAATAGCGAGTGCAGCCAGTGTAGCAATAACAACAGGATCGTAAAAGAAGGAGAAGGACATCAGCTATCATCCCGAATTGGCTTTCCGTGCGGGCAGATCTTTGGATCGCCGATCCTGTGCAATACCATTTCTGCAGTCTGTTCTTCTGTAAGATAATCCACCAGGCTTGCTTCATTGCAGGCCATTTTTTCAGAAACACCGCTCTGACAGAAAAGCGATTCGTACACTCTGTGTATCTTGAGAATCCTGTCGGCAGACTCCCGTCCCGTTTCTGTAAGCTTAATCATTCCCCTGCTGGATGTTATCATGCCTTTTACTTCAAGGCGCCTTAATATGTTCAGCGTGGTAGGGGATGATATTTTCAGGATACCGGCCAGTTCATTAAGCCTGAGTGGAAAATCTTCCGTTCCCTTCTCACGAATCGAGACCATGCAGTCTCTTTCTCGTTTTGTGAGATATCTTTCATTAATAGCCATAAATTAGTATTATACTAACATTCTTAAACATTATTAATTTAATAAGCCATTTATTAATTATATCTAACATGCCTTGCAGGATCAAGGAAGCATTCTCACGGCACCTATGCTTTCATCCAGTATCTGCAAATATTTTTCTGTAAATGCAATAGTTTTTTATCAGGGACTGGATGAAAAGGAGTGAGATGAATGGATGATAAAAAGTTGGTGGCAGTCTTCGGAGCTACTGGACTCATCGGAAGCGCGACTGTTAAAGAACTGATCAGATCAGGCTATTCAGTCAGGATTTTTGCCAGAGACCTGCAGAAAAGCAGGTCATTGTTTGGAGATGTACAGGATCATATTCAGTGGGATTATGCCAGGGATGACTGGAAAGCTAAACTGGAAGGGGTGTATGCGGTGGTAAATCTGGCAGGAACCCCTATATTTCAAAAATGGAAAGGTAATTACAAATCCCAGATCATAAACTCCAGGGTCATAGCTACGGAACAGATCGTGGATGCAATATCAGGCACAAAAGCCAGACCTTCCGTATTTGTTAATGGATCGGCAGCAGGCATATATGGATACGAATCGTGGGACGATACAGAAATTTCTGAAGACAGTCCGGCAGGATCGGATTTCTGGGGAGATCTTGTCACCGCATGGGAAAATTCAGCAAACGCTGCCATCCGGCATGGTGTGAGAGTTGTGAATATAAGGACCAGTGTGGTCCTTTCCTCTGACGGCGGTGCTCTCCCTCAACTTGTTTCAGTGTTCAGGAAGGGGATTGGCGGGCCTATCAGGCCTGGAAATCAATGGTTTCCCTGGATACATATCGATGATGAAGTTGGCATGATAATATATGCCATTGAAAATGAATCTGTTTCAGGACCGTTGAATGCCTCATCCCCACAGGTACCAAGAATGAAGGAATTCGTAAATATACTTGGAGAGACGCTGAATAAACCGACTAAAGTGATAATACCCATCACGATCCTGAGGCTGATGATGGGTGAGGTGGCCGAAGTTCTTGCAAAGGGCAAAAAAGTTGTGCCGAAAAGAACCCTGGAACTCGGTTATAAATTCAAGCAGGAAGACCTGAGAAAAGCGCTAGAGAATCTGCTCCGCAAGTAAATTCTGAACTTGATTCCATAACGCTTTCAAAGGATCTTCATGTTTTTCATGACCACGTAGGCTGCCGCAACGTCTTCAAGCCCAACTCCCATTGATTTAAAAACAGTCCTCTTCCTGCCGCTGTAACTGCCATCCTTCATTATGTCCTTAAGTTCAAGGCATTTTTTCTCAGGATGATTCTTCGTGAGGCTGATTATTTCTCCGGATTCCTTCATCGCCTGATCGAAATCTTCCACTACGATTAGGTCGCTATCTACAAGGACGTCCTCGGCTGCCTCTCTCCTCATGGGCAGGTTGCCGCCGCACAGGTTGACGTGGTATTCGTCTCCGAGTTCCGATCTGGTAAACACGGCCGAGTTGGCATCTGTTATGGAGTTGACTATGGTTGCATTTTTCAGGGCTGATTTTACATTGTCATATGCCTTAATGTTCACTCCGAACTTTGCCGACATGGTTTCGGAGAACTTTCTGGCGTTATGAAAAGTTCTGGAATATACCGAAATTTCGTCCACATCAAAAGCGGACAGGATGCCCTCAAGCTGGGTCTCTGCCTGGAAACCTGATCCGATTATGCACAGGCTCTGTTTTTTTCCGGAAACCAGGCGTCTTGTGACCATGGCGGGCAGTGCACCGGTTCTAACCTGTCCCAGCCTGTCCGCTTCGATGACAGCAAGCAGTTCGTTCTTCTGTGTGTCGAAGACCATTACAACGAACCTTGCCCGATCTTTATTCGCTATGTATGTTTTCAAGCCCGCAAGATGGCGCTTTCCAAAAACTCCGGGCATTGTGTTGAAAACTGTTCCGTCAAAAATAATTCTCTCTCTGGGTTTCACGAACGAATTTCCATTGGAATAATCAGTAAAGGCTTCCTCAAGGATGTCAATTGTTTCCCTCATTCCAAGATTTTCATGAACATCATTTTCGGTGATGTAGTACATGAACATGCATTGCTTGAAATTAAAAATACTATCCCCTGCAAGATACGCAGAAAGGTGTTCGGTTCCGGGAGTCGTGGAAGATCAGCTAAAGACTATTATAACAAGTGAAAATATGCGCACATGGGTCCGTCCATTGAAGCTAAGAAATTGAGGGAATATGTAGGATTGAACAATTCCTACTGGTTGTATGAACACGATAACATTTTAGAACTTCATTTTTCCCCGGAATTCCCGGAAGCAACGTCGCACCTCCCGGAAGGAAAGTCGGTAGAACACATAATGTATGGAGTCGAGAAAGACGGGAAGATATATTTCAACCGGTTCACCACCAGGAGTGCCTTTGGTGAAACAACTTCCAGTCTTGAAGACGAAGACGACCCGATAATGGAATGGCTGAAGTACATTTAGAGAAGAGACCCGAGTAGCACTGGAAGGATCACGGTGGCATCACCGTAAACGTTAACAAACTCTGCGTCTTCTTTTACTTTTTTCCATGATATGGCTTCTTCAAGCTTTGCTCCAGAGAGAGACCCATCGTATTCCTGGGCAGTGGTGACGTATACTGCGTAGTCCAGGCCCCCCCTGAATTGATTCCACCAGATTGTGTGATGTTTGGATATGCCGCCTCCAACCATTAATGCGCCTGTTTTTTTTGCATCAAAAATAATGTCTGAGAGTTCATGCTCGTCCTGGAGAAGATTCAGCTTGAAATCCCGATTTCTCTCGTAGAAAGACCACAACTGCGACCCGAAAGAACCGTCCGTCATCCCCGGAACGAAGACGGGGATGTTGTTTCTTGCTGCATTGTAAAGGATGGATGATTCATTGTTCATCCTCAGCCCGAATTCCCTGAGGAGTTCTGCACCTCCCCATTCTTTCTTTTCCGAGTACAGGATATCGAGTACAGGCTGAACTTTACCCTCTATTATTTCGCCATAGCTTTCGTCCGGGATGAACACATTCCCGAGCCGGTTTATGCCGAGATTCCTCAGTTCCCTGTCACTATAATCAAATGTTCCGCTGTAATAATCAAGATAGGTTCTTGCTATGTCATGATCAAGTGTACCGTTCGTTGTAACTATGACATCGACAAGTTTACGCTTTATAACCTCATTGATTAATCCCCTGGTTCCTGTCGATATTATGTCCGCAGGGAACGAAAGAAAAGTAGTGTTCTCTTCAGAAAACATCTTTTTAAGTATAGAATAAGCAGTGAATACCTTGGCAGACGTGAAACCGCCCGATTCTGAGAAACCTTCCATTAGCTGTTTCAGAGTTGTTGAACCTGAAATATCAAGGTCCCTGACTGGAGACGTGAGGAGATTCTTCCTGTCCATGATAAGGGTATTACAGAATAGCTAAAACAATTGTGATTTTCATGGACGTATGGCATAGATACTGAAATATCATCATTTTTCATGAATTTACGACGATGAACCAGATGCATCAGGCATCCGGAAGACCGATCCTCCTTGTAATTGATATGCAAAAAGCCTGGAAAAGCCCTTCGAGGGGAGAATAGGGCTACGTAAACGTTGTCAGAACAGTTGCCGTTAGCCATTCGCATAACTATGAATTTACTTTTCTCTTCGTTTCATTCCCCGAACCTCCCTGGGAGACCATTTCCCGTTGACAGATCTTCTATAACCGTAATCGTAGTTTTTGCTGAAGTCATCTGCATCCATAAGCGCATCCGACGGGACTATTCCCGACCATCCCTGCCCTCTCAGTAAAAGCTCACCATGATCCGGGTAGTGTACCAGATCCTTCGTTGTCTGGCTGGGATCAGGCCATACCTCTATGTCAAGGATAAGTAATTCCTCACCGAGATCGGCTACAAACTGTGAGGCGTTGTCTGGGCCAATCGGTTTTGAGACAAGATCTCCGACTCCCACAGCGATTGAATGATCGCCTGTTCTCAATGTCCCTTTACCCTCCAGGACAAGGTAGTGCTCCTCAACAGCAGAATGACTGTGGAGCCGTGCATAAGTGCCTCCTTTCGGTATCCTGTAGGTTCGCATGAAAGCCTTTGTAGACCCAAGAGCCGGCATGAGATACCTGGTTACGTTACCATGATGATCTGCGGTGAGTTTTTTCGCTGCAGCATCATTTTCGCGATTTCCATACACATTCAGGACGGGAGGAGTCCACAGGTTTTCTCCGGTTTCTTCCAGCCCTTCAGGGCCTTTTTTGCCGGAAAGCGTATAGACCTCGTTGGACCACATTGAACAGATTCTGACCATGAGGTCCCTGGCAGCATCGCTCAGTGGAGGGGTGATTACCCAGGTTGTTTCCGTAGAGTTTTTTCTGAGAAATCCCAACCGGGCAGAGAGTTCATCCCAAAGCCAGTTTACGAGCTTCGATACCCTGATTCTTTCCCCCTCAGGAAAATCCCCCATATGATCAGGGATGAATAACTTCCAGGCAACGTCACATCTGATTGCTCCAGCAGGCCTGATTCCTTTGTCAGGGTCAACCAATATTTTTATCGCCATTCGATCCTGATGCAATCTTTTTATCATTATATAATCATTCATTCCTAAACATTTATGCCGCTTCGCGCTTCCTGCCTGTCAATCCATTCAAGGATATCCCCGTAGCAGGAATCGTTTCCAATGAGCCCTCCCTTGAGGACTATCCTTACGCCATGCAGGATCCCACCTGCAACAGAACCGGTTGATACCAGCGGCATTATGCTTTCTCCGTTAATTATGTAAGAAAAATTCGAGTTCCTGAGCATGAAACCGGCAGTTTCTCCTCCACTCATTACCAGATAGTCATAGCCAGCGATGAATTTCATAAATCTCTCTGAAATCAGGTGCGATTCTTCATCAAGGTGGAATGAAAAGAGGTCGATGCCTCTCTCCGGGAGGATGCATGGCTTGCAGGCTTTGATTCCTGCGTTTTCGAGGTACCCTATCTGCCTGACGGTAATATCTCTGAAAGTTCCGACCACTATGGCGATTTTCTTACGAATCCCAGATCCCACGTTTATCTCCCTCCCTGAGAACCTCGGCAATCATCGGTCCAGGATCCACCGGCATCATATCTTCATAGAGGCAACGAAGCGCCAGCTCTCTTATATCATCGTACGATTCGGAATCTGCAACCTCAATGCTTCCTGCAGGAGGTTGGAACATACTGCCTCTCAGCACAGACGACAGTATGTCTGTTTCCAAGCCATTGAATATGGTTTTGCCATTCCTGGTATATCTGCCGTACTCCGGGATGGTGTCTGTCAACAGTATCTTTTTTCCACGGGAAAGAAAAGGTGTGATCATTGCCGATATATTCCCCCTGAGTGTGCTGTCAATGCGGAGTGTCACACGCGATCCGCTGAAGTGATTGAGGGCCATCTCAACTATCTTTCCGGAATCCGGGGAATGCCTGCAGTCCAAATTCACGGATACAAAACTGGCATTTGCAGATTCCAGAAGACCAATCTGATCCAGATTTATTGTTATGGTATCTGGAGCATTGAGGAGAGATGCCACTCCTGAAGCTCCCGTCAGGTCGTCTGAGAGGATTACATACTTCATGCGAAACAGTGCCTGGACCGATAATGTCCCGTTGCAGGTGATAGATACATCGCATATGTCCATATATTTTAGTTTCTTTACCGGAATTCGAAAAATTCATAGGTAATTTCCAGACATAAATGTTCAGTTTCCAGCATTCAGGAGAGATTCTTGGATACCGAGCGCTTTGGGACAAAATTATTCATGGGTCTCCTTTAATATTTTCTCGTCGTCCATGGTCAGCCTTATGTCTCTAATGTGCAATGTCAGATTATACTGTCCCAGGCAGTCGTTTGCCCGCACATGGGAATACGGGGACATGCGTCTTGGAATGATGCACAGCAGGTGGAAACAGAAAGAGCATACAGGAAAATATAAGGATCTGGAACTGCTTGGATTGAAGCTGCCTTCACCGCCTCCACAGAACATTTACAAACGCTATAATGCCTTACGAAGAAGCTCGTCGGTGAGCGTAGTGCGGTAACTCCGCCTGCTGCGTTCGACGAGGGTTTGAAGGAGAGGGTAACCACTCCTTCATTCTACTCTACCGGCAGCATTCTCGCTGGATTATTCTGCAGACACCTTTTTCAAGCCATTAGGAAAAGAAATGGCAGAGCAATGGCTGTAACGAGAACAAAAAATATGCTTAGCAATGATCTTATTTTTACACTTATTTTGCCCGTATCTGTTTTATTTTCCCCCGCCCATATAAAAGATTCTAATCTCGTCAATATCTGAGTTAATTCTTGTCTCTGAGTTAGAGTTTCAAATATTTTGAAAGAGCGATCACACTTTGCGATTGCAATCCCATGAACTTTGTAATATTTAATTGGAGGGTCCAACTTTTGAAGATTGTCTCCTCTTGTTCTTATTTCAATTTCATTTAAGTCAACTATCCTATGCGTAACAAACCTCCCATAGGATAATGGAGAATAATAAAGAGGTAATTCATATGTAATTATGTCTCCAGGGCTTAATTTAATTTCTTCATTCATTTTTAAACATAGAACGTAGTCACTGCCAGTTATTGTGGGATACATACTACGCCCCTGCGAAGAGACAATGAAGCAATCGAATTCTTTCAAAAATGCATTCAACCTTTTGGGGGTTTTGTCGCCTGTCAGTAACTTTCTAAGTTCCAACAAAGGATACAACAGAGAAGCGGCTCCCAGTAACCCTAGTAACGGAATCGAGTTCTCAATGGCTGCTGAGCCGCCGCCCAATGCTACAAACAAAATTATACCAGATGATAGGGACGGAAGTATGATCTGTTGAAGTGGGAATACTTTCCTTTTTAGAATGTCATATAAGAATCCAGCGTAAATTATAATTGTAATTACGTCGAAGAGGTATACTGTTCTATACCAAAGGCTGTTGAAACCTTTTGCAGAGAACAAAGCCGACTCTATTGGCCATGCTAACAAAAAAGCATAAATTGAAAGCGCTAACCCGAGGATTATAAGTTTTATTGAGTAAGATTGCATTTGCAAAAACTCCGAGTTCCTTATCTTTTTTGACATAGATGTGAAAAAGGTATGAAATATGGCAAAAGAAGTGGCAGTGGCAATACAAGTTCCTAGCAATTCTAGCAATAATTGGGGCAAAATTATATTTTCTTGTCCAACTCTAATGAGATAAACGGTTATTGACCCTGTGACCAGAGTGTCAAAAAGAACCACTCCAAATGTTGGCAGAAGAAAGAAAAGTGAACCTAAAAAGATCTCCGATAGAAAAATCATGTTATGTGTGATTATTAAAAGTGGATACGAACTCATTCTACTACCAGGGACAATGAAACCGGAATTACCATCTATTGAATTCAACAGGACTGGGATACTATACACGATTTCAGAAAAAATAGAAAATGATAGAAATATGATCAGAAACAGTGATCCTCCAAGGAAAAACACTGAATCAGCCCCCAATAATTTACCACTTGTTCTCCTATTTCTGATTATCAGAATTATGGGAATAATAAATGTGACATCCAACGCCGAGTCCAAAGCTATTTTCTTTAACAATATAGATTTCCTTTTGATAAGCGAGCTGCATGAATAATTTAGAAAAAACAAAGAATACATGGAGAATCCAATAGCAGAGTATCTAAAGAGCGGCGATTTTAAGGTCAAGGGAAATACCCTAAGAATGTCTATTATTATCAAGACAAAGAAAATAATCACGAAGTATTTTGCTAGAAATACAGTTAAATCAGATATTTTAGATTCATTCAATTGATTCACAGCACCGAAATCACAAAAAGGGAAGTGAAATAAATTTATCTCTTTAACTCGTTTAAATTGCAGTTACAATGACTGCCGCAAGAAATACTAGAGCCCATGGCCCCAACCAAGCAAGCAAGGTTGTGTCCACCAAAGCAGCGGCAGCTGCATCACCCAAGATACTACCCACAGTCACTTGGCTAAGAATTGCAGTAGCAAGTACACTACTTCCAAAAAGGGTCTCTAGACTCAATTGTGCAGATTGGAGGCTAATCCAACCCTTAGAGTAAGCTACGACTATGGAGCTTCCAAATGGATTAAAACCCAAAAACTGGGCAATCAAGACCAAAGAAAGGGCTGCCATTGCTAGAGCTATTAAGTAATACAGCATCCGTGGTTTGGAAACTGCCGGGGGATATCCGAATTGTCTCAAAGTCTCCATAATGAGATTATCTGTTCATAAGTATATATAATTTTCTTAATATATAAATAGTTGGAAATTGTTCTGATTTGATGAAATTTTGTTTCCCTCGTATACTACATTAGAGTATCTTGCTAGTCAAAATGAATAGAATTGATATTTTGGGATTACTGACTTATTTTAATCCTTAACTCGGAATCTTTTCAGGGAACAGCTCCGGTTTTAGGTCAAGGGTTTCCGCAGGTTCCCTGACCTTTTTTGGGATTTCCGCCATTATCGTTCGGTCACCTACATCAGCAAGATAAATCTTTGATAACTGCAGCAATGCGTCCTTCACGCTCATCCTGCTGTTGATTTTCCTGTTCTTCAGGAGCTTTAGTATCCTGTAGTAGGCGATCAGCGATATGAATGATACAAATGCGTATCTTCTCAGGGTGTCGTCATCCTGATATACGGAGTATCAACCTGAAGAAGATTCTTGAAGAATCACAGAATTACCAGTACATCTTGTCACTGCTTGCAATATGGAACCTGAAAGGGAAGAGCATGTTTGTCGAGACGGATAAAATATTGAGGGGATAACTGTGCGGATTCGGCTGAGCTAAACAAGTACAAAGTATTGAACCTGTCTGATTATCACTCGGTATCCAAGAATCTCCATTCAGGACAACATCATGAGAACAGTATTATAGGCCCGTATCTCTATCAATTCAGGTACAAGATCAACATTGTACATCTGGTTAATAAAATGGCAGATCTGGCGGAAATATTGATGGTTGACCATCTGGCAATCAGGAACCTGAGCAGGGATCTGAATGGCAGGACAGACAATTTCGAACTTGCCGGTTTCCACGAATACGTGATGTCCTGTCACGTCGAGATAGAGGAAAAGATAGTTTTCCCCATGCTCAAAGGAGGCATGTGGGAGGACTCGAGGAATTTCAATTCCGCAGTTGACAGGATAAAGGCTGATCACAAACTGATTGATGCCCTTGCAAAAAACCTCATCAAATGGCATTATGACGGAAACGCGGAGATGTATTCACTGAGATTTCCGCTTTATTTCAAGCTTCTGCTGGAACACAACGGAAACGAAGAATCTGATTTGTTCCAGAGATGGGATCGTCTTGACGCAACGGAAGTGAGAGGTGCGAAAAAGGATGCGGAGAGCATCATCGATTCATTCGGCAGAAAGAGGTACCTGGAAATAGTTGGTTATACCGATGCTGCATTTGCGTATATTTTCGGGAGATAACGCTCCTATTTCATCGCATTCCTATGGGCGGCCTCCAGTACAGGCAACTTTTCCTTGATCTTTTTCGAAACATCGTCCTTGAGGTCATCAGGCATGTACAGTTCAATGAGGCTGAAGAGCCCGTTTTCTTCCTTATATACATGCTGAAGCAATGTTTTCGCCATAGTACCGCATTTACCAATGATTTCCTCCTCGGTTGACCTTATCGCCTCATCGGTCTCGAACACCACAGGATTCGCGACACTCCTGTACGAACTGCGTATTGAGTTATGTTCGCCGACAATTATCCTGGGTGGTTCCTCAAATTCAAGAAATTTCCTGAGAATGGGTCTGAATGTCGGAATAAGCACCTCATCCTCAAGGACGAAATGAACGTCCAGTGAATATTTTACCTTGTCCAGGAAGAATTTGTATTCCATGCTTCCAGATAAAAAGGCTTCGGCAACATCAACTGTGGCTACATGCTGATCCCGCAACAGCTGTGTCGCACTTGATCCTTTGAAGCTCAGACTGTCTTTTAGGCTCGTAATCTACAAACGCTTTTTCTGATTTAAGCATTTTTAAAGCAATACCGGAATGCAAGTCTTGCAGCAATTTTCTGGAATCAATCCCTTAACTGTGAAAACTGCCACAATTCCGACACTTCTCTTGATTCGGCGACATAATTAAATATGATCTGGCAATCAGTTGGTCAAGGATATAAAATGTACGAATACAGCCTTGGCAGCACAGAACGCGAATACTCTCTATCAACGAAGCTTTTTGCCGAGAAAAGCTGTCTTCATCAATTCTAAGTACGGGGCGTCCGTTTTTGTACCCTCCGAAAAGGAGGTTTTGTTTTGAGCGATCTTTTCACCAGATCAGCATCGCTTTCCAGGGTAGTTCGAAGGCTGAGGAACACCTTTGAACTTTGGGGTTACGAAGAGGTTTTCCTGCCTACTGTCGAAACCTACAGGAGCGAATTGCGCGATGGAATGAAATTCGCATATAATGATGAGTTCTGCATCGTGAGACCAGACATAACTTCCCAAATTGCGGTTAACCTGAAGGGAAGACAGGAAAAATTGAGACTCTTCTACGTCTCCGAAGTCATCAAGAAAGGGGTGGCGGGAACGTGGCAGGCGGGAACGTGGCAGGCGGGAATCGAGTTTATAGGGGGAGATAAAAAGTGGAGCAATGTGGAGATTCTCAATATTGCAATTTCCGCTATGAATAATCTGGGAATCACCGATTTTTACATTGATGTCGGAAGTGTTGAGATCTGGAAAAACATTGCCGGCAAGGTTCCTGGATATACTGATGTGATACTGGATGCCGTTTCCAGGAGAAATTTCGCTGCAATTGACAAGCTTCCCATAGAAGATTCAATGAAAAAACGCATATGGGAAATGATGAATTCCAGGGGTAAAAGCAGCGGGTTCAGCCAGGTTGATGATGTGGTATCAGAAGTGAACCATGAGAGGATCATCGTTGATCTCGGAACCGTGGAGCTTCATTCCTATTACGACAGTCTTGTATTTGAGATATATTCGCCAAGATTCGAATACCTGATTGGGAACGGTGGAAGTTACCGGATAGGTGACATAGATGCTGTGGGATTTGCATTCAACCTTGATTCGCTTGCATCACTTTACGATGCAAGAAAAAGTTCCGCCCGTGTTCCCGTCAGCGGAGAAACCCCTTCGGAAGCTTGTTCAAGGGCGCAGGAACTGGTTAAGATGGGGATACCTGTGGAGGTGGTGATGAATGAGAATCGCCCTTCCTAAGGGAAGACTGTTCGAACCTTCAATGCGCCTGCTCAAGGATATAGGCATCAGCGCAGATGCTCCCGAGAACAGGTCACTTATAATACGATCCAACGGTTACGAAATCATGCTTGCCAAGCCGTCGGATGTACCTGTTTACGTCACCAATGCCGCAGACATAGGCATAGTTGGCAGTGACATCACAGAGGAGAGCCAGCCCGATGTATTCATCCCGCTGAGACTCAATTTTGGAAACTGCAGGATCAGCCTGGCTGTTCCTTCGGGAAGCGATATACGGCCAGAGGATATGGACGGATTCCGGATTGCAACAAAATACAGGAACATAACGAAGAAATACTTCGATTCTCTTGGCCTGGACGTCAGGATTATACCTCTTTCCGGGTCGATAGAACTTGCCCCAAGTCTGGGCATAGCGGATGCGATTGTAGATATCGTTGATACGGGAACAACCCTCAGGGAAAATGGCCTGTCTGAGATTCACAAGATAATTGACGTTTATGCCCAGCTTATTGTAAACCGCATATCACAGAAATCAAAATTTGAGGAAATTAACAACGTGGTAACACGGATGGAAAACGTGATAGAAAATGGATATTGAAAAATATACACGGGAAGTTCTCGATGACATAAAGCAGAGAGGCGAGGAAGCGCTGAAAGAATATTCTGCCCGTTTCGATCATTATGTTGGGCCCATCAGGGCTCCGGCGGAGGAGATTGAAAAGTCAGATTCCTTGTTGAAACCTGGTCAGATCAGCGCAATAGACACTGTGATTGAAAGAGTCCGCCAGGTGCATTCCGCACAGATCAACCACTCCACGCTTTTCACGCAGAATGGATCCCTGTACGGCATCATGGAACGCCCCCTGAGAAGGGTTGGACTGTATGTTCCCGGCGGAAAGCCCCTCCCTTCCAGCCTCATAATGTCCGCCGTTCCTGCAAGGATCGCAGGGGTCAGGGAAATCGTCGTTGTCACTGCGCCCAAAGACGGAAAAATTGATCCGGCCATACTGTACATTGCAAAAAAACTGGGAATTGATGAGATCTACAGGCTTGGTGGAATACAGGCCGTAGGTGCAATGGCATACGGAATAGGCATGAAACCGGTACAGAAGATATTTGGCCCCGGAAATGCCTTTGTGACCGAAGCCAAGAGGCAGGTTTTTGGGACAGTCGGAATAGATGGACTGAACGGTCCCTCGGAAATATGCATTGTTGCTGATGAGACAGCAGATCCTGAGTACGTAACGGCTGATCTGGCTTCGCAACTTGAACACGGGCCTGATTCAAAGGCATGGCTCCTGACAACATCGCCGGAACTTGCACAGGTATGCGAATCACAGGGCGTCGATATAAAGATATACTCCAGTCTGGAAGAATGCTTTTCCAGGGCTAATGAACTTGCACCGGAGCACCTGGAGCTCCTGGTGAGGGAACCCATGAGATTTATCGATATGATTGAAAACGCAGGAGCTGTTTACCTGGGTCAGTACACTCCTGTCCCGGCAGGTGATTATTTTCTCGGAGTTAACCATGTCCTTCCAACTGGAGGATCCGCTGTTTTTTCATCGGCGCTGACTGTATGGGACTTCACAAAGAGGATATCCATGGCATACACCGGAAAGGATGAATTTATGAGATACAGGGAAGCTGGCATGGAATTAGCTACGATTGAAGGCATGACAGCGCACAGAAAATCAATGGAGACAAGAAAATGAAGAGAACAACAAACGAAGTTGACATAACCGTAGAGATAGGAGATGGAACAACAAGGATCGATACAGGAGACAAGATACTTGACCACATGCTGAGGACACTGTTCTTCTACATGAACAGGACTGCAAGAATTGAGGCGAAGTGGGACCTCAGACACCACCTCTGGGAAGACACCGGCATAACGATTGCTCTTGCGATTAAGGAGAAGCTGTCAGGAATAAAACGCTTCGGCAATGCAGTTATACCTATGGATGAAGCCCTTGTAATGGTTGCAGTGGACATTTCAAGACCTTTTCTCAATTTTGCACTGTCTTACAATGACGATGAGGGATTCAGCCTGAATCTTGTCAGGGAGTTCTATCTGGCGTTCTCCAGAACGCTGGGAGCCACTATTCACGTTATCCAGATGGCAGGCCAGAACTCCCATCACATAACCGAGGCATCTTTCAAAGCCCTGGGAAAAGCACTGGGAGAGGCAATACAGCCATCCGACAGGCTGGAGAGCACAAAGGGGATCATGACTTGATTGCAATAATCGATCTTGGAATTGGAAACTTCTCTAACGTGGCGAAAGCCGTGGATGGAAAGGTAACTTCCGATCCCTATGAAATCGAAAAAGCTGAAAAGATAGTGCTTCCAGGCGTCGGATCATTCCATGCGGTGGCCACCGAACTGGAAAGATTGCGAGGAGTCCTGCTGGATCGTATCGGTGAGGGAGTTCCTGTTCTTGGCATATGTCTTGGCATGCAGGTGCTCACCGAGGAGAGCGAAGAAGGATCGGGAAAAGGTCTTGGCGTCATTCCCGGCAGGACTGTAAAACTACTGGGAAAAAGATTGCCTCACATCGGCTGGAACAGTGTCAGTTTTGAGAAGTCCCCCCCTCTTTTCGAGGGTATCGATAATAATTCGTATTTCTACTTCGTGCACACATACAGGATTAAGGTTCCGGAAGAATTAGTCCAGGCCTCTTCCGAACATGATGGGGAAGTTTTTCCCGTGGCAATAAAAAGGGATAATATTTATGGAGTCCAGTTTCACCCCGAGAAGTCCAGCGAGAACGGGAAAAAACTGTTGAGGAATTTCAGTAGAATGGAGGTCTAGCCTTGGAGATATATCCTGCAATAGATATAATGAATGGTAAGGCAGTGAGGCTTGTCAAGGGAGAGGGTTCCAGCGCGAAAATATACGGTGATCCCGTAGATTTTGCCGTGAAATTCTCGGAATACTTCAAGAAACTGCACATAGTAGACCTGGACGGTTCCTTTTCGGGAACTCTTAAGAATCTGGACACAGTGAGGAAGATAGCAGGAGAAACCGGGTTATGGATACAGCTTGGAGGCGGCATCAGAACAATGGAAAACATAAACGATGCTTTTGATGCCGGAGTATCTGCCGTAATACTGGGTACCTCGGCAACTGATGCCGCATTTCTCCGGATTGCCTCGGAAAAATTTCCTGGCATAACAGTAAGCCTGGACTCCAGAGGAATGAAAGCCGCAACGAAAGGCTGGGTAGAAAATTCCAGCATGAGTGTTATTTCGCTCTTTGAGAATTCCAGGAAGTACGTCAGGAGATTCATTTATACGGATGTTGAAAGAGACGGGACGCTTGCCGGAATTTCTGATCTGAAGAAATTCTGGGAAGGAGAGGAGATGATCTATGCTGGAGGAGTATCCGAAATCCGGGACATAAAGAAACTGGAAGAATACGGTTTCTCCGGTGCAATAGTCGGGAAAGCCATCTACGAGGATCGTATCCCGCTTCAGGAACTGGCAGGTGTCAGATAATGCTTGCGAAAAGGATAGTTGTGGCACTGGATATAAAGGATCGAAGAGTTGTAAAGGGTGTAAGGTTCGAGAATATGAGAGACGCAGGGGACCCGGTTGAACTCGCTTCCAGATACGAGAACGAAGGTGCCGACGAAATTGTATTTCTGGACATTTCGGCTTCACGCGAGAATAGAGGCACAATAAAGGAACTCGCCCGGGATGTTTCATCGTCGCTTTTTATTCCGTTTACCGTTGGAGGAGGCATCAGAACTGCAACAGAAGCCAGGGAATTAATCAGGAATGGTGCTGACAAGATCTTCATCAATACAGCAGCAGTGGAGAGGAAGGAACTCGTCAGGGAGATATCTGATGTTGTGGGTTCCTCGAACACAGTTGTGGCCATTGACTGCAAGTTCAACGGCAGACACTACGAAATATATTCCCATGGCGGCAAGATTCCAAGAAACATGGATGCGATTGCCTGGGCACGTGAAGCCCAGAATCTTGGCGCAGGAGAATTGCTGATAACTTCTATGGACGCGGACGGAACAGAAAACGGATATGATCTCGACCTCATAACAGGAATGATTGAAAAAGTGAGCATACCTGTGATAGCATCCGGTGGAGCCGGCACCCCTGAGCATTTTCTCGAGGTTTTCCAGGCAGGGGCAGATGCCGCCCTGGGTGCCTCCGTTTTCCATTACGGAAAATTCAGTGTATCTGATCTGAAGAAATATCTTGAAAGGAGGGGTATAGTTGTCAGAAAGCCCTGATATATCAAATCTCAGGTTTGCTGATGGCCTGATTCCTGTTGTTGCAGTGGATGACCGAACCGGGGCGGTTATAACCCTGGCCTACATGAATGAGGAAGCTTTGAAACTGACTATTTCCACTGGGTTTGCCCACTATTATTCCAGATCGAAAGGCAGGATCAGGATGAAGGGCGAGACCAGTGGAAACACGCAGAAAATAGTGAAGATCTTTACTGACTGTGATTCCGATTCTGTACTGATCAGGGTGGAACAGAAAGGGCCTGGTTGTCACACCGGCGAATTCAGCTGCTTCCATTCTGAACTCGGGAAGGAGGGAGTTAAACCTGCAGGCCTGAATTATTCTCTTTCCGTTCTCAGGGACCTAGAATCCGTAATAAGCCAGAGGAAACTCTCCGGAGGTGTGGACTCCTATACAAAAAGCCTTTTTAATAAGGGGCGTGAGGAGATATACAAGAAGTTCGGGGAGGAAGCTGTGGAGGTACTGGTTGCCAATTCACGTGACAGAACCATATACGAGACCGCAGACATGTTCTACCACCTTCTCGTGCTGCTTTCCTTCAACGAAATAAAGCTTGACGACGTTATGCACGAACTTTCGAGGAGGCGTGTGTCAGATGAGTGATACTTATAAGAAAATTATACGGCTGGACAAGAACGAGATTCCGTTCAACGTGCCGGAAAGTTTCAGGATCAAGTTAACGGAGGTTGTCAGTGGCCTCGAGATGAACCGTTATCCTGAGGATTATTCAGAGAGCCTCAGGGAAAAAATCGGGAAAATTTACGGACTAGGCGCGGACAATATAATTGTCGGTAATGGCAGTGATCAGGTCATAACTTTTCTGTTTGATTTCCTGAGGAACACCGAGATTGTGACCAGCACTCCGACATTCAGCATGTATAAGTTCTTCGCAGAAAAGAAGGGAATAAGGTTTAGCGAAATTCCCATGACGCGAATGTTCGAGCCTGACATCGACAAGTTGCTGAAGTTTTCAAATTCATCCTACATCGTCTGCTCACCAAACAATCCAACCGGTAACACCACGGATAGGGACACCGTTAAAAGCCTGCTTGAAACGGGAAATACTGTTATCGTGGACGAGGCTTACGGAGAGTTTGCAGGAAACGGCTGTGCAGATCTTGTCAGGGATTACGATAACCTCATTGTCATGAGAACCTTCTCAAAGGCGTTCGGACTGGCAGGGCTTCGCATTGGGTACGCCATATCCTCATCCGAAACCATGGAAAAGATCCAGAAAACACTTCCGCCATTTATCCTGAGCTCCATTTCACATGTCGCAGCCACCATATTGCTTGACTACAGGCATGAGATCATGAAGAACGTAGAATACATAATACGTGAACGGGAAAGGATTTACAGGGAGATCTCTGATTTTTCTTTCCCCAGCAAAGCCAATTTTATTCTCGTGAACCTTGACGTTTTTCAGTTTCTGAAAGATAATGGAATACTGGTCAGGAAACTGGGCGATCCGTTGAGCAGAATGGTTCGGGTTACTGTGGGCCTGGAACATGAAAATGATGCTCTGATAAATGCACTAAAGATGTTTCGTGATCCTATCAGGCATTGAACTGGAACATTATGAGAAAAATATGATGGAGGCATGAATCGGGGTTAGTTGATGAACTCCTTCGACTCCTTTCGGTTCATACAGATGGTTACTGTTTTGCCAGTGAATCCACAATGTTCTTAAGCTTACCTTCGACCTCGTTCATGAAGGCTTCCATTTTGGCATCGCCTTTGGGAAACAGGGCATTGAAAGTATCTCTGGGAAGTTGAACTGAAATCTCTGTATGATCTCCGTTTCCCCGTACAATGAGATGACAAGGAAGCAATGCCTCGGTGATCTTGCTCAGAGAAAGGGCTTTATTCGCATACCCGGCATTGCATATGTCAAATGTTCTTAGTGGGGCGTAATCGAACCCCTTGCTCTTCAAAATCTCGCTGGTCTTTATTTCTGCCAGTACCGCAAATCCGTTCTTGGAAACAGCTTCCGGAACCTTGGAGCATGCCTCCTCAAATGAAAACTTCGAGTTAATTCTATATTCTAAAACCATCTATTCACCTACCTTTCTGCCACATTACTTAGCGGCAATATCGTCCCTCATCTTCAGGTATTCCTCTCTGCTCAATTCTCCCCTGGCGTATCGTTCATTTAAAATATTAATCGCTGAACTGGACACTCTACCGGCATTTCCACCAGTATCCTCGGTTTGGTCTGTATGATGCCCAGCCATGTTTTTGCCTGAATGGTTCATGCATCCACAAGACATAATTTACGATTTCTCGATAATATTTAACATTGACCTATACACAATGTCAACGATATCGACGGACTCCTGTTTATATATGACTTTTCTGCAAATAATACAGATGAACTCGCCACGCCCATAGACCTGGAGGAAGGTCTGAACAATGGCGCAGGAAATTCTAACACCTTGAAGACGCAGAAAATAGAGAGAAGTTGGCTGATGTGAGTCAGTTTCAAACAGTTCCTTGCTCAGCGAGGGCTTCTCTTCTCTTTCTCAGGTCACGCTCACAGTTCGGACAGCAGGCGTAGTATGTTTTCCCCTGTAATTCGACTCGGATTGGAATTCCACTCATCCCCTCACCGCAATAGTCGCAATGAAGGTGTTCCACCCTGCCGCTATTTTCATTTATGCTCCTGACGGTTGCGATTTTCACATCGATTATGGAAAGCCCCTCAAGCTTTACAAGATTCTCATAATAAACAACCACGATGTACGTGTTGTCAATCAATCTGAAATACTCAATAACCAGATCTTTTGGCAGATTTCCCAAATCTCTGACATGTATTATGGCAAGATCTCTTTCATCTTCATCCAGCGTAACAGTAAAATTCTTTATTTTTCCGATCCGGACAAGTGAATCAAATGCCTTTTTCGCAGTAATTCTACTGACGCCGAGTTCTTCGGCAATATCAAGAATGCTTTTTCTGGAATCCTTTTTCAGGATGAGTATCAATCTTTGTTCGATTTCTGTAATATTTCTTTTCATACTGAAAAATATAGAAGCGTTATAAATACATTATGTATAACAAATTATTAAGAATATTTCAGTAATGGACAGACCATGGAAAATGTAACCGATCCTGTATGCGGCATGGGAGTTAAGGACAGGAATATTGCAAGCGAGCACGATGGCACGAAATTTTATTTCTGCAGCAGTAACTGCAAAACCAGTTTCGACGCCAGTCCTGAGAAGTACCTGCAAAGCCATGAAACTCATCACGGCCACAAGCATCACTGCTGCTGAAGGAGGAATGAAGGATCATGGCAAAAGATGTAATGTGCGGAATGAAAGTTAAGGAAGACACGGAATTTGTCAGCGAGTTTCAGGGAAAGAAATTTTATTTCTGCAGCAGTAACTGCAAGAAGGATTTTGACAAGAACCCCCTTAAAAATAGCAGGTAAGGTGTAAAGGTGCCTACGGATCCAGTCTGTGGAATGTTTGTTCCGGAAAGCACCGATCTATTTTCTGACACTGATGGTCAGAGATACTATTTCTGCTCTAAAACATGCCTTCACAAATACAGCTCTCCAGAGAAGGAAGCCAGAATACTTGGAAACAGGCTGATTGTGGGCTGGACACTCTCCATACCAATAATTCTGTTAACCTATGCAACCGGCATGTTTGCTTATAAAGACTTCATATTGCTCACCCTTGCTCTACCGGTTCAATTTTACTCTGGTTTCGGATTTTACGAAGGGGCTTACCACGCTCTGAAGAGCAGGTCGGGAAACATGGACCTCCTCATTTCCATGGGTACTCTTACCGCATTCATTTTCTCGGCATATGTTACTTTTTTCCCGGGTTCAATTCCAAGATCAGACGTTTATTTTGACGCATCTGCCTTCATAATCACGTTGATTTTGTCGGGCAATTATATAGAAAACATGACAAAGATAAGGGCAAATAGGGCAGCAAGCAAACTCATAAGCATGATCCCGAATATCACGCACTATATCTCTGGAAGTGGAGAAATTATTGATAAACGTACTGATGAAATAAATCCCGGAGACAATATTCTTGTGAAGCCAGGGGAGATAATTTCGGTCGACGGTACTGTGTACGAGGGCAAGAGTGAGTTGGACGAGTCGATGTTGACGGGGGAACAGGAACCTGTTCTTAGGACAACAGGCAGTGAAGTCTCTTCGGGAACAAAGAACTTGAACGGCATCCTCAAGATCAACGTTACAAGGACTGGAAAAGACAGTACCGTAAGTCAGATATACGAACTTATACAGAGAGCGATATCCGGCCGGGCAAAGGTTCAGAGAATCGCCGATGTCTTCTCATCTGTATTTGTTCCGATTGTGATAGTCGCCGCTCTTTCAGCGTCATTATTCTGGTATTTCTATCTTACAGGTATTGGATTTCCACTTTCTCTTGAAATAGCTATCCTCGCCTTTGTTTCAGTGGTTGTCATTGCCTGCCCCTGCGCAATCGGGCTGGCTGGCCCGATCACTCTGCTTATATCGTCAAATGTTTCCTCGGAAAACGGCATAATTGTCAAGAACTCAAGTGCCCTTGACAGACTGTCAAAGGTTACAAGGGCAGTTTTCGATAAAACAGGGACATTAACCGATCCTAATCCCGTGGTAACAGATTTTTCCGTGACAGATGGAAACCTTGAGGAAGATGTACTCGCAAAGGCAGCCTCTGTTGAAGCTTCATCAAACCACCCAATAGCGAAAGCGATAGTCGAAATGAGCAGGGTTAGAAAGATCGCACTTCTAGAAGTTTCAGGCGTTAAGGAGATTCCCGGTATCGGTATAAAGGGGAAAATTAACGGTAAGGAAATAGAGGTGTCAAGAGCCAGGAAAGAAGGGGGATCAACGGTTTCAATAAAGATCGACAACGCTTTAGCCGGATACATTTCCCTTTCATATATGATCAGGGACAGTGCCAGGTCTGCCGTAAACGGACTTAAGAAAATGGGCATTAAAACGTCTATGATTACCGGAGACTCCATGGAAGAGGCCAGAAGAATCGCCGGCGAACTTGGGATTGATGATATACATGCAGAGGTTCTCCCTTCCGACAAGTCTGAAATCATAAAACAGTACCAGATGGCTGGAGATTATGTGATTTTTACCGGTGACGGAATAAACGACACTGTTGCACTTGAAACTGCAGACGTGGGAATCGCAATGGCCTCTGGAACAGACATAGCGAGGGAGAGTGGAGATATTATCCTCCTGAATGATGATCTTAACCATGTCATCTATGCAAAAATCATAGGGGAAAGGACTATCACCAAGATCAAACAGAACATAGGATGGGCTGTCGGGTACAATGCTGCCCTGATCCCTATTGCCGGAGGAATTCTGGTTCCTTTCTTTGGCCTTTCAATCTACTCATTCCTCCCGATACTCGCAGCATTGGCCATGGGAATGAGCTCGACATCAGTGGTTCTGAATTCTCTTCTGTTGAGGCCAAAGATATCGGGGTTAATCAGAAAGTATGAGAGAAACGGGGTGAAAAGTTAAATGAATATGAAAAATGAGAACTGGTTTGTGAGGAACACATCGGGTTATAAGGTAGTCTTGCGAGTGATGTTCGGGTTGGTATGGCTCGCTGACGCGTGGCTTAAATGGCAACCCGCATTCTTTAGCGGGTTTGAATCTATGATTCAGAGTTCCATGGCACAACAGCCTTCGTGGATGATGCCATGGTTCCAGTTCTGGATCAATATGACGTCGCCTGATCCGTATCTATTTGCGTTGCTCATTGCCGTTGTTGAGACCCTGTTTGCCTTCGCGATATTGTTTGGTTTCCTGAGGAAGGTAACGTATTTCCTCGGTGTGATCTTCAGTTTCTTTATCTGGTCTGTTCCAGAGGGATTCGGCGGTTTCTACATATACGGTGCGACGGACATCGGCACAAGCATAATTTATGTGCTGGTCTTCCTTTTCCTTATACTGGTAAATGGCGTCTTTGGGCCAAGCAGGTACAGTCTGGATTACTATATAGAGAGGAAATTCAGTGGATGGAACAGGCTTGCGGAGATAAGCCCGAACACAAAATAGAGTTGATGAGGTAATTTCATCCGGACTCTGACATTCCACAAATGTGCACCTTTACTGAAGCCAAAAACCTTTGTTCCCTATCTAGTCAAAAGGGGTCCCCTGTCCGCAAATGCCAGAGATTAGCCGGCTGAATTTCTTAAAGCATGTCCCATAATGAATGATACATTAAGAAACTGGGAATAGGTGTTGCCGGGCGATAAAGGAATTCCTGATTCTCAGTAAGAACTGCGATTCGGGATTATTTTCAGGACGGACGCGAACCTATTGTACAATTTATTGTCATGATTGGTATAATAGCATGTTGTATATTTCACAACGGCGTTGTATTTAAGTAATAAACCAAAATATAATCTGAAATGAATGAGTATTCTGGATATGACCATATTCTGAAATTTGCAGATAGATATGCATTGGGATTTGAAAAGGGGAAAGATTCCAGACATTTCCTGAGAGTCATGGTCCCAAATGGAATGGTCACCACTGAACAGTTCAGGGAGATTGCGGGTATCTCTGAGAAATTTTGCAGGAGCTACGCGGAAATAACATCCAGACAGGACATCCAGATGCACTGGATAGAGGGAGAGGATGCCATTGAGGCTTTTGGCAAGTTGGAACAACTTGGATTCACAACTGATAAATGCGGTCAGGCCAGGCCAGTTGCACACTACGGGGATGTGAGAAATATTGTCGGCTGCCCGGTAGCTGGAATCGATCCGAGTGAGATTTTAGACTGCTCTCCATTTGTCAGGGAACTCAAGGAATTTGTTACTGGAAACCAGGCGTTTCTGGATCTTCCAAGAAAATTTAAGATATCAATTTCGGGATGCCCAATCAACTGTACCTCTCCGGAAATTCAAGATATAGGTCTCGTGGCAGTGAAGAATAATTTGGGGGAAGTTGGATTTGCAGCACTTCTGGGAGGAGGTACCGGGGCACCAGCGCGAATCGGCCTTCCTCTGGGTTTATTCATACCCCGTAATGAGTGTATAAATGTAATCGTGACTCTGCTCGAAATTTTCAGAGACCATGGGAAAAGAGACAGCAAAGCACGAGGCAGATTCAAGTTCCTGGTTGATGAATGGGGAATCGAAAAAATAAGGGATATGCTGCAGAACAGGCTTGGTAGGAAGCTTGAGATTTATGATCAGAAGCCGCTGGAGGTCAGTGGAAATGAACATATAGGCATAAATTCGCAGAAACAGGAGGGTTATTATTATGCAAATTTTCCCATCCAGAATGGGGAACTGACAAGCACCCAAATGATCGCAATTGCCGATATTGCTGAGAAGTATGGATGGCCTGAAATTAGGCTTTCACCGTTTCAGAACCTGATTCTTGTGGGGATAAAAAGAGAGAGTCTCAGTGAGGTCACTCGTGAAATGGATAAAATTGGGTTCGGGATTAAAAAATCTCCTTTTCAGTGGATGGCACTATCCTGCCGTCAGGAATTCTGCACGCTCGCTGTAACAACCGATAGCGTTTCCGAGAGAACGAGGAAAATAGTTAAATACATTGAGGAAAAATTCTCTGCCAGCCCAGAGAGTCTTGACATCAAACTTTCTGTCAGTGGCTGTCCCAGTGCATGCAGCAGATACCCTATAGCGGACATAGGCCTGCAGGCTGTCCTGTACCACGAAAATGGGATTGCCCATACCGGTTATAATATTTACATTGGCGGGGGGCTCGGGAAGAAACCATCATTCGGCAGATTGATAAAACGTGCAGTGGATAAAGATAAGATTAACGCCTCTCTTGAAAAAATTATTTCCGGGTATGCTCAAAAAAAATCACATAATGAGAGTTTCCAGGATTTCTGTGAAAAGAAGTCAGTCGAAGAATTGAGTAAACTCATGGAGGTGTGAGGCTGACACAAATGCATGGGGGAGAAAAGAGATATGAACTCAATCTGCTGGGCCTACCGTGCCCATATCCTGAGGTACTCACCATACATAAGACAAGGGAATTGCTCTCGAAAGACATTCTGGAAATAATTCTTAATAGCCCCCCATCAGTCGGTATTATTAGGGATATATCTGCGAAGAACCAGTTCTCTGTTCTTTCGACTGAGGAAATTGGAAAAAATGTATGGAAAATTGTAATTGAAAAATTGTGAGGTGAAAGTTATGAAGAATGAACAAAGATTTGGAAATCAAGGCTTGCAGACACCATTTGACATTGCTGCAAAAATAATCTGTCCGGCACTGAGGGGTTCGATTGCGTTAAAACTGATAACCGAACATCATTTTACCCAGAAGGAAGTTGCAGATGAACTGGGACTGAAGCAACAGGCTATTAGTAACTACATAAAAGGCATGAGGGGAGAGATTGGAACGCTGGCAAGCATCCCTGAAGTTTCAAGCCAGGTAAAAATGATAATTGAAAGAATTCTAGGCGGCACTTCCCGGGATCAGTTATCATCATTAATGAACGAGACCTGTTTGAAACTCCTGAGGAACAAGAAAGTTTGCGGGGTAATAAACGGCACTGAGGATTGCATTGGTAACCTCAAGATTTAAACTATCTCCAGCCTCACATTTTCTTCAGAACCAGGGATGACAGAGTCGAGCCAACTCCCTTTACCGACCGGATATCTTCAATGACCTGGTTGAGCTGAGCGGGATCTCTGGCCTTAATCCTGACCATTATGTCATAATCCCCGGAGACCTCCATAACTTCTGTTACATTGTTCACGATGGATATTCTCCTTGTAACGCTGGTGGTGTACACGTTTGATCCACACTTGACCCAGACCAGGCCTTCTATATATTCAGGAGGCCTTGGCTTCAGCATTTTACCGGTTACTTCCTCTGCAATTTCCAACAATTCCTCATCTCGGAAGAATTTAGCACTCTGGTTATTCTTGATTCTGTTGAGCAGGTCTGACAGCTGTTCATCATTCAACAGTATCCCCATGCCGTCTAATCTTGATTTAAGGGCATGCTTGCCAGTGTACTTGTCTATTACGTAATTCCTGCCCTTGTTGAGCAGTGACGGATCCATGAACTCGTACGTTTCCGGATTACTCAGGATACCTGCCACATGCACTCCCGATTTGTGGACAAATGCATAATCACCGGTTATAGGAAAATTTGCTGATACAGGAAGGCCGCTGTATTTCTCCACAAGTGCAGAGAGTTCAACCAGTTTGTCAAGCTTTGCCACGTCGAGACCCAGGTGATATTTCAATGCGACAGCTATGACCTGTGTCGGTGTTATGCCAACCCTCTCACCCAGTCCGTTTACTGTTGCATGTACTATTGTCGCGCCTCCGTCAACTGCCGCAAGCGAATTTGCCACAGCGTTTCCCATGTCGTTGTGCGCATGTATGTCAAATTCCACTCCCGGAACATCGTGAATAAGTCTCTGGAAAAGATTCCGGGTTTCGAGAGGCCACATAATTCCAACAGTGTCTGCTATGCCAATCCTGTCCGCACCGGCATCTCTTGCAGTTTTTATAGCACTGACAAGATAATCATAATCAGTTCTTGTGGCATCTTCCGGGGTGAATCTGACAGGTACACCCTGTGATTTCGCGAATGAAACCGCCTCACCGATTATGGAGAGAGCCTGTTCCCTCGTCTTATGGGTCTTTGCAGCAAGGTGTCTGTCACTGACTCCGTAAAAGATAGCTATTCTGTCCACATCCAGAGAGGCTGCCGTTTCGACATCACTCTTTACTGCACGGCTATGAGCTATTATTACCGGTTTTATAACGCCCTCCTTCTTCAGTTTCACAATTCCTTTTATTCCCTCGTAAACGTCAGGGGCAACTGCAGGGTGGCCTGCCTCTATCATGCTCACCCCGGTATCAGAAAGCCGGGTTGCAATATCGATTCGCTGATCCGTTGTGAATACAACACCAGGAGTCTGCTCTCCTTCCCGAAGCGTAGAATCAAGGATTCCAGCCTTCTTATTGGTCATCATTGTCAAGGCGTCCGATGAGTGAGCTATTTATGAACGTTGTGACCTATTTCGGTCAGATTCTGTTGAATCCTGTATAAGCGTCGATGCAGTTTGGTGACGATCGGGAGATATTCTGATAATTGCAGATCTGTGTTTCAGATCCGGTCAATTATCATTTTTGTTACCGATGACAGAGTACCGTTTCCACCGAGGTCCTGTGTAAGCAGTTCAGGAGTTTTCATGCAGGATTCCACTGCGGCCTTAATCCTGCGGCCTATTCCAGCAGGAGCATCGTCAGAGTGTTTTCTGCCGAGCCATTCCATCAGCATGGATACCGAGAGAATCTCAGATATCGGGTTTGCCAGGCCTTTTCCAGCCAGCGCAGGAGCTGTTCCATGCGCTGCCTGAGCCATCGCCCAGTTGTCGCCATAATTGATTGCAGGAGCTATCCCGAGACTTCCAGCAATTGCCGCAGCCTCATCAGAAAGAATATCGCCGTACATGTTGGTTGTAACTATTACATCAAATGATCCGGGATTAATTATGAGATCATAGGCGGTTGAATCGATCAGCCTGTCCTCTGCCTGAACTTCGGGATACGAAGCCGCCCGCTTGTAGAATTCCTCAAGGAACAGGCCCTCACCCATTTTGAGTACGTTACCCTTGTGCACTGCGGTGACCTTTTTTCTCCTTGTCATCGCCATTTCCATGCCTGCGGCAGAAATCTTGGCGCACTTTTCCCTGGTTACCACCCTGACAGAAAGGGCAATATCCGGCGTTGGCATAAATTCCCCGGATCCCTTTACCATGTTCCTGTCGGCGTAGAACCCCTCAGTGTTTTCCCTCACCACGACCACGTCTATGGGCTTCTGGTTCGATTTCGAGTAAGATTTTACGGGTCTGATGTTGGCGTACAGATCAAAATGCTTCCTGATAGCTCCTGAAGGGCTTCTTTTGCCGCTTTCTCCAGGATATTTTCCAACCTCAAGAGGACCCAGGATCAGGGCATCCGACTTCTCTATTGCAGCGAGAGTCGCAGCAGTGAGTGGATCGTTGTATGCGTTCACGGATTCCCATCCCACCTTTACCTCCTCCAGATTGAACATTGTTTCGAGCCCATCTTTTTCTATGGCACGCCTGAGAATCTGGATCGATGAATCGACCACTTCCTGTCCGATGCCGTCTCCTTTTGCATAAGTTAGCTTGTATCTTTGATCCATAACAATTCACCTGTTGCTAATTCGCCTCATATTATCATAGAGGATTGCTGTCTATGTAGCCATTTTTCCTGAGGACCTCTATGATTCCTCCCGCCTCGATGATATCCATCAGAAAGCCTGGCAATGGCCTGAACTCTGCCGTTTTTCCCGAGGTTTCGTCAATCAGCGTGCCCGTCTCCAGGTTGACTGTGACTGTATCTCCCTCCCTCACTATTCCGGACACACCCTGGCAGGAAACTACAGGAAGGCCGACGTTTACTGAATTCCTGAGAAAGAGTCCATTCACTGATTCTGCAACCACCACACTGATTCCAAGCCCTTTCAGGTTGGAAGCTGCAGGCCTCGAAGAACCAACGCCAAAATTCTTTCCGGCAACGAGAATGTCGCCGGAATTAACCTGCTGGGCCCATCCCGGCCTGTTGGCCCACATTGTGTGGAGGGGTCTCTCCTCCTCTGGAAGAGTGTAGCAGGCGTGTGGATACATGAGATCAGTGTTGATATTGTCGCCGAATGCCCACACTTTCCCCTTCAGGACCTTATTCATCTGAATTCGCCTCCAGCATATCTCCCGGGTCAGTAATATAACCGTTCACAGCAGACGCTGCGACAGTTGCGGACGATGCCATGTATATCCTTGCATCTCTTGATCCCATCCTTCCCTTGAAATTCCTTGTCGTAGAGGTTATGGCTATGTCTCCTTCTCCCAGAAGCCCCATGTGCCCACCCATGCACGCCCCGCAGGTAGGATTCGTCACCACTCCTCCAGCCTCAGCGATTGTCCTCAGGTACCCGAGCCTGTCGGCCTGAAGGAAAATTGATTGTGTGGCCGGCGTCACAATGAGCCTGACATCCTTTGCAACCTTCCTTCCCTTCAGGATTCTCGCAGCGGAAGCAAGGTCGTCAAGTCTCCCGTTTGCGCATGATCCTATTGTTGCCTGGTCTATGCGCGATCCCTGTACATCTGCAGCAGGTTTTGTATTCCCTGCAACGTGATCCGGCATGGCAACCATCGGGCGAATTTCTGACATGTCAAAGTCAATGGTTGAAGCGTAGGTTTCATCTTTATCAGCAGCCACCGGCGTATAGGGCGCCTCCGATCTTCCGTCCAGGTATGATGCAAGTACATTGTCATAAGGGAAAACTGCAAAGTCCGCACTGAGCTCAGCGCACATTGTTGAAATGACCGCCCTCTGATCCACGGAAAGCGATCCTATTCCAGAGCCTCCGAACTCGATGTTGGTATTGGGGATGTCTCCCATCTCACCTGCCATCCTGAGGAAGACGTCCTTGGCCTCTGTGGCACCTTTCATTCTTCCTGTGAGATTTACCTTTATGGTTTCACCGACAATGTACCAGGTCTTCCCGGTGCATATCACCTGCATGAGTTCAGGAGTTCCGAGTCCTCTGCTCAACATGTTATAGGCTCCAGCGGCAATGGAATGTGAATCAGTGTTTGCCACAATTCTTCCGGGAAGGAACCATCCGCTTTCCGCCGCAAAGGTATGTGAAATTCCGCCTCTTCCGTAATCGAAAAAATTCTCTATATCCCATCTCTTCGCAAGTTTTCTCAGCTTCGAAACACCGGAAGCCACCTCAACGTTTGGAGCCGGTACAAAGTGATCGAATATCATGGCAACCTTATCCCTGTCGAAGGGTTTTTTCGGCGGGTTGTTCAGGAGTTCCGGGTGGAGTCCAGCAATGTCGAGCATTATTACCTTATCCACTTTCACATTTACTATGTCTCCAGGTTCAACACGGTTTACCGGATTTTCAGAATGATCCTGAAATATTTTTTCCACTATGTTCAAGAGTAATACCTTCTATGGTACGCTGTACCATTTATTTCTCAGGGCTGATTCTATCAAGGATAAAAGTTATTTCGCATTTTTAGGAAAAACTATTCGAATTTCGTATTATGGCTATTTCTCCGTATCCATAAAGTCCTCTCCGACACTTTACCGTTATATCTTAAATACTATATGAAAATTTTATGATATTTTCACCAATAATGCTAAGTTATGTCCTTGAGATCGGTGGTGCTGATATTCCGATGAAAATTTCTGTGTTGGGCGGAGGAACCATAGGATCCGCTATTGCTGAAGCACTCCATAAAAACGGTCACGAAGTGACAGTTACGAGAAGGTCTGTAGAGAAGATAAGTCAACTGGCTAAAATAGGAATTGAGGTCACCTCAAGGAATGATAAAGCGGCAGAGGATTCCGAGATCGTAATAATAGCAATGAAACCTTATGATGCGCTTGCTGTTCTCAAAGATATTTCCGGAGCCACAAAAGGAAAACTGGTTATTTCCATGGTCGCAGCAGTCAAGGAGAGGCAGATAAAATCGCTGATCCCGGAAGCAACAGTAGTGAGAGCCATGACCAATGTCGCAGCTAAGGTAGGAGGAGGTTTTACAGTTTATTGTTCGAAGAACCTTACCGAAGAAAACGAGAAAAAGGTAGTGAAACTCCTTGAATGCTTCGGGGAAACCGAGAAGGTGGAAGAAAAGTATATGGATGCCCTGACTGCGCTTGGTGGAAGTGGACCTGCCTACATTTTTACTATAATTGAGGCAATGGTTTACGGAGGTCTTAAAGTGGGTCTTCCAAGAGACCTTGCACTGAGAGATTCCTATCAGACAATCATGGGGGCTGCTAAACTGGTTGCGGAAAGTGGAGATCATCCATCACAGCTCAAGGATCTGGTTACAACTCCCGGGGGAGTCACAATAGATGCACTTTACGAACTGGAAGATTCCGGTATAAGAACTGCTTTCATGAGAGCCATTGAAGCAGCCACTGACAAGGCAAAGATTATTTCTGATGCACTGGAGAATTTCGACGGGCAGCAGAAATAAATTAATCTGCAAATCAGAAACCACCTTTGAAAAATCAGGAAACAGGAAAAAATTCCAATTGCTCTTTGCTGCGTACCATTTATGCAACTTCATCCAAACTGGAAAACTTCCCGGCGATCATTAATTTTCATTAAAACTTAAGTAGTTTTAACGCGTTAACATTTAGTCCCGATGTTAATTCATGAAATTAACGGCATACTGAACAACTCATGCGAAATTTCATTTTCAACGGAATCAGAGATCTCGAAATTCTCCAGAGAACACGATATAAGACTTCAGACTAACCTCTTCCTTGAAAATGGAGATAAAGTAAGGGTAATGCATTTTCTTCCCAAGATGGAAAAAGAAACCAAAGAGATACAATTCCTTTTAACTAAATTTGGTGCAAAAACTGTCGAAGGAATAAAATGCCTTCCTGTTACGTACCATAATTCTATTTTTGCAAGGCTTCTTTTTTCCCTGCATGAACTTCCGTCTGTAACGGTGGATCATGTATTCCTCGACTCAGGCAGGTATCACGTAATTTTCAGATTCCATGATACAGATCAGAGGAAAGTGGCAAATGCCTTACTGAACGCGTCCCTGTATCTCAACGAATTCAGGATTGATGAAATGGAGCAGGGTATACCTCCGCTTGAGACATTCAAGAAACTCGGCCAGTTTGAGCCGCTTTACTATGTCGAAATGAGTACCATTCCGCCCGAAGCGGAAACAATGAACATGAAAGAGATATACAGAACCAACAAGTGGATCAGGCAGATAAAAATCGAGACCCACGATGTGGGTATCACGGGCGTCTACAAATTTTCAGATGCTTTAAATGGAACAGATGGACTGACTGAAATTTCTGGAAAGGACAGAATCTACTCAGCGCAGGTGCGCAATCCGTTTCTTGTAAACCTCATTGCAAAGTCTTACGAAATACCGGTGACCGTATACAAAAGAATTCAATCGTTCGACGGAAAGGAGATGAAATTCGGAGTGATGGTCCCCGAAGTCTGCCTTGGATCATTTTTTAAGATGTGGGCAAACACGAGAGAAACTATGCCTGGATGGGATCAATCCGTATCATACGTAAAAAAATTGAATTACATGTGAATCGACAGCAGAAACCACTCTCAGATCCTGTCTATAGCCTCTGTATCACAATCAACCCCGATTTGAACATTAAAGCACGATAGACATTATGTATGAATTTTACTCAAATTTTAAGTAAAATAAGCATTTTTTTCTGTCAATATTCATAACATATGCACCAATAAGCCAAAAATGTTGTTAATTCTGATCCTGATTATGATCGGAATGAGTGTGGGAGCCCTTACCGGAATCACCGGTGCAAGTGGCGTTGTCCTGGTTGTGCCATTACTCACTCTCCTGGGGCTTAACTTTCAAGAGGCCGTAGGGTCAAGCCTTTTGGTGGATGTAATCACGACCACTATAGTTATCTACACAAGTTATGATTTCCTTTAGCCATGTTAACGGACACCTTTGGAAATTATCATCTGTCCGATGCTTAAACTTCGTGGCTCCAACCCAGGAGCCTCTATCCCGTCCCCTTTCGGTTCAGGGATTGCGTTTCCCAGTTCTACGATCACTTTTCAGCTGATCCCGAACAGGCATGACCTGTTTTGCCTGTGTTTTACGGCAGGTCGCCAACCCCATTACACAAATCAGAACCCTCCTTGCGGGAGAGACCTCATTTTCGTTCATCGCTTTCATGCACCTTCGTCCGTTGGACTTATGCAGTTATGCAGAAAAGCTCGCAAAAATCCATCATTTCAGCGAATATAAGGATTCCGAAAGCCGCAGTTTTGGGACAAAAGTTAACACGATAGGGACCTTGTGCTGCGTCCAGCAAAATAGTCCAAATTGCCTTTCTGCCCGAACGTAAATATATCTAGAAACCTATTTATTGAGAGTGGAGCTTATTTCAGATATTTGGGTTCAGCGAATATCCGTAAGATCCTCCAGTAAAATTCTTTTCAACTATTGCCCAAGGCATAGACATGTCTAGGTTCCCAATGAAGCTTCTATAGAATAAATGAATGCTGTACAGGGATATATTTACTTTAAGAACATATTGCCCAGGTTCCAAGTATGCCAGGTAACCTTTGGAATTGTTGCAGAATATAGTCATAACTCTATAAGCAGGACCGTACTCCCAAGTATTTACGAACGCTGTTGTTCCGGACGAAACCTCGTTGATGTTTAATATCTTTCCCTGGAAACTTGCGTTGTTTTCTTCTATTTTGACGGAGTTAATGGCAAAACCAATCTGATTCCCTAGTGAAGCACTTCCCGTGAGAAGTGCTATGCCGAAATCGGCGCCAAATGCCAATGGTGACGAAACATTTGAATTTGCAAGAGTTATATGTGAACCCCTTGGGATTAAAGCCATGGTTATATTTGATCCCGGTAATGAAAACGGAAAATAAGCAATTGGTCCGCCAATTGTATTGTTGTCAGGGTTGAGGAATGCAGAGAGATATTGCGGATTTGATTCATTGCGATTTGATGTGGAAGCGACGCTTGAAATTCCAAGGATCCGTATGCCGGAATACGCCAAATGGGAAAAAACAATTAGTGTAACAATCATTACAGTAATTGTTATTGCGCCAGTCATTGCAAATCTTTTATTTTTCTTCAAATTTTCACCTCCCTATTAACTTGCAGCCGCTACATTGATTTGGAATATTAAAGTTGATGTCGACGCAAAGGTTGCACTGCTTTGAGAGGATTCGAGAAATGCGACCGAACATGTATATTCGAGAAAAAGCTGGAAATTAGTCTGGCTATTGGCTGAAATTTCATCATTCCAGGTTTTGATTCCGAAATCCCTTATTGGAGTTGAGCTTAATATCCCCTCATAAATTGGAAAATATTCTGGCACTCTTTTTGCGGGATAGACATTTCCTCCTGTATCATTAAAGTATACGGGAATCGGAGTCGGACTTGTATA
Source organism: Thermoplasmatota archaeon (assembly GCA_023488885.1). GTDB lineage: Archaea > Thermoplasmatota > Thermoplasmata > Thermoplasmatales > Thermoplasmataceae > JAJZOM01. The sequence goes on along the minus strand of JAMDDH010000034.1, from coordinate 2,324 downwards.
GGATGTCTGGCCACCAAAGGTATTAAAAAGGAGACCCGGCGGCGGTATAAGACCATATGAGAAGTGATTGGCTATTCCAGTTAGATAATCAAGTAAGTAGACCATTATTTGATTTGAGCTACCCGTTTGGATGGAATTCTGAACGTTTGTCACATCAAAGTTAATTACGTTCGTTCCTGAGCCAACGCCGGGTGTGAATCCATAACTGCCGTAAAGTGTAAGTGCCTGCTTAAAAGATCGTATCCCAATTGCATAGGAATTATTCCAGTTAGCGATTGTTCCTACATAAATTGGAATGTCAGTCTGGGCCGAATTGAAATACTGAGTAACGGTCCCCGGCTCGTTGAAACTAACACCCGGAGCGTATTCACCAACTACAGTTGACGTCCCAGAATCATAGACAGTTGAAGTTATGCTTGTTTGTGGGTAATTGAAAATGTAAACTCCAACCACATTGCTATATGTAGTTCCATATGCATTTCTGGCATAGACTTGCAAGGCTTTGTACCCGTACTGTGCACTCCACGTGAAAGAAGTCGATCCTTGGGAAGTGATATAGTTCCAACCGCCTGCCAAATTTTGCGCCTGAAGTGTGAAGGTTACCCCTCCGGATCCATATGAGCCTAGACTTGCCTGTATATCTATAGTGTTTCCCGGGGTAGTTTCTGTAGGTGAAACAGAAATCGACAGCCCTGAAGGGCCGGTTCCACTGCTTCCGCCGCCATCGTTGTCGCAATGACATGCGTCTCCATCGCCATCCCCATCCGGAATGTACATTGGAGTGGCCACTGGATTACTCTGAGGTATAGTATAGGTTTCTGACACAGGGATTCCGGGAGATAGTATGGGATCTATTGAATATGTTTCATTTGCCGCAAGTGTCAATGGACCAAATGGCAATACTACTCCTGAATTGGTTGGGTTATTGGTCATAGCCCCTCCAGTATTGAAAATAGAAGCCTCATTTTGCCAACTGATATTTATATGGCCGAAATTTACACCCCAGCTATTTGGCGGAATGACATTATTGGAAGAGTCTAGGCGTAGCAATCCCGGTTTCAAACTATTAACCATTGCATAATTATGGTGTCGACTATGCAATATAAAAGTGACTGCAAATGTTACATTTTTGTTTTGCAGATTTGTGAACGCTATACTTGCGTCTATTGAGTGCCCGACAAATGAGTAAATTTCCGCCACCATTAAAAGAGAATTGTTTTCTATTATGGAAGCTGTATTTTGGTACCCGTTGCTTATTCTTACATACTTGAAATTTGAGAATTGAACCATAGTTATATTCGATCCATTTAATTCATCAATAACCCATTTTGTCTGGTATTTGTGGGTCCCAAGGCCCACGGTGATGTTTTGACCAGAAAATTGTACTGTATTACTTCCGACTTTGTAGGTTTGTACGGAACCATGATCTGACGTCGCCATGGTTATCCCGGGTATTAGCATCAGAACAGCAGCAAAGATCGAAACAACAATTGTAATCTTACTATTCATAGGGCAAAATATAACGCATATTTTAATTAAAATTATTTTAGCCCTTTTCACTAATTCAACAGGACACATTTGAATACAATTTATCTCAGAAATCGAATTGATACCGGATCGATTTATGGAAATAATCAGATATCATGAGTTACAATGTCTCATATCTTTTGTGGGTGTAATCTAGATTTTCTCCTATCATTATTTGCTACCAGTATTGATAAGTGGAGAGTGGGGTAATTCTCATTGGAATGCAGATCATATTTAATATATCTAGCAAAAATATTTCAACAACGATTTTTATTAAATTCTATCACAGACGTTATGTAAAGACTTGTAAATATGTCATGAGAAACCTTAACTCGGAATCCGTTTAAGGAACAGCTCTGGTTTTAGTCCAAGGGTTTCCGCTTGCCCCCTGGCTTTCTGGGGTATTTCCGCAATTATCGTTCGGTCACCAACATCCAAGGGATATATCTTCTATAACTGGAGGAGTGCACCTTTCACGCATATTCTGCTGTTGATCTTCCTGCTCTTCAGGAGTTGCAGTATAAGGCAAGAGACGATCAGCGATATGAATGATACAAATGCGTATCCTCTCAGCGTATGGTCATCCCTGAGATATGGCGTATCGACATGGAGAAGGTTTTTGAACAGATGAAGATTGATTTGATCTTAATGGAAACCTTACACTGATCGTTGTATTCCTTCTCAGCATTCCCGTTGGAGTACTTACAGGGACTCTTGGAACAAGCGGAGGAATAATGTTCGTGGGCATCATAATGCTGATTTTTCCCATGAGCGGAAATACCCCAGAAAGCCAGGGG
>JAMDDH010000019.1 GCA_023488885.1 Thermoplasmatota archaeon | reverse complement strand
AGACACAGTTGCGAACAAAGGGAGAAAATTGAAGATAGCAGGTTCCTTTAATTACGGAAAATACCTGTGGATAGATCAGGATGGAATGGACGAGACGCGTAAACGGAGATACATTAAGGCGGCAGATACAAGACTTGTCAGGTTCGGGAGAGGATTATCCTTTGAATGATCAACGAGGGAGTGACAAGGTCGATCGTGTGAAAACTTCATTATTAATCTTTAAATCACCCTCCTGTAATGAATAATTTTGAGGCGGCACTGCGTGGTCATGATCATGAAACCATACCGGTATGGTTTATGAGGCAGGCCGGCCGTTACCTTCAGGGTTACAGGAACGTAAGGAAACACCACTCAATAAAGGATATATGCAGAGACACCAGTCTTACACTGCAGGTTACAGAGGAACCGGTTAGGGAGCTAGGTGTAGACGCAGCAATAATTTTCTCTGACATAATGTTGCCAGTTGAGGCGATGGGCTTCAGGCTGGACTTCAGAGAAGGAACAGGTCCTGTTGTTGAAAACTCTTTGAAGTCAAATCCGGGGCTATCCGGGATAACCAGTTACGATCCGCATAATTACGGATATGCGACTTTGGAAGCTATTTCAAAATTCAGGGAAAACAATACCGGAGTGCCTATAATAGGCTTCTCAGGAGGCCCCATCACTATTGCATCTTATCTTGCGCAGGGGAGACCGGACAAGGATCTTGCCTTCACAAAGTCACTCCTGATAAAGGAACATCCCGGATTCATTTCAATACTGGAAATGATAAAAGAGATGGTAATAGAAAACTGTCGCCAGCAAATAAAGAGGGGAACAACGGCAATACAGATATTTGACAGCTGGTCAGGATACCTGTCTCCCTATCAGTTCAGGAAATATGCGCGCGATTACCTGCAGGAAATTGCCTCGGAACTTTCATCTTCTTCCACGACTATTTATTTTAGCACACAGACCGGAGGGATAATACCTGAACTTCGCGAAACTGGTTTCAACTTCCTGAGTCTGGACTGGAGAATCCGGCTGCATGAGGTCTCAATGCATCTGGATCACGATACCGGGTTGCAAGGGAATCTTGATCCGACTCTGGTTTCCGGTTCACCACCTGAAGCCATGACCGAGACAAGTACAATAATTTCTGAAATGAGGCAGTTTCCGTCCTACATCTTTAACCTAGGACACGGAGTCCTGCCGGACACGAATCCGCAGACACTGAAAGACATCGTAAAACTGGTGCATGGAGAGGGGAGATCAAAATGATCTCGGTTATCCTCATGGCGTATGGAAGCCCGTCTAAGATGGAAGATGTGTATGAATATCTGGAGGGCATTTATGAAGGCAAGCCGGTTCCAGAATACGCCTTAAGGGAAAATACCGAGAAATACCAGATGGTGAATGGCATTTCCCCATCAAATGCGATCATACACAAAATCCTTTCTGCGCTGTCTGATACGCTTTCATCAGATGGGGCTTTCCATGTCGTGCTGGGGAATAAACACTGGAAACCATCACTAGAAAATGCCGTTGAAGAAATCAGCACAGACAGTCCGGATACTATAGTGGCATTGCCTTTATTTCCGTTCAAATCCAATAACGTAAAGAACTCTTATCTCGGGCCCCTCATGGAAACTATTGAAAAGAAAGGCATACATTCTGAAATAAAATTCATCAATGGCTTCGAATGCCAGGGTCTAGCGGAAATCTGGGCAAAATTACTCGGAAAGTACCGGATAAATGAAGATACTGCAGTGCTTTTCGATGCACACAGTCTTCCCACATTCGGGGGGAAGGAGGAAGATTACGATGCATCATTCAGGGAGACTGCAAGGCTCATAGCCAGGCGTATCCCGATCGAAGAATATTTCGTGGGATATCAGAGCAGAGGGAAATACGGAAGTACCTGGCTCGACCCATCCATATATGAAATACTGCAGAAAATCAAGGAAAAAGGCTATAAAAAAATCCTGACAGTGCCGGTAGGTTTCATATACGAGCATCTCGAGATACTGTACGATCTTGATTACGAGTTTAGAAAGAGAGTAGGGGAAATGGATATTGAATATACTCGTTCAGATCTGCCGAATGATTCCAAGGACTTTATAACGCTTCTCAGGAATAGTGTCCTGAAAGAGATCTGGTGATGTAAATGAAAAATCTGAATATTTTTGCCTATGACGTGAATGATTTTCTGAAAGTGGTTTCAAAAAAGGGAACAGAAAGCGACATTACACTGTTCCACAGGAAAGACGGGGACAACCTTTACACGTTCCTTTCACCATCGCGTTTCCCCGAGAAGATATCCTCCCTCACTGACTGTATCTACCCTGCTGATGTTGCCCTGATCAACGGAGATAATATCACAAAAGACCTTGGGGAGGTCATAATCGCGCTGGACCTTATGGGAATCAGAAAGGGGTATTTCCTGCTGAATGACGAAAGCAGGATTGACACAATTAAGAAAATCGCTTCAAAAACTTCGCTCAAGGACTTTGGATTTTTTTCTGGCAATGCTGTTGAATTTATTGATGTCCTTTCAAAGGAGAGGCACACGCCTAAATTCCAGACTCCCACTGTAGTTGTGGATCACTTTTTCAAAGTGAAAAGTGTGGGTACTGTAGCGCTAGGATTTGTTCTCGGAGGCAAAATAGAGAAGCACCAGAAACTCAAGTGTTCTTATATTGGGAAAGAAGCGCAGATACGTTCCATCCAGGTTCAGGATGAAGATCAGGATTACGCGGAAAGCGGTACAAGAGTCGGTCTCGCCCTGAAAAACATTGAGGCTGATGAACTTGAAAGAGGAATGTTCCTTTCCGATTCCGGATTCCAGTATCTTGAGAAATTCAAAGGCAACCTGGAGATTCACCCGGCAGTGAAGCAGAAACCGGAAAACAGCTTTGAAATATTCGCCTCGGATCTCATGAGATACCAGAGAGGTTTCTGCAACGGTGGGGAAATAACAATGGAAAAACCGGTCCTGAATGCCGGAAATGGATTCGTAGTCGCAACTCCAAGCCGAAATCCCAGGATACTTGGTAGAATCAAGCCTTCCTGAGTTTCTCCATTTTTCTTCCGATCATTGCCGCTGTACCTATGTCATGGCGGAGTGAATATTCTCCTTTGATGTGGCTGAGACTGTTCTCTACAATATCGGAAGCATCCGGTATGGTGTCAGCGATTCCCACAAGTGCGAGAGCTCTCGAACCAGACATACGGACCTCGGTCATTGTACCTGATACTGCCGCGTAATAGAGTTTGAGATGATCCGTTTCAATGTTTCCGTCGATCCTGAGGATTCCGGGTTTCGATACGGTACCATATCCAACCGGTACCACGTATTTCAGTGTGGTGGCTTTTTTTATGAAATTCGCACCGGTCTTGAGATTACCTTCTGCAATTGAGAAAAGGACATCGGTGAAATTGCCCCTGAACAGACTGAGGATGTTAAGGCTTTCAGGGTCAGCGAACCTTGCGTTGATTTCTATTATCTTCGGACCATTTTCCGTGTCCATGAACTGCCCATACATGATTCCCCGGAACGGGGTATTCTCAGATGCCATTGCAGCGATCGTCTGCTTCATGGAGTTGAGGGCTTTTTCGTACGTTGAACGTGAGATAAACGGCAATAATCCGTCGCAGTCAGTAATGGATCCCATTCCGCCGGTATTTGGCCCAAGATCATTCTCATACGCTCTCTTGTAGTCCTGTGCCAGTGGTGCAGGCAAAACTGTTTTTCCATCAGTGAAAACCTGGAGTGAAAACTCCTCGCCCTTAATTCTCTCTTCGAGCAATACCTGCCCGTCTCTGTTCAGGACTTCGGCTGCATAAGCTAAGGCTTCCGCCTTATTCCCGAGGTGTTCACCCATCACCTTTACCCCCTTGCCTCCGGTAAGGCCCACTGGTTTAATTGCAAAATCTCTATTTTCTGAGTTTAGGAATTTCTCAACATCTCCAAGTTCATGGAACAATTCAGAGAAAATATTCCCATCAATCCGATGTTCTGAAACCAGTCTTCTCATGTATGCTTTGGAAGTCTCAATCTTCGCCGCTTCCCTCGACGGTGACGCGACCTTGATGCCTTTAGAGTCAAGAAGATCCACGAGCTGTGTTTCCAGGACAGGATCAGGTCCGATGAACGCTAGGTCTACGCCTTTTTCAACAGCGAATCCTGCGATTCTCCTATAGTCCAGTTCATCACAGATCAGGTGTTCTCTGCTCAGGTTCAGGATTGAGGGATTCTCGTTTTTCAGTGCGGAGTACAGGATAGATCCAGATTCGACAATCTTCCTTGCAACGGCATCTTCCCTGCCGCCACCACCAACAAGCAGGATTCTATTCGCCATTCTGGACCTCTGAAAGTTTGTTCACTTTTGCCTCGAGCTCTTTCTTGCCTATATTGAAGTAACGGTAGAATTCCTTAGTGACACTGTATATTTCAGTGTTTCTGTACTTCTCTGGACTCAGGAATTTTCTATTGATCAAATTTTCCAGCGCCTTTCTGGAGCTTTCTCCAAATCTCTGAACGACATCCCCTCTTTTACACCCGGCATTAGCAGCCACAAAACCAAGTATTCTTAGTTCAGTATTGTTTATTTCTCTTTTCGAAACCGGGACAACTATCTCGGAAAATTCATTCTTCAGCTGCATTTTGTATCTTATCCCCACTCTTACTATCGTGAGTGACGTTGCGCGATCTCTGTAATCCCTGGTCAAACCTTTTATTGCCCGGACAACTTCCTCTTTTCCCTTTCCCAGCACCGATGCAATATCACTTGCGGAAAGAGGGTTCTCGGTGGCATATAGTACGGCTTCCACCATTTGCTGGAGATTCACATTCCTTAATTCATTGAAGTATAATTTAAATTATCTGATAACAATACTTATCGTCGGATCAAATTTATAACAAATCAAATTTAAGTATATCCGCGTCATTTCTGTGCAATGTCCAACGAACATAAGTTCGGAACACCATCTGATTTAAACCCATCCTCTACGACTTCTACAACATATGCAAAAGAGCAGAAGTCGGTCTCACTCTTCTATATATGGTTTGCCGCCAACCTTACCATAGGCGATTTTGCCATTGGTTTCATTCCGGTGTCACTGGGACAGCCGGTATATCCATCTATAATTGCACTCACTATCGGAAATATTACGGGAGGGTTGTTACTTGCTGCAATGAGCGTGACCGGGGTCCTCACCAGGAAGCCCCAGATGGCACTGAGTTTCGGCCCGTTCGGAAGAGCCGGTGCAAGCGTGATGTCACTGCTTCAGTGGGGCAATACACTGGGTTGGCTTACTGTGAACCTTGTTCTTGCTGCATTCGCACTGGATATAATCATGGGAAATGTCAATTTCATCATACCCATCGCCGTTGTAGCAACTGTAGTGCTGGTACTGGCATACTACGGGCATGAAGCAATAAGAAAATTCGAGCTCGCTATGTCAGTTTCACTGGGAATACTGTTCCTCGCCATAAGCTTGGAATTTGTGTTCAATTCCGGTTCGATATCATATAGTCCTGTTCCAGTCATTCCCGTCCTGTCAGGATTCGGCATCACGCTTGCCTCGTCGTTTTCATATCTAATGGCATGGGGACCTTATGCAGCGGATTATTCAAGATTCGTCAAAGACCGCAGAGAGAAATCAAGATCTTTCTACTTCACATTTCTCGGCGGGGTAATAGCGTCGTTCTGGATAGAACTTCTAGGCATGGGTGTCGCAATTGCAACATCTGACAGCATCTCGAATCCGGCAACTGCACTGGCCAGGTTCATGGGAGGATATTTCGCGGTTGGCATGATTGCGCTGTTCCTAGGCGGTATAGCTGCAAATGCCATAAACCTCTATTCCAACGGGCTTTCTCTCAATACGGTTCTTGCAAGGACGGGCATGAAACTGCCAATTTTCATCGGAACAATAGTTTCAGTGGCTTTGGGTATAATTGGCTATTATAACTTTTACAGTTTTTATGAAATATTCCTGCTGATTCTGGATTACTGGATAACTCCTTGGCTTGGCATACTAATAATCCACTATTTCTATATCCAGAGGCGAGCGGGAAACGGAACAGTCGCTGTCAGGAAATTCTCAGGGATTTCATCATACTGTCTTGCGGTGCTTGTTTCGGTTCCGTTCATGAGCCCGCCTGCTTATTTTGTTGGCCCGATAGCCGCATTGTTCAACGGTGTTGACGTAAGTTACTATGTATCTTTCATACTGGCGGCAGTATTCTATGCAGTCCTCAACAGGCAGCGTACCTTTAATAAAACTGGATAAATCCACTGAAGGACTGATTCAATGACCGTTCTCTGTGACGCGGATATCCTGAAGATGGCAGAAAGAAATGACCTGATATCGGAAGAATTCAGCAAGGATTCGCTGACTCCGAATGGATATGATCTCCGTATAGCCCAGATCTCCCTGGACGGGGAAAATATGCAGAAAGAAGTTTCAGTGAAGGGAGGTGATCGTTTTCTCGTTTCAACCCTAGAATACATCAGTCTTCCAGACAACATTGTTGGGCAGATATGGATTCGGTCTTCATATGCGAGAAGAGGGGTGCTTGGTTCTTTCGGGGCTGTAGATTCCGGTTTCAAGGGCAATCTAACATTGTCATTTTTCCATGCAGGAAAAGACCAGCTCCAACTTAGATCGGGGGAAAGGATAGCGCAGATAATTTTCCACAAGCTGGAGAATATCTCTGAAAAATCATACAAAGAACGTTCAGGGAATTATCAGGGTTCCAGGGGAATAACGGTTAAAGGCGGATCAGAATAGTTCGGAGTGAAGACAAATGGTTGGCGAGGTAAAATTCAGCATTAGCACTACATCAAAAGCGAAACCGGAAAAAATTATTGACACTATATCTGACTGGAATAAGTTGCCGGAATTCTGGCACGGAATGAGGGAGATATCGGGTAGTCAAGCTCCTATGCTCACTGTTAAATTCGCGTTCCCGGGAACAGGCAGGATGACATATGCCTGCGACCTGGAAACACTGACATGCACGGAGAATTATCTTGGTGGTCCGTTCACAGGCTTCAAGGAGATCAGGATTTCCCCAGCTGACGAAGGATCGGTAATCACTGTGAAATGGGACATAAAGCTCTCGCTCAAACTCCTTTTCATGAAGAGTTTTGTCACCAAACATTTCAGGCAGGGGACTGAGAACGCAATTAAACGCATTGCACAGACGGCGGAAGATTCCGCTAAGATGAATGGCACAGTTTGAGCATTCGCGATCGGGAATTCCTTTTCGCAGGATAAAGGTTGAAAGCGACCAAAAAAGTTTTTGCCCAACGGGAACGCATATACCGGCATAGCGTTGGTATGGTGTGAATCTATGCCTGTATAGATTAATATCCCAGCAACTTTCCCGCACAAAGGCGAGGGAGAAATTCTTGCAAACAATAAGAGATGAGATATTACTGCTGAAATAGGAAACCCGCTGCAAAAGACGGTTGCAGTCTTAACTGTTACCCGGAGATATCCTGATCTACGGGGATTTCATACTCCATGAATTCCTTGCTTGCAACTGAAACGCTGCATATTCCTAGAGCTTCCTTGATCAATGAATCCACGTTCTCGTATCTTGGGCTATAATGGAAAAGGTAGAATCTCTTTACGCCGGAGTCTCTGGCAATTTCGGCTGCTTGCCTGGAAGATGAATGCCCAAATTCATTTACTTTTGGCTCAAGTGTAGAATCTGTTGTAGTTTCGTGAATAAGGACATCTGCATTCTTTGCGAATTCTTTCATAGATTCCATGGGCCTTGTGTCTCCGGTATAGACTATAGATCTTCCTTTTCTTATCCCACCCGAAATCTGTTCAATGGTGTATGTCTTGCCATCATGGGTTATAGATCCCTTCTTTCTAAGTTCTTCGAGCCTTCTGGGAGGGATACCAAGTTCATTCGCTTTTTCTTTATCAATCCTAATCAGATCTTTTTCCTGTATCCTGTAAGACATTGCAGGTATCGTGTGATCATTTTTATGGGTAGAAACTGTGAATTTATCAAAATCATAGGTTTCAGACCAGTCCAGTTCAGTTACGAGTATCTCGAACTTAAGCCTGAAATATCCTGCATTCAGGGCATTTGACAGGATTCTGATCCCCCCTCTTGGACAGAATATATTCAACGGTTTTTCCCGCCCGTTGAACGACATGCTCTGTATCATTCCAAGTATTCCCAGAAAATGATCTCCGTGAAAATGCGTGATGAAAATGTTGTCAATGCTCATAAAAGAGACTTTGCTCTTCATCAGCTGCTTCTGCGTTCCTTCCCCACAGTCAAAAAGATTTGTAATGTCATCGATCTGAACTGCGACACAGGGAAGACCTCTTCCTGGCGTTGGCCACGAACCGCCGGTGCCGATGAAAGTGATCTTGATATTGGAAGCCATCCACGCGTAATCACGTTTATTTATTTATGTCTTCAATCCTCTTTATTGCGAATGGAAGTTCTTCCACAGTTCGTATGGGAACATATCTTCTGATTATTTCCCAGAGGTAGGTGTCAACAGTGCATCCTGATCCGTGCATGTAGGCTTTCAGGTTGTTCTTAAGATCCACGCCTTTCCTGTCGAAGTCTGTCAGCAGGATAATCTCACCGTAATCATGTGAAAGCTTTTCTGAGAAAGGTAATAGGCCGTTGCCGGAGTTTAAGATTATGATTTCTCCCGGGAAACCGATCTCCCTGAGACACTGCATATCATTCCTCCCTTCAACGACAATCGGCACTGATACGTTTTTTAACCTGTATTTCTCCAGAACCTTCGAGACCTTGCTTTTAGACATTTGGTATCTGTGCATGTATGTTCTGCTTATAATTCATTTTGATATTCAATCCCAGAACCTCCTGTTTTTTGCATAGTCCATCTCACCGGTCAGAATAGCCCTTATGAAGTCCTCATCTTTGTTATAGGTGACTTCAAGGAGCCTGGAGGCGGTTTCGGGTCCAATTCCTCTTGCAGCAAGAACCATTATGGCCTGCAGTCCCCTTTCACGCACAAGATGCGCGTTTTTGGAAAGTCTCCTGCGTATCCTGTTTCCTTCGGCATCATTTTCTCTCGCCCTGTCCAGGAGGTTTCTCTCGAATGGCGACAGAGAAGCCACAAGTGAACTGCCGCACCCGGGACACTTTATCAGCTTTATGTCCCTTATCCTCACCGTACGAACATTTGAGCATGAGGTGCAGAAAAGAGTTACTTCCTCGTTGAGCAGCCTCTTTTTTACCGCCTCAAGGATGGTTTTTGTCGGCTTGAGCGGGGCGACTCTTTCTGAATAATGCGTTATGAAAACATCTGAACTCGCTGACATGTTATCATTCAGTATGAGCTTGATTTTGTCTTCCCTGACCTTTTTCAGGTAGTCCTCAAGCGCACTGAGATCCATGTAGTCAGATATCAGCTTCCGGATTGAATCCTTGTAAAGAGGGGTATCCCTGTACGAGTCTACAATCTTTTCGAATCTGATGCGCCCAATGTCCGCGTCATTTCCTATTACACCGAATTTTCTCGCTTCATACAGGAATACGGAATTAAAGAACCTTGATCTTCTCGCAGATCCGGCAACGTACTGATAAAGCCTGTCTGGTTCGATACTTAATATGATTCTGCGCACATCGGAGGCAGCAATCCTTCTCGAAGTCCTGATGTATATGTGGTACGGTGAGTAGTCTACCTCAACGCTTTCTCCGGTAATGCCCGCAAGTATGCTGGAGAATATCTCTGCCAATGCAAAATTTCCACGGGTCCCAAGTAGGACCTGCACTATGACTTCATTGGATTTTGTCTCAACTATTGTTCTTTCCAGTGTGGCAGATTCTTTCCTGTACCATTCCCGGAGCACGGATTTTGATTCTAAGTCGACAAAATCGGGAACTATTTCGTTCTCGCGGTTGAATGAGACTTTGGAGGTAACGTCCATGAGTACCGGAATCTCCTCCCCTGACCACTTCGGAGCTATAGCTGCAGTAGGAAATGGCTCAACGAGAATCTTATCACTTTCAATCCTTATGATTCTCCAGGTCGATCCTTTGATCACGAAATAACTGCCAGCTTCCAGTTCATTCACGACGTATCTTTCGTCCAGGGTGCCGATGAATTTCCTGTTAATTGTGTCGATTACCTTGTAATTCTTCTCGCTCGGGATCATGGAGATATTCTCCAGGAAATAGTTCAGGACTCCCCTTCTCTTGCCGATAAAACCATCTTCCTTCCACACTTTCCCGAGAAACACAAGAAAGTCCAGAGTCTCCATGTATTCGTCCTCGGTGAGATTCTCAAATGGATAGGTACTTCTAACTATCTCGTAGAACTCCATATAGTCAAGTCTCGGAACAAATTTTACCTGTGAAAGTATCTGGTTTGCAAGCGTTGCGAGAGAATTTTTTCTTATTAGTATATCCTCAAGGTGGCCTTCAGCTATGTGCGAGACGATCGCGGTTGCTTCCTCCAGTTCGATTATGTCGCTGCATACAATCTCTCCAAGCGATATTTTTTCGATATTATGGCCGGCCCGTCCGACTCTCTGTATAAGTTTGTTGATCTGTCGGGGGGAATTAAACTGGAGAACAAGATCGGCTGAACCTATGTCAATTCCGAGTTCCAGCGATGATGTACAAATAAGTGCTTTTATCTTACCGGCCTTGAAATCACGTTCGGCAGTCTCTCTTGTATCCCGCGATAGTGACCCATGATGAATCTGGATAGGCGGATCCTCCAGAAACAGCTTCAGCCTGAATGCAATGTCTTCGGCGGTACTCCTGGTGTTTACAAATACGAGGGTTCCCCTGTGTGTTTCAATGAGATTCCATATGTGAAGTATTGCACCTGCGTAAGCCTCGTCGCATCCCATAACTTCCGAGATTTCAGGTGGAGCTTTTTGCGGTATCCCCACAACTATCTCCATCTTTTTCTTCAGGACTGACCGGATGATCTCCGGTGTTTCATTCGGAGAAAGGAATTGTGCGAGTTCTTCAGCATTGCCCACAGTTGCCGAAAGTCCTATTCTCTGAAAGTTTCCGGTAAGGCTCCTCAGTCTTTCAATTGCGAGAGAGAATTGCGATCCGCGCTCATTCTGCGACGTTTCGTGAAGTTCGTCCACGACGACATACCTGACACGGGAAACAATTTCCCGCAACTTCTTCCCGTTGAGGATGATCTGCAGGGATTCCGGGGTCGTTATGAGTATATCTCCGGGATTTTTTACAATCTCTCTCCGGTCAGCGTCCGTTATATCGCTGTGCCTTACCTGAACCCTTATGTCGAGTTCCCTGCCATAATCTATGAGGCGGTCAAGCATATCCCGATTCAGAGCCCTCAGGGGAGTTATAAACAGTGTCGAAACTGGAGGGGGTCTTTCAGTAAGAATCTTATGAAATATTGGCAGAATAGCTGCTTCAGTTTTTCCGCTGCCTGTCGGCGAAAGAAGAAGAATATCCTTCCCTTCCATTATGGGTGGAATAGCCTTGGCCTGAGGGTCAGTGGGTTCAAGCATGCCCTTCTTCGCGAGCATATCCTTTATTCTAGGGTGAAGCAAATCGAATGGAGAACTAATCCGGGGGTTCTGTTCCAACTTAACGGGAATACCTCACACAATAAAAATAGAAACCATGTATTAACAAAGATGGAATCAAAAAAATGATCAGGACGAGTTAAAATTCGTCGTCATCATCATCGTAGTCTTCGTCATCATCAGAATCGCGCCTTTTAATGAAGTTATACAACGGTGAGCACCTCAGTGACGCTAAGCAATTCCTCCTATTTATACCTTTCACTTTAATTATTATATACGTGGTCTGCAAAACGCTCTACTATGCAGTTGCGATAAGAACATTTCCAGATTTGATGGATGTCCGGCACGCAAATAACCTCGATGAAATTTTGAGCGGTGAAGACGGGAATGACAATTGTTGCCTCGAGTTTGACGTTTAAGAGTGAATTAACCGATGCTGTGTCATCTCCGGCTGAAGAAATAAAGCAAAAATTTGGAGGACCGAATCGGAAAGTTCCAACCGTTCAAGGTCGAGAATACTTTACCTCTCTGAAAACTATATTATAATCTAATAAATTAAGGGTTGAGATCATGGGCGACAAATTGGCTGAAGTTGAAATTTCTAAGGACGGAGAAATGTATTATGCTAAAATAATCCTTCCATCTGGCGAAGTAGTTACTCTGGAAAACGAGGATTTTGAGGAAGTTCTTGAACAGGTAACCAACGATCTTCAGGATCGCTTCAGCGCCTGAGCGGGGATGGCCCAGTGGTACGGCGGTAGCCTGCTAAGCTATTTCTCTTATGAGAGCGAGGGTTCGACCCCCTCTCCCCGCGTAGTATTCGGTTCGCCCGCGCACCCCTTTTTACCTCTTTCAAATTCATTGCGCCACACACGATGGGTGTCTTTTCTTCCATATAGCCAACAGTTCCCGGTTTCCCCGAAAGTACCACAAATTCTGCAGTTTTAGATGTACTATATCTGCAATTTCTTTCCCTACCCTGGCAGACTTGGATTCCTGCACAAGGTTAGGAAATTCCCGGTGCCTGCCTGCATACCTCATTCCAGTTACAAGGGGGTGATGTGCAGATACTTTTCATGTTGATGTCCAAAATGTCTCTCGGGATTTCCCATTCCGATTGCCTGAGGATCCTGACTTCAAATTTCTCCGATTATCAAACAATGGCTCTGAAAGTGTGTGCTAAATTGCTGATAAAACTTAACTTCTCGGTTCGCCTTTGTTATCCTTTGGGAAGAAATTTCTGTTGAGTCATATATAAAGGGAGTTAATTTTTACAATAAAAGTTAACGCGGTTTCCTTGTCATTTCATTAATAAGATTAGGCAAATTGTGCATTCAAAAATACCCAGACTCGTAAAGGGTGATTATAATTAAGTCCAGTAAACACCCGATCCACACATAATTCGGTATCCCTCCGAATATCCCCAGGATCAAGGCAACACTCAGACCTAGAGCTATTATAGATAAAAAGATGAATTTTCCTCCAAAGATTAAGAATTCTATTCCCGGAATTTCAGCAAGTAATATAGAAAGTGTAAATGTGAAAGTGATTAGCATATGGGACTGAGGGAGAGAGTGAACAAGAAGACCATTCAAATCTAAGAACCAGATTCCAATTAGAACAAAAATATTGAAGAGACAAAGCAGAAAAGGAAATGCCTCTCCAATTTTGGCTTTTTTTGTAGTAATTACTGATCTACTATCCATTGAGATACCTCTCAGAGCCATATATGGGTCCATAATATAAAGTCAAATCGCTCCTCAATATAGCGCTAGGACCCAGTATGGGCGCAAGGATGAGACATCCAATAGTGGTGTCAACTGCCTGAAGGGACTTCACTGGAAAATTGACAACAGTCCCACAAAACCACCCGCCTCAACCGCAACAAGCATTGCCCAGTATAAGATTTTAGAACTAAGTGAAAATTTTTCAGCACCCATAACCCTCACATCGGAAACGAGAAGTCCCAGCATCACGCCTATTGGAAGCAGCACAACAACGTATACTACCATGAGATTGAGAATGGCCGAAACGAGGTTGCCTGTTATTAGGAGTCCCGTTATCGCCGCTGGAAAGCTTTCCATTATGAATAGCGTGTAAAATTTCTTCTGTTCCGAAAATTTAGAATCAAGTCTCCTGCTCCAGTTTAGAACCTCGGCGACGCCCCATGCTGAACCGAGAGAGGCAACGATCAGCGCTAGGAAGCCTGCTGAGATCAGACCGACAGACATTATATATGTGCCTGCCGGACCAAGAGCAGCCAACAATGAAGCGAGGTCTCCGGGCGTAAGGATACTTGCCATGTTTATCTTCATCCCTGCCAGCACTATTGCCGCCATCAGAATCTCACTCACAACGGCACCCAACAAGGTTTCATTTCTGTGGAATCTCAATGATGTTTTCTGTATCTTCTTCTCGACGGCTGCTCCCGCCTGGTAAAACAGCATCCAAGGCATAATTACTGCCCCTATATTTGCCGCCATAAGATACTGGTAGTCACGGTTTCCGTATGGTTGTAGTGGATTCATGCCAATGAACAGGATAGATGTAAGGTTCGGAGTCGAAAATAAAACTGCAGCAATTATTGCAAGGATCAGCACAACAGTAATCAGCAGCAAAATAGATTCTATGTGCCTGTAACCGCCTGTTATGACCATTACATTATGGAGAACGAATGCAATGAAGATGCCTATAACCGGAGATATTCCAATGAGTGCGAAACCGATTCCAATTCCGGCATATTCAGCAACGTAAGTCATGAAGTCTATGGTAGCCATTGGCAATGCTGCCACCGATGAATATTTCTTCCCCCAGTGCAATCTTACGGCTTCTCCTATGCCATGTCCGGTTACAATGCCGAGCGCCCCTGAGGCGTACTGAATCGTAGCCAGCGGGGCTATGAGGATAAGCTCTATGAAAACGAGTCTGTAGCCAAAAGATGAACCTGACTGCAGTCCGGTAATTATGCTGGCAACATCGACATCAGCAATCATCACGATCCAAGCAGGACCGAAGGCTTTGAAATAGGAAAACCAAGAATGATTGCTGCTCAATTTTTCTGAGTGCGTAATTTACACCACGTCAGTTTAAGTGATTAGGTTAACCTAAATAATTCTTTCAACTAATATGGAATAGACGTTATTGTATGATGGCTTGTCTGGCATGGCGAATGATGCTTCAGACGGACTTCACGCTTAGTGAATAAGCAGAATTCCCTTTTTGAGAGCCGGTCTGAAATGTTATTTCATACTTCCTGCAAGGTTTGTTGCTTCCAAAATAGGGGGATAACCTCTACACTGTCTATTATTCGTATGAGGAAATGCAAAATGCATCACGGGATTCTCTGATCGGAAGTGTTAAGGTTTATGAAACCATAATTGAATATTATGGAGATTTTTTCGTCCGTCTCTAGCCTCGGAACATCGATACATGGTTATAACGACGACGTGCTTATTGAGATAATCAGAGAATGTGCACCGGACAAAGTTTTTCTGGCGGAAGTGACAAAGAAGGACTTCGTAAAGGAATTCAAGATATCCAGATTCTTTGAGAAATTCCAGGCGGTGATAAATGTCCCATTGATCCCGGTTGGTCTGGATATTACGATATATGAGGAATTCAGAAAGAAGTTCTCCGCTGAAAACGTTAACACCCCGGAACTTGCTATAAAGAAAAACATGCTTGATCTAATTGATAATACAATATTCAACTATCTGGCACATTACTGGAAAGGGCCAGAAACAGTTAATTCCGAAGTTACCGATTCACTTTTCAGGGCAAAACATAAACTGTTTTCTTCGGTGTTTTATGATCTGGAAAAAGGTTTCTGGGAAGACAGGCACAGCAATATCGTGGATAATATCAGGAAAATGAAGCCCGGAAACTCTTCTGTAATCATATCTGGAGTTGAAAGCCGATACTGGTTCAAAGACCACATTGATGATCTGTTAAACGGCGATCCATGATGAAACTATATATCCATCAATTAAATACAGACTAGCTGGCTAATTAAGTTAGGCACTACAGAATTAGTGATGTTGAAATGACAATATTTCAGGGAAAATCCAGAAAGAAATTTACGGGAGGAAAACTTAAAGCCTCACGTACAAAGAAGAGATTCGAACTCGGCAGAGAGCCCACACTTACAAGAATTGGTCCCGAGGCCAGAAAAGTTATGAGAATAATGGGCGGAACCAAAAAAGCGGTTTTGATGAGGGCAGAATCTGCAAATGTCTACGTCCCCGGTGAGAAAATTACGAAGAAAGTGAAGATTCAGACTGTTAAGGAAAACCCGGCCAACCCTCACCACGTCCAGAGAAACATTATGTCAAAAGGCACAGTCATACTCACGGAACTGGGCGAGGCGAGGATTACGTCAAGACCTGGACAGGACGGAATAGTCAACGCAGTTTTGCTATGACTCTTACGCTATTTTCACAATATTTTAATCCCAAAATTTCAAAATCCATGGGTAGACGAATCCCCATAGGGCCTGCTAGGAATTTTTCTGACAACAAACTTGAAGAGATTCTGAGGTCTCTCAATTTCCACTTCGAAGTCAGAGAAGGAGCTTATCCAAGAATTCCATGGGAGAAAAGTAAAATTTATGTTATAGAGGCCAACGTCAAGAAATCAACCCTTCTTAAGCTTATCGAGCGGCGGCTTGGGTGACTTTTTCCATTTTTTATAAGTATAATATTGCAAAGGATGTTTTAGCCAGTCCTTGTTGCAGATAGGATCATCGCCCTTGTAGCAAAGGTGGTTCGACTGGAGTACAGAACACTTCGGCGGAGAATACTCCGTGCTTGAAATTCCACCAGTAACGTGGTTCACCTGATATGTGGTCAGACGTTCGTTAAAGTCTGGAGCGGTTTTGAACAGCCCTATGATACCGTCATTGTCCATGCCGATCTTGTGCAGGAAACTTACCATGGTGAATCTTGCCATGTGCGGAAGATTAACTCCATCCCTCATCTGTGATATATATTCCTTGATGCATGGCGGAAAAATCGTGAAATCAACCTCTCCAAGATCAATGTCTTTCTTTATTCCAGAGTTTTTCAGCTTCTCGACAATTTCCTGAATATTATCTGAAAGGGGATACAGAAATTTTGCAGTATCTTCTTTGTCTATGGTGGCATAAGCCTCAAACGCCTTCCTGACAAAAGCCTCCCTGATAACTTTGACGGCAGATTCCCTGTCTGTGTAGACGATTCCATGGTGAATGCTCTGATAAACGAGCCTATACCTGTATCCGCTCAACCTCGAAGTGTGCATGACAAAGGTGCCCAGTGGAATCCTGAAAAGATCATCTTCATCGGAGAATTCCATTTCAACTCCGTATCTTCTGGCATAATCCGGCACATCCTCCGCGTGTAAGCGTTCAGAAGTGAGAAACCTCTCCAGGAGGTCACGGGAATGATTTATGGCCCTTGAAGTCAGAAGCGGTTCGTCTATATATTTTAGAATCCACAGGGAAAGCGGCAGGCTTCCCAGATCATTGATCGCAGTAACTTCCCTGTTTTCGGTATCATCCATTGCCTCGATGATAAGCCGCATTGCGATCCTCCTTAAGCGACCGCTATCCGGATCGTTTGAACTGAGCAGGATATCGATGCGATCCCTGTCAACATCTAGGTACGGGTTTCCAGTCTGAGATATCATCACGAGATTTCCAGTAGTTCCCTAGGGGCGGTACTTATAAGCTCATATCCGTCTTTCTTCACGATTACGTCATCCTCGATTCTGACTCCACCTACTTTGGGTAGGTAGATTCCAGGCTCAACCGTAACAACCATATTTTCCTTCAGTGGGAAATCAAGGTTCGCAGAAAGTGCAGGATGATCGTGTACATCCATGCCAAGGCCATGTCCCAGTGAGTGTATGAATCTACCCTTATATTTTGAGTCGTCAATGACCTTTCTGGCAGCGAGATCAACATCCTTTCCGTTGACATTTTCCCGTATCTTCTTCATGCCCTCTGCCTGTGCCTTGAGCACAATATTGTACATCTCACGCTGTTCGTCGTTCGCCCTTCCAAAGACAACGGTTCTTGTTATGTCGGAGCAGTATCTCCTGTATCTTGCACCGAAATCGATCAGCACAAATTCATTTTTTTTCAGTTTCCTGTTACCCGGAGAGTAGTGCGGCATTGAAGCGTTCTCCCCGAAAGCAACTATTGTGCTGAACGAGGGTTCTGAAGCCCCGAGTTTCATCATCTCATACGCTATCAGGGATGACAGTTCACTCTCCGTCATCCCTTCCTTCAGTTTGTGCGATACGTTCTCAAAAGCTTCACTGCCTATTCTGGCAGCTTCCCTGATCCTTTGGAGCTCTTCCGGCGATTTCATTCTCCTTGATTCCATGATCGATCCGGATACGTCTATGAACTCCTTATCGGGAATCATTCTCATAAGTTCCCTGTAATGTTCCATTGTAAGCGATGAATAGTTCAGCCCCACAACGTTCGATGACTTGAGGCCGTCCTTTATTATCCTCTCGAAATCAGACTTGCCATTGGCGATCATGACCTCAAGGCCAGTTTTTCTTGCGGTTTCTTCTTCCAGTGTGGATGTGATTATTTTGATCTCATCTGGCTTGACAATTAGTGCAGACCCCTCAAATAACCCTCCGTCCACTCCAGTTAGATAAAAGAACGTCTTGTCCACTGAATTTTCATTTCCCTGCAATATCAGTATAGCGTCAGTCTCCCTGGCATAGTCGAAAATATTGTTGAAACTCATAATATCAATTGACAATTACTAAGCCGTTAAAATGTTTTGGAGCTATTTATGTTTCAGGAGGTTCAGTTAAAAATTTATCCATTTTCTCACTTCACCGTTGTTGAGAATCACTGAAATCTTTCACAGCATTCAGGGAGAAGGCACTCTGATCGGACTCCCAATGCTATTTATAAGAACAAACAGGTGCAACCTCAGATGCAGATGGTGTGATTCGACATATACATTTTCAGGCGGATATGAGATGACACTTGACGAAATCATGGAAAAGATTTACGCGAGTCCGGCGGAATGGATCTGCCTGACCGGTGGTGAACCTCTTCTTCAAAGGGAATCGGTGGAGCTGATTGAACGTGCAGGAAGTGCCGGAAGGAAAGTTCTGCTTGAAACTGGAGGGTCACTGAGCTTAAAGGATTATACAGAACTGGACAACCTTACAATCGACATGGATGTAAAGACTCCCTCATCAGGAGAACAGGCGAGCCTGTACAGGAACAATCTCGATTATCTCAGGCGAGGAGATTATATCAAGTTTGTAGTGGCTGATCATGTTGATCTCACATATGCCCTCAATTTCATCCGCAATGGGAAAATGAAGTTCGGGGTTGTGTTGCAGCCTGCCTGGGGAACAGACCTGAAATGGCTGGCGGAAAAGGTTCTTGAATCACATCTGAATGTAAGGGTTCTTCCGCAGTTGCACAAGCTGATCTGGGGAGAAATCCCGGGAGTTTAGTGGAGCCATATGCAATACGACATCATCCTCACAGGAAAATTCTATTACGAATATGAATTCAAAT
Organism: Thermoplasmatota archaeon; assembly: GCA_023488885.1. Classification (GTDB taxonomy): domain Archaea; phylum Thermoplasmatota; class Thermoplasmata; order Thermoplasmatales; family Thermoplasmataceae; genus JAJZOM01. The sequence continues at coordinate 2,462 of JAMDDH010000019.1, read as the reverse complement.
ACCTTGAACTTGGAATATCTGGGGGAATCATAGTAAAGATAGGACAGAACCTGACGGGTGCTCAGAAGAAAAATCTCGAAGGTGCCATTTTTCCTTCCGGAACGGATATCCACGTGCATTTCAGGGATCCAGGCGAGACTGACAAGGAGGATTTCAGTACAGGTTCCGTCTCTGCACTTTTTGGCGGGACAACTACCGTTTATGACATGCCTAACAATAAAACTCCGATCCTTGATTATTCCTCATTTGGTGACAAATTGAATCTGGCGAAGAGGAAATCGTACTGTGACTTCGGGTTATACTCGATGTTCAACGGCAAAAACCTCTCGATTATCGATAAACGCAGTTCAGCAATAAAGATATTCCTTGGCGGGAGCACCAATTCAGTTCCGATGGCGGATGTTCCGGACAAAACGATCCGGGGCATCAACGAACTCGACGTCCCGGTGATATTCCACGGTGAAGATGCAGAATGCCTACAATCAAACGCGAAAGCAGAAGTTTTCAACCTGAGGGAACACAATCTCTCCAGGCCTGAGGAATGCGAACTATCTTCGGCAAAGAGAATTTCGGAACTTAAACTGAACCACTCCGTAATGGCGCACATCAGCACACCGGATTCGATATCGCATTTGAGTGAGGACGTCGGCCGCGAGGTTACCCCGCATCATCTCCTTCTGAACGACGAATCGGAAGCATCTTCATGGGGAAAGGTCAATCCCCCCCTCAGGGAGAAAAGTACCCAGAACCGTAACCTTCAGGCTTATCTTGACGGAAAATTCAACCTTCTGTCATCAGATCACGCTCCCCACACGGAACGCGAAAAAGAAGAGTTTTACCAGGCTCAGTCAGGCATTATCGGGGTGGAAACAAGAATTCCACTCATGCTTGCGCTCATCCAGAATAAAGTTCTTGACACCAGGATTCTATACGATACGGCAATAAAGAATCCTTCTGAACTTATGGGGATAAAGAAGGGGAAGATACAGATAGGATACTATGCGGATTTCTTCAGCGTACGCTTCAGTTCCATTAAAAGATTAAACCAGGAAAAGCTTCACTCAAAGGTTCCGATTTCACCGTTCCACGGGTTTCCCGTCATTTTTCCTGAGAACGTTACAATGCACGGGGAATGTGTCATAGAAGACAGTGAATTAATCGAAGACAGGTTTGGTTCCCATGTCGGTGACCTAAAAGCGTGAAATTTTCTGCAGGATCTCGGTTACACCTTCTCCGTACGGGACGGAGGCCACGTAATCAGCTTTTTTCTTGAGCTGTAATTCTGCATTTGCGGGAACTGCTTTTTTCACTTTGTCAAGAAACATAGGGATATCATTGAAGGAATCACCGACAACGAGTATCTCATCAAGATCCAGGGAATATCTCTTACGAAGGTAATTCAGGGCGTAACCCTTGTTCTGCCCCCTGTTGAGTATGTGCCACGAGAAACCACTGTTAGCGATTTCCAGATCATGTTTTCCGGAAAGAGATATTATTTCGTCTTCGCTTCCGTTTTTGGGAAAGTATCCCATGGAGCACAACCTCCACTGGTTTGTCATCAGGTTGCCTGCCATGCCCTTGCCGGTAATCTCATCAAAGAATCTCTTCGGTTTTTCCATTGAGAAAAAAACTTCCACGTCCGCATCAAGCATTACTCCTCCATTCTCACCGAATACGGGAGCGTTAATGCCCACAAAAGTCTTCAGTGCGTACATTGCGGGAATGACGTTTCCGCTCACCAGGCTGACAAGAGTTCCGGATTTTTGAACATCCCTTATTGTCTCAACCACTTTCGTCGATATGAGCCTTGTCTTGTCGGTAAGTGTCCCGTCGACATCGAGCAGGGCAAGCTTTATCATTGCGGGATAATTGCTAAGTAATTAATAATGGTGCACAAGAAAAGAGACCCGCGACTTGAAGGGGCTGCAATGGAAAGAATAATTCAACTTCATGAACTGGCAAAAGGCATGAAACTGTCAGATCCTGTACTTGCGAAGAGATATATCCAGCTTTCAGAAAAGATAGCCGAGAGAATGGATATAACCATTCCACCAAGAATCAAACGGTCATACTGCAAAAATTGTGGTCTTCCCTACGACAGGGATACACGGATAAGAATAAAAAATGGGATATGCACTGTAGCCTGCAGCAATTGCGGAGATATCCGGAGGTTGCCTTATAAATATTAATCGTTAAGCGTCTCAATTTGGAACATAACTCTGAAGCCTTCCAGAGTCGCCTGGATTTTGTCTGCAAACCAGATCGAATCCTCAGTGGTTGCGTTATCTCCCCACTCGTAGACCAGATCCTGTTCTCCTATTACGGGCTTAAATCCCAGAGACCTCAACCTATTTATAACCTCGCTGGGTTTGGCTCCTTCACTTGAAAAGTTTACTTTTAGATAGGTTTTCATCGGTTTCAAAACCAAATTGGACGTTGATATATAGTTTTTTCTTACAGAA
>JAMDDH010000036.1 GCA_023488885.1 Thermoplasmatota archaeon | reverse complement strand
TGATGAAGCTTTTTGAATATCTGGCAAGGAAAACCGGAAGGCTTGAACAATATTGATGAACTTACAGAACAAATCTTTAAAAGTGTGGTCAGTGGGGTCGACCGGATTCGGACCGGTGACCTCCCGGTTATCAGCCGGGTGCTCAAACCATGCTAAGCTACGACCCCTGTAATTAGCTTCCAATGTATCAAAGAAGCGCGGGCTAAAATTAAAGCAGTCATAATAAAGATTTCGTAGAAAATCCGGATTTCATGGTACTAATTTTCCACGATTGAACATGTGGCGCAGATCTCTCTTGACGTTGGCTGACCACAAACCTTGCACTTTCTAATGTTTCCCTCGTTGCTGACAGAGCCAAGGACAGGCCTCAGGCCATCAAGAAAATTTAGCATCGCAAATTTTGTTCCGGGCGATCTTTCCTCCATTATCTCCAGAACCTCCCTGAAGGAATTCCTCTGCGCCTTCTCGTAATAAGGGCACCAGGATGCGTCAAATTCAATGCCTCTGAGAACGGCGTATAGCATGACCTCTTTTTCCGGAATTCTCCTCAATGGGAGTATCCGTCTCACCAGTCCATCCCTTGCCGTATAGTGAGGAGCCATTCTGGACATCCTGATGACATCTCCCCTGGCCACATTCATAAGTATGGATTGCGAATAATCATCGAGGTTTATGCCAAGGGCAACGTAATCCGAGTTAAGGGCGATGCTCTCGTCGTTCATCAGATGTCTCCTCATAGGGCCGCATCTGGAACACGGTATTATGTCCGGATTGTCTACGACTATTCTGTCCATCGTTGTTCCAAAGGTATCCCTGAAAGAAACGGTGTGGTGCGGAATGTCGAGTTCAGAGCACATCTTTCTGGCACTTTCAAGTCCACTATTGCGGTATCCCTCTATTCCCTCGTCAATAGTAAATGCCTCCAGACTGACGTTTTTCCTTCCGTGAAACAGATCATTCAGTACGTAAAGGGTTACGGAACTGTCCTTGCCTCCGGAAATCGCAACCGATATCCTCAAGACGGGTTTATCGAAATTGATCTGCTCTCTTACTTCCTTTTTTATTCTCCTCTCTACCGATATCAAGAGATGTTCCCCGCACAGGTTTTCTCCGCTGTACCTGGCTTCGTATACTGCATTCTTATTGCAGCGGGAGCATTTCATCTGAACTGTAATTACGATTTGCGTTAAACATTTATCACTCTTACAGAAAGTTGAAAGATTAAAGCCATGAATCGCCCTCACAGTGCTATGAAGATTTCAAGGTTCGAAGGAGAAGTATCAAAATCAAAGGCAGAAGCAGTTATCATACCATTTTACGAAGACAGGATCCCATCTTCCTCAATGGAATTCCTGGGAATTGACAGGATACCTGAATCAGTGAAGAACACAGGTTTTACCGGTAAGAAAGGCCAGGTTTTCAGGGCAATGGATACAACCAGGGGCCAGATGCAGTTGTGGACAGGCCTGGGAAAAGAATCAGAATACTGCCCCGAAACATTCAGGAGATCGTATTCTTCTGCATACTCCTATTTCAGGGACTCAAAAATCCGGAATTGCCTGATAATTCTACCAGGTACCGACAACGCAAACGAAGCTTTTGAAGCAGCCTATATCTTGAAACTTACCCTATACTCATTCGATGAATTCAGATCAGAGAAGACCTCAGCTGATCTGAAAGAGGTTTACATAGCCACCGGGGAAAAGCAGGACATCATCGACAGGGCAGTTTCCGTAGCTGAAGCGACAAATTTCACCAGAAATCTTGCCAACTTGCCACCATCCAGAGGAACTCCTTCCTTGTTCGAGGAACGCTCCAGAGAAATCGAGAACCTCAAGATTACCGTTTTAGGGAGGGACGATTTTATCAGGATGGGGATGGGCGGCATTGAAGGCGTTTCGAGGGCGGCAAAGGAACCTGCAAAAATGATTATCATGGAGTATGGTTCTTCTGATGAGAAACCAATAATGATAGTCGGAAAAGGAATAACATTCGATAGTGGAGGGATATCCATCAAGCCTGCGGACAACATGGACGAGATGAAGTTTGATAAATCCGGTGCTTCAACAGTACTGGGAATTATGAAACTGGCTTCCGATCTTAAGCTAAAGAAGCATATCATTGGAATTATGCCTCTTGCCGAAAACCTGCCAGGTGGAAGCGCCTACAAACCGGGTGACATCCTGAAGCATTATAATGGGAAGACCTCGGAGGTCCTGTCCACTGATGCTGAAGGGAGGCTTGTCCTTGCAGATGCGCTTGCCTACGGTGTTGAAAAATACAATCCTGCCAAAGTCATCGATATTGCCACACTGACAGGTGCTTGTGTCATAGCTCTGGGAAACAATATCGCGGGACTGATGGGGAATGACCGGGACCTGAAGGAGAAATTAAAAAAAGCATCAGAAAGAACGTGGGAGAAAGTGTGGGAAATGCCGATTGATGATGATTTCAGGAACCAGATAAAGAGCGAGGTTGCAGACATTAAAAACATCGGTGGCAAAGAGGGGGGCGCCGAAACGGCAGGTGCGTTCCTGGAGAATTTCGTCAACGGCAGGCCGTGGGTGCATCTGGATATTGCTGGCACAGCCTGGACACAGGCAAAAACAGCTAAAGCTGATTATCTTCCGAAAGGAGCCACGGGATTCGGTGTAAGGCTTCTCTATGAATTCCTTTGTTCATGAAAGGTTCAGGCTGATTCGGCACCGGTGAACGCATACTGGATACTCTTACCCAGTTTTATATAGTTATAAAGTGCGGAGCCGGTATCGCTGGCAACCTTTATCCGCACTATTCCCTTACTTGAGCTCTTTGCCTGGAGCATCAGGATATTATCGACGTAGAACTTGACATTTCTATTTTTTTCACCTACATTCAGGTAAATTATGTTACTCCTGACCTCCACCTGTGCTTCGGACCTGACCTGGCTTTCCCCTTCAGCGAGGGGTTCCACCTCTATCTTAAGGCCGAACTTTTTCTCAAGATCGTTAACAGTAGATCCCTTCTTGCCTATGACCCTCGGGATGTATTCCTCAGCAACCTGTATCAGCACCTTGCCATCCCCCATCATCTTGGCACTGACTTTGTTGGAACCTATCATTTTCTTGATATCCTGCAGGACCCTCTCTTCCGCAAATTTGTAAAGTGAATTTTTCTTTACTTCTTTCGCCACAGGTATTACAACGATCTGCTCTCCGAAAGTGTAGATTTCGAACATCGTTATGCCGGAATAGAAGTCCTTGACTTCAATTACGGGCCTTGAAAGGTCTTCTTCGTGCATTCCGCTCGGCACCTTGACGGAGTAGTGGGTCGTCAACACCCTGGAAACAAAACCATTCTCTATGTAAACAATGGTATCAACAATCTGTGGTATCATTCCCAGTTCTATTCTCCCGATGAAACGTTGTATTGCGTCAATTGCCCTGGTGGCATGTACAACTCCTATCATGCCGACTCCTGCCAGCCTGAGGTCGGAATAAACATGGAAATCCCCTGTCACGCGCATCTCATCGAAAACGGTATGGTCCTCTCTCACAAGAAGCAGTATATCCCCGGTCTTCTCCATGGATCCTTCAAGTCCGGTGTACTGTGTAATTTCCTTGCTCACCTGGAGATCTCTTGGCTTCTCCATGGTCTTGACTATCTTTCCGAGTGAGTTGAGATGTTCTGCAAGAGCCTGCACGAAAGTACTTTTTCCGGCACCGGGTCCTCCGGCGACAAGTATACCGCTTGCCTGGTCGCTGAGTCTTGAAAGGAGTTCCGGTTTCAGGCCATATTCCTCTATCGTCAGCTTCTTGATCGGTCTGACGGCAGTGATTTCCAGGTCGTCGGAAAAAGGAGGGCGGGTAATTACTATTCTTATGTTTCTGAGCTGAATGACTGTTGCGCCGTGGGAATCCATTTCTATGAATGAATTGTCCTCGTTCTTCCCTCTCTTGACGATGTGGTTTGCTATGTCCTCAAGTTCCGCCTTTGACAGGACTGTATCCAGCCTCTCGAACTTGATCTCTCCGGGTTTACCGCGTTTGATCGCTGGTGGCATGTTTGCCTTCAAATGAACGGAACTGGTAACCTCATCAAAAAAATCCTCAATGTTTTTAGGCTCCTTCTCCGGAGGCTGCAGGTATTGTACTCGTATTCCTTTAATAAGGGATATGTCCCGCTGTATCTGATCACCAGTGACGAGGATCGCGTCGTTCTCAGCCGCAACCATTCTTATAATTTCATCTATCTCCCCGCTTTTGGCCCGGCGTATCTGCCAGTCAGAAGGCCTTCTTCCCTGAATGTCTATGTATATACTTCCGCTCTGTTCCATGGCCCTCAGATTCTTTAATTCCTGTAGAGCCGCGAAACCTATCGACCTGCCTTCATTTGCCTGATGCTCAACTTCAGAGATCATTGCCTCTGAAAGAATAACTCTCGAACCTGTTTTTTCCGAAACGAATGCCGTAAATCTTCCGTCTATTATCACGGATGTATCTGGTACGTAATCCACATTTTGAAAGACCACCAGCTTATATAATCCATTGGTCTATCAATAAAAAGTGAGATTCACGGAAAAACAGGGGTCAATTGCGGAGAAAATAGCATCAGAGTTAGAACGGTATTTTTCACAGATCAGTTCAGAAGATTCTGCAATTGCCTACTCTGGGGGACTGGACAGCACTATTCTACTGGCATTCTCAGGGTTCCGGTTGAAAGCATACAACGTGAGCAGCAGGGGTTCCAGAGATTTTGAAAATGCTGTGAAAGCCTCCGGCTTGTTGAATTTCACCCTTAGCCACATTGATCTCGATGAAATAGATCTAAAAAGCTACATCGAAATAGTAAAGGAGATCGATCCGGACATCAGCAACAGTGAACTTGGTTACGAACTCGTACTTACAATACTGCTTGACAGGATACCGGAGAAGACTGTGTACACGGGACAGGGTGCTGATGAGTTATTCTTCGGTTACAGAAGATTCCTGGACGATCCCGGTCTTGACAACGCCGGTCACATGAATAAACTTTTCACAGTAACTCTTCCTAGGGAATTGAAAATTGCTGACTACTTCGGAAAGACATTGAAAGCCCCCTATCTCGAATCCAACATAGCGAAACTGGTGGCGCCTCTGCCGAGAGAAGACCATTTTGCCGGTGAAACCAACAAGGCGATATTGCGGGCGGTAGCCTCACTGAAAGGACTGCCTCCAGAGATAATTTCCCTGAAGAAAAAGGCCGCCCAGTATGGATCAGGAATAAACAAAAGAATTCAGTTTTAGAGACGCTATCCTTTATAACCAGTTACGAATATCGGGATAAGCATTCAAAGGAATTAGCTGCGAAATGACAACGAGGTTAAATATCATTGTTCCATAAGCAGAAAAAATTGACATATGATATTGCAGTGATAACATGGTTTACGTAGGCATAATTGGGGGAAGTGGCTTATACAGTCTTATTGAAAATCCCCGCTCGATTGACGTTGAAACTCCATTTGGAAAACCCTCCGGAATGGTAGAGGTTGGAAATATTAACGGGGTACCGGTTGCATTTATACCAAGACACGGAAAAAAACACTCAATTCCGCCTCATAAAGTTAACTATAGAGCCAACATATGGGCGCTCAACAGCCTCGGAGTGAAGCGTATAATCGCGATTAATGCGGTCGGTTCCCTGAAAGAGGAACTCGCACCGGGATACATAGTGATTCCGGATCAGTTTGTGGATTTCACCAGGCGAAGGGAACTGACATTTTACGATGGACCGGAAGTCTATCATATATCTGCAGCAGACCCGTTCTGTCCTGATATGAACTCGAAGATTTACGGTCTTGCTAAAAAAGCATCACCGAATACCAGACTGGGCGGTTCGTATGTAACGGTCGAAGGGCCGAGATTTTCTACGAGAGCGGAATCAAAAATGTTCCGGCAGTTTTCCGATATAATTGGCATGACACTGGTTCCAGAAGTAAATCTGGCAGACGAAATGTCGATGTGTTATTCGGTAATTGCCACAATTACAGACTACGATGTGTGGTCTGATAAACCCGTGGAAGCAGCTGAAGTTTTCAAAATTATGAAAGAAAACGAAAGCAAAGTCACACAGATTGTGAAAGATGTGCTTCCACTCATTAATCAAGAAAGACAATGTCATTGTAAAGATCGACTAAAGGATGCGAAAGCATGAGGAAACAGAAATGAAAATAAAGTTTTTAGGTGGAGCAGAAGAAGTAGGAAGACTGGCAGTTAGAATAGAAGACCATGACAGTAGTTTCATGGTGGATTACGGTGTTATACCGGAGAAGCCTCCGGAATATCCGATGCCTTACGAAAAGGTTGATGGCATATTTGTGACGCACGCACATCTGGATCATATAGGCGCGCTACCAGTATGTTACCATAACGACAGGCCAGACCTGTATGCTACGGCAATGACTGCCAGCAGCATGAGACCTCTTCTGGAGGATTCCATAAAGATCATGGACATCGAAGGATATCCACAGAGATTCAACAGGGACGACATAAGTTCCCTTTTTGGATCAGTCACGACAGCAAAATATGGGGAATCTTTCCCGGTTGGAAAATTCACTGCCACGCCGTATACTGCGGGGCACATACCCGGGTCAACAATGTGGAAATTCGAGAACGGAAGCAGCATCATGGTAACCGGTGACCTTTACACAAAGGATACTAATCTTCTCACAGGAGCCAAGCCGGTAAAAGCGGATGTGCTGGTGATGGAAAGCACTTATGCCGGGAAAAACCATGAGGAGAGAGAAGATGTTGTAAAACGCCTCAGATCAAGGATAAAAGAGGTAATAGACAACGGAGGCAAGGTTATCCTGCCGTCATTCGCTCTGGGCAGAACACAGGAACTTATAATGGTCCTTGCAGAAATGGGCCTGAATGTTGCAACAGATGGTATGGGCAACCTGATAACAGGAATATATCTCAACACACCCGGTTTCCTTCGATCTAGATCTGATTTCAGGAAAGCAGTGGGCAAGGTCAGGCAGATAAGAGGACACAAGATGAGGGAAGCCGCTCTTGATAACGACGTAATTGTCACAACTTCAGGAATGCTGGACGGAGGACCCGTTCTCAATTACATCCAGAGACTTGCCGATGATCAGGAAAGCGCGATATTCCTGACAGGATATCAGGTGGAAGGTACAAACGGGAGAAGTCTAATTGAAACAGGTGTATTGAACATCGCAGGAGCTCCGGTCAGACCATCTATGCAGATAGAATTCTTCGACATGTCTGCACATGCGGGCCACGATGATCTAATATCATTCGTGAAGGGTGTTGATCCACAGAAAATTATCCTTTGCCACGGGGAAAACAGGGAAAAACTCGCCGAGGCACTGTCTGATTACGACGTCTCGCTTCCAATGAACGGAAACGAGTTCGAAGTTAATTAAGTGGATTAAGTAATTCAGTAAAGGAGCTCTATTGCTCTTTATTGTTTTTATTTTTCACGTTGTAAAGGTTATCCTATCCGGATTTTCTGCAGATATGTCCTGGCCTCCAGCGCCGCCTTTACTCCGCTTGCAGCAGCGGTAACGGCCTGTCTGTAAACACCGTCTGCTACATCTCCTGCTATATATAATCCATCAATATGGGTTTTCACTTCATCGATGGTTTTGACATACCCTTTCTCATCAAGCGGCAATTTACCATGGAGAAACGCGGTATTTGGCCTGTGGCCTATAGCTATGAATACACCGCCCGATGGTAGCTCTTTCTTTTGCCCTGTATTCACATCCCTTATCGTAACAGCGTTAACTGTATTCTTTCCCAATATCTCATCAATTTCGCTGTTCCAGATTATGTCTATCTTCTCATTTTTCAGGACCTTATTCTGCAGGATTCTACTGGCCCTGAAACGATCTCTCCTGTGGATAATGGTAACCCTGTCAGCGAATTTTGTAAGAAACAGAGAATCTTCCATTGCAGTGTCCCCTCCACCAACAACCATTACTTTTTTCTCCTTGAAAAAAGGAGCATCGCAGGTTGCACAGGCACTGACACCCTTTCCAATGAACTTTTTTTCAGAGTCTATGCCCAACCACTGCGGCGAAGCGCCTGTGGCTATTATCAGGACTCTGGATTCGAAATTCCCTGAGCTTGTCACGACTCTGAAGGGTTTACTATCCAGATCGACCTCTGTAGCCTCTTCATAGACAAATCTGGCACCAAACCTTTCCGCCTGTCTTTTCATTAGCTGCATAAGGTCCGGCCCTTCAATGCCTTCCGGGAAAGCAGGGTAATTCTCAACCTTGGAAGTCAGAAGAAGTTGACCTCCAGTCAAAAAACCGGAAATTATCACTGGATGGAAATCCTCTCTTGCAGCATAAATTGCTGCGCTGAGTCCTGCAGGTCCTGCACCAATTATAATTATCTCTTCTGTCAAGATCTGTCACCGCCTATTCCAACTAACCGGACCCGCTATAATATGATGACTGCTTTTTCGGCATGGCTTGGAGACATCCAACAGAATATTGTGCAAATGCGCTCGGTTCACACCAGAACCGGTTATGGATCATTTTTGGAGGATACTATCAAAATCTCAATTCTTTCGTGAAGAAAGGCCGGATGGATAACAGGCATTCGAATTGCATAATTGAAGCTGCTTTTGACTGCAATCCAATTAACGAAACCCGGAGAACACACAATTCGTTTGAAAGTATCAGGAAACAGCATTAATACCAAAGCATGAGGGAGTCAACTGCCCAAAATTATTGTAAAACCGCGATTTACCGCATAATCTCCAGAAATGGTGCCGTTCAACTCAAACAATCAGGACAAATATTCATATTAGAAAGGAATACCAAGACAATGGATGAGCTTCTGACGCTAAAGAATATTCACATGGAATTCTCAACAGGCAAAAGCAAGCTCATCTCCGTGAATGACATATCATTCAGCGTCAGGCGTAACGAGTTCGTATCTCTGATCGGTCCTTCAGGATGCGGTAAATCAACCATTCTGAAGATGGTTCTGGGCCTAGTCAAACCAACCTCTGGCGAAATACTCCTGAACGGTGAGAAGCTGGGCCAGCACAGCAGCAGAATTGCAGTTGTGTTCCAGAACTCCGCACTGTTCCCATGGCTTGACGTGAAGAAGAATGTTGAAATAGTCCTTGAGCCAATAATTCGAAGCAAGGAGAAAAGGGAGGAGACCGCATTGAAATTCATAAAAATGGTTGGAATTGATGGTTTCGAAAATGCTTATCCCAGGGAACTGTCTGGCGGCATGAAACAACGCGTATCCATCGCAAGAGCTCTTGCAACCTCACCGGACATTCTTCTCCTTGATGAGCCATTTGTCGGCCTTGACGTTTTCTCGGCCCAGGCGCTCAGAGAAGAGCTTCTTGACCTATGGGAGAACAAAGAACTTCCTCCGCACACAGTTCTCATGGTGACACATAATGTTGACGAGGCAGTTCAGCTTAGCGATAGAGTAATTATCCTGAGCAAGCGCCCCAGTACTGTGATGGCAGAGAAAATAATCCCTCTTGAAAGGCCGAGAAATACAAGAAATGATTCTTTTTACCATGTTGTAGACGATGTGATAAAGACTATGTCGCCATAGTCTACGGGACAACGCCCATCAAAGCGAATGCGTTTATGAAATATTGAATCGCTATCCCTGCGACGAGGAGACCCAGAATCCTTGTGAGGGCCTTCAGCACTTTTTCACCAACGAGTCTGGTTATCCTCGTGGAATAGATGAAAAAGATGAAAATTATCCCCATGACGATTACTATGGAACCCAGCGTGAAAATGTCGATGATCGGGTTCGCGAGAATATCCCCTTTTACGAGTATTATTACAAGGGAAATTGCCCCAGGTCCCGCAATAAATGGTGTCGCGAATGGAACTATGCCTATGTCCTGTTCTGTCTGGCCTCCACCCATGGACCTTGGCCTGTCCCCTTCCCTGACCATTTCAATACCCATTATCAGGAGAATAATGCCGCCGGCTATTTCCAAGGCCTCTATGGAAATGCCGAAGAAGTACAGAAGATAGGACCCGAAAACCGTAAAGAAAACGAGAATCAACCCGCCATAAAGGGTGGCATCAATAGTAATTGATCTCCTTCTCTTCTGGTCAATATTTCCTGTCATGGCTATGAACAGCACAAGTGATCCAAAGGGGTCTATTACGACAAAAAGCTTTGCGAATATATCAAGGAACTGGATTATTTCAGAACTCAAGCGAAAATATATGTGGGGTGACTATATAAATTACGTCAATAGTCCGGCTGAACTTTTTAGGATGAATAGATGACATGCATGCTCGTATGCCAGTTGACGGAATTACAGCACAACAATACTGTACCCTCTACTGGCAGGCGATTTCAGCAGTGGTGCTGCTGGCAGCGCACTTAAGACTATCCATGCACGGCTGAGAATCCGGGTTTCCCGTCAAAGAGATAGAGATTTTCAGTCTTGATGTTATCAAATCCTGCCTCTGTTACACGTCTGAGCAGTTCAACCACCTCGAGAGCCCTGACAACTTCTCCCTCGTTGCCGGTAAACCTACAGCGCCAGTGATCTGTGCAGAATGTTTCTGGCAATCCATTCGGCCAGACCTTTATGCCACGGTTCGTTATGACCCGTAGCTGCAAGGGGCCCACAGTTATCCGGCTAAGTTCGTCTCCAAGATCATTTGGCGAACCCAGGTCCCAATCCAGGAACACATCGACACCTACAAGGCGCTTTTCTGACTTTTTATGATGTTCATCCTTTTGCCACAGTGACATGGGGGTTGGTGTCTCGTAGGAGACGGGTTTGAGTGCCTTTGGTACTTCCCCCAGACGCTGGATGACCGCTTCTGCGAATTCGGCGGTGCCAACCTTTTGCTGGCTTACCCCTTCCTTGAAGATGTCGTATGTATGGACACCATCCTCAATAGTCTTTAGCCAGGCATTGTGTACACGTGCGGCCACATCGGATTGGCCAATATGGACCAGCATCATGACCGCTGCGAGAAGCAATCCCGATGGATTTGCGAGGTTTTGTCCAGCACGACGCGGAGCCGAGCCGTGAATTGCCTCGAACATCGCATACTGCTCTCCAATATTGGCAGATCCCGCCAGCCCCACTGATCCGGAAATCTGTGCCGCCACGTCAGACAGCACATCACCATACAGATTTGGCATGACTATTACATCAAAATTTTCTGGAGTGTCCGCCAGCTTCGCAGCTCCTATGTCAACAATCCATGTTTCATTCACAATATCGGGATATTCTTTTGCAATCTCATCGAATATCTTGTGAAACAACCCGTCTGTGAGTTTCATGATGTTGTCCTTTACAAAGCATGTAACCTTTTTGCGGTTGTTGGCGCGTGCATATTCGAATGCATAACGTATGACCTTTTCCGATCCGGGGCGGGTGATCAGTTTCAGGCACTGATACACCTGATCCGTTTGCCGATGTTCTATTCCGGCGTATAGATCTTCCTCGTTTTCACGGATTATGACCACGTCCATTGCCGGGTGCCTTGTACGAACAAACGGATGGTAGGATATACACGGACGAACATTCGCATATAATCCAAGTGCTTTGCGAGTCGTGACATTCAGGCTCTTGTACCCGCCACCCTGAGGTGTTGTGATTGGTGCTTTAAGAAACACTTTTGTCCGCCGCAGGGAATCCCAGGCACTTGGCTCTATTCCCGTTTCCACTCCACGTAAATATGCCTTTTCACCAATCTCCACAGTCTCAATTTCTATATTAGCCCCGGCAGCCTGAATGATATTCAGCGTCGCTTTCATTATTTCTGGTCCTATGCCATCTCCGTAGGCAACTGAGATAGGAGTTCTTCGTGTCATAATTTCATTCCTGATTCTTTTTATTTATTATAAACCGTTGTTAAGAATGTTCCAGGTAGGAAGCCTTCAATACACAGACTCCAATGCTGTGCAGGCGAGTTTAAAAACATGCAATGCACTCATTCCACAACGAAACACGAATCTAACCGGAAGGAAAAAACTTTCAAAACCCGGTGAGTTAAACGAATCACAGGTAAATATAGCTTAAATTTATAAGTGGTCTGAAATTGTCTTACGCGATGAGAGTACTGATACTTGGTATCGACGGATACATAGGCTGGCCACTTGCATTGAGAGAGATAACAAAGGGAAACACGGTGGCCGGCGTCGACAGCTTCTTTACCAGAAAAAGAGTAAAAGAGGTAAATTCAGATTCCGTTACACCCATCCCGTCCTTTCCAGAGCGACTGAAAAGACTAAAGGAAAAAACTGGCAAAACTATCAATTTTTACAGGGGGGATGCAAGCGATCCAAAATTCATATTTGATGTGATAAAAAAGGAAAAACCAGAAGCTATTGTTCATCTCGCTGAACAGAGATCGGCACCATATTCAATGCTGGGACTGAAGCAGGCAACAGACACCATGGTGAAGAATATAGTCAGTACACTTAATCTGATATACGCTGTGAAGGAATATGTCCCGGATGCACACATACTGAAACTCGGGACAATGGGAGAATACGGCACTCCGAATGTGGACATTCCGGAGGGCTTTTTTGAAGTTGAGTACAACGGGAGAAAAGATTTCCTACCGTTCCCGAAACAGGCAGGTTCATGGTATCACTGGACCAAGGTTCACGATTCGAACAACCTCATGTTTGCAAACAGGGTATGGAAGACAAGGATTACAGATGTGATGCAGGGAGTAGTTTATGGCACAAGAACAAAGGAAATAGACGAAACCGGACTCTTCACAAGATTCGACATAGACGAGGTCTGGGGAACGGCTCTGAACAGATTCTGTTCACAGGCAGTAATAGGGGTGCCGTTAACTCCATATGGCAAGGGAGGTCAGACGCGGGGATTTCTCTCCCTGGAAGACAGTATAACCTGTCTTGA
Source organism: Thermoplasmatota archaeon (assembly GCA_023488885.1). Taxonomy (GTDB): domain Archaea; phylum Thermoplasmatota; class Thermoplasmata; order Thermoplasmatales; family Thermoplasmataceae; genus JAJZOM01. The sequence continues at coordinate 8,985 of JAMDDH010000036.1, read as the reverse complement.
TCTTGCCCTCAGCAACCCTCCCGATCACGGAGAATACAGGGTGTTCAACCAGTTTGACGAGCACTATTCGGTTATGCAGCTTGCCAGGATGGTAAAAGAAGTTTATGAACGGGATTTCCATGAAAAGGCTGAGATCAGGAGTGTCCCGAATCCGAGAGTGGAAGCAGAGGAACATTATTACAACCCAGCCCATGTGAAACTGGCAGAGCTTGGATACAGGAGATCAAGGGAACTGCAGGAAGAGACCTCGATAATACTGAAGGATCTCAGTTCATTCAAGGATCGAATAGAAAATCTGAAGGGCGTTATATATCCGAGGACATTCTGGAAAGAGAGCCCTCTTAACTAAGCCTCTTTTTGCAGTAATCAAGCGTTGCCTTTAAAACATCTACGTAGCTTTCAGCTCTGCCGACACTTTGCCAGTCCTTTCTGGAAAGGAGGATTCCGTGGGTCTCTGTTCCATTCAGTATGCTGCTGTTTATGGCAGGAGTCAGCTCTACATTGCCAGACATGTCTTTTTCAAGATAGGCGAACAAATCGCTGTTAAGGCGATAAAAAGCGCAAAGAGCATAGTTTGATGGCGGATTTTTTGCTTTCTCCACCACTGATCTTATGATGATGCTATCGCCATCTGTTTCATACAGTGCAGTCCCGTATCGTTCAGGATCTTCCACTTTCATGAGGGTGAGATAATTTCCATTCCGCCTGCCGTTTATGACGGCATTTGTCACTTCAGGGTTGAGTACAATCCCGTCCCCAGCATTAAGAATGAAACTTCCCTTGCCGACAAATTCCTTTGCCGTCAACACAGCATGTCCGTATCCGCGCTTCTCGATCTGGAAGAGAATTTGTGCTTCAGGGAAGTTTGTTTCAATGTAATTTTTGGTGAAAAGATCCTGCGGATCAAGGACAACTGCAATTTCATCCAGACCGGCGATCAGCAGGTTGCTGATTATCACATCGATTATCGGTCTCAGGACTATTCTTCCGTTCCGTATATCGTAGACGGGCAGCATTTCCTTCCTGATCTTTCCATCCAGGCCTGATCTCGTGCCCAGACCTGCAGCGGTTATTACGGCCTTCATTATCCAGTGTTGAAACGCACAGGAGCAATTCATACTTTCCATTCTTCACTCTACGAAACGAATATATCGGGTGTAAACCATGACGTATAAGTGTCCGTTACTCCTGATAGATTTTTCACGATGGATGACTTTAATTTTGATGGCAAGCGAGTGTATCTACGGCTCGACATAAATTCGCCCATTCACCCCCTTTCCGGAGACGTCATGGGGGCTTCCAGATTCATATCACACCTTGACACAATCAGGGAGCTTCACAACTCAAAACTCGTCATAGTGGGTCACCAGAGCAGACCCGGCAAGAGTGATTTTACCTCCATGAGGAAGCACGCTGAACAGCTTGAAAAACTGCTGGGAAAACCAGTACAATTTGTTGATTCCCTGTTCGGGTCCGAGGTAAGGAACAGGATAAGAAAGATGAATGACGGTGACATAATGATGCTGGAAAACTCGAGATTTTATTCCGAAGAAGTCGTAGTTGAAGCAGATGATATAGATATCGCTGAATCAACACACATAGTCCGGAATCTCGGACCGCTGTTCGACTATTTCATAATTGACGCATTCCCGGCTATTCACAGGGCGCAGACTTCTCTTGTAGGATTCAGGAGGATAAAACCGAATATTGCGGGCAGGCTGGTCCAGAAAGAAGTCGCAATGATAGATCAATTTACTCATGGAAATGTCCATCCGAAACTCGCAATACTTGCGGGCGCTAAAATTGAAGACAGTGTGAAGGTTTCTACAAGTTTCCTGAAGAACGGAATCGTTGACACGATAATGGTCGGTGGAGTGGTTGCTAACGCGTTCCTCTGGGCCAAGGGAGTAAACATAGGCAAGAAGAATAAGGATTTCATAATAAAGAATAACAAGAATCATGCAGAAATAATCGAAACCTGCAAGATGATCCTCAATAAATTTTCCGACAGAATTGTGCTACCTGTCGACTTCATACAGAACCCGAAGGGAAGATCCATAGGCGTAAACGAGAAGATTCCAGATGATCAGATACTTGCTGACATAGGACTCGAAACAATTAGCAAATTCATAAAGGTTATCAACGAATCGAAGGCGATATTCCTTAATGGTCCCATGGGCGTTTATGAAATTGAGGAATATTCGGTGGGGACAAGGGAAATACTTGAAGCTGTCGCAGGGAGCAAAGCTCTCACTATTGCGGGCGGGGGACACACTCTCAATGCCCTTGAAAAACTTGGCATCATCGACAGGATATCTCACGCATCCACCGGGGGAGGTGCACTCATAAGCTATTTATCGGGTGATCCAATGCCAGTGTTAGAATCTCTCTCAGAGAGCAGGAAAATATTTGGAGGATAACCTAATGGAAAACGAAAATCGTGTTGATATATCGGGAGAGTTGAATTATCTCAGATCACTTATAGAATCCATGGATGACCAGCTGTCCGTTCTCGTCAGGGGGATGGACGAACTTAGAAAAACTCATGCAGTTCTTAAGGAGGATCAGCTTGCCTTGGCAAAAGAAATGAGGGTTACGGTAGGCTCAGGAATATTCATCAAAGCAAAACTGGAACTTGACCAGAAACTTTTCGTTCCGATCGGATCAGATTTGTATGTTGAGGAGGAAGCCCCCAAAACTCTGGTCAGGCTTGAGCAGAATGTAAAAGATATCGAAGTTTCTATACAGAATGTCCAGGCAAGGAGAGGGGAAGTTTCCACCCGTTATAATTCTCTTGTGTCGATGGCCCAGCAGCAGGCACAGAATCAGCAGAAAGGTCAAAGCTGACATGTTTGAGAGCCTGAAGAAAAAATTTGGCAAAGCAATTGAAATCGGTCTCCCAAGTGAAATACGGAAGGGCGACATAGAGGATAATATTCGGAACATCCTCATGGAATCCGATGTGGCTCTGGAGACATGTGATCGGATCATAGATAGTTTTGACAGTTTTATTGACGGTGTAAAGAAAAAAATATCTGTGGCAGAAGTGAAATCCGCCTTAAGGGAATCCATTTCCGCAATACTTGGAGAAAACTCAATAGATCTCGACATTCTGAATCCAGGAAAGAAGCCGTATATCATTCTGTTTCTGGGAATCAATGGCACCGGCAAGACCACAACTGTTGCAAAAATGGCCAACTACTTCAAGGAAAACAACCGAAGGTCGGTGGTCGCAGCTTCTGACACTTTCCGGGCAGGTGCCATAGAGCAACTTGCAATACTCTGCCAGACAGTCGGTGTTAACCTGATAAAGCATGAATCAGGAAGTGATCCTGCCTCAGTGGCCTTTGATGCTATTGAACACGCAAAAGCCAGAAATCTGGACTATGTGCTCATAGATTCCGCCGGTAGGATGCAGACAAACAGAAACCTCCTGGAGGAGATGAAAAAGATAAAGAGGGTAGCCAAACCGGATCTGACTGTTCTGGTGCTGGACGCGATGATCGGTCAGGATGCGGTATACCAGGCTGAGACTTTCCTAAAGGAGGTCTCTTACGATGCAATAATACTCACAAAACTGGATACGGATGCCAGGGGTGGCTCAATAATTACCATATCGGACCAGCTTAAGAAACCAATTATTTTTGTGGGAACAGGACAGAAAATGAACGAAATAATGCCTTTCGACGGTAACTGGTACCTTGATCGAATTCTTCCGGAATGATCATTACAGCAAAAAAAGAGTTTACGCATTAAAGTTTCTTTCAGCAGGGAGAGTTGCAATATTTACTGGTGGAAAACAATCAGGTATCGTATCTAGGGTTCTGTAAGTGACATACCTCCACGGCTAAAATGCGTGATCTTCCCATGTAAATCACTGCACTTGCTTTATTACTTCCTTTTCGAGACTACCTACTATTAGTATAACAGAGGGAATACAATCCATTCCACGCCTTATAGTATCTGCTCAAACTATCTATTTTTCTTGTTAATTCCGTTGGAACATCCTCAACTCACAAAATCGGAAATATGAGTTCGCATTAATTATATATATTCACACTTATTACTTTTATTATGTCGAATAAAAACAGAGAAATCGATGAGGAAATAACTCTTTCAGACATGAAAATAAGTTTTGCAATTATGGCAAACCTTGGTACCTTTTCACTCTCTACAACATTGGGCGCTATGTACTCTTCTTCTAGTGGCGTTACCAAAGCGTTGACGTAATCAACCTCGAACTGGACTGTGGTGCCTAACATGGAGATAATCTCTTGGAGTGAGGGTGGAAGCAACCTATTTTATGCTAACTGGGGTTCAAAAGGAACGTATCAATCGCAAGACTTGTTCAGTGGACTTGGAGAAGGTCGGTTCTACAACAACATTACTTCCCGGGGTGGAAATGGCTTGGTTAACTATCAGTCTGCCTTTATTCTTTCAGAAGCATATAACCCAACTGGTACCGGCCTGGCTGGTTCAACATCAATAGTGGACAACAACGGCCCACTCGCAGTTTCCACATCAGCAGCATCTAGCTCGAACTTTAATACAACATTCACAACAATTTCATTTTATGGCTCATACACTGGAAATCTCTATTCTAACGTTACAGGGTCATATGATGGATATACAAGTGTCAAATTTGTCTACAATCATAATGTAGATTTTAACGGAGGATTGGATGATATGATTACTGCATTTATAGACTAAAATTTCTAATTTTAGGGTGTTGACTGATGAAAAAAAGGAAATTTAAAGCAGCAGTATTTACGGCTTTAGCAATTGGGCTAAGCTTAATCCTGGTTGCACCGCTTATATATGAAATCGAAATCAATAGGGCTGGCCTGCTTACGACCGATTCTGAAAATGGCTTTTATGCTGATTATTTCTTTTACACCACGTACACTGTATTCCGGAATACGTCGAACGCCCAATCTCCAGAAATTGGCCTTGCAGGGGGGATAAATATTTCATATTTAGGTAACAATGAGTACTCCCTAAAGGGCATACTGATAAACTCAATAAACAACACCATCATTTATGAAACTAAAATGAAGGTTTCTGCTGATTCGATCATAGCCAAATGGCTAATTCCAAGTACGAGGTTTGAAAACGGCCATTACGTTAATTTGTGGAACAATACCTCCGGTCAGGTGTATGGAAATGGGCCTATTTATGGGAGTAATCCTTACTCTAGAGAGGGAATAATTATTCCAAACGAAATAAAGGTTTCAAATGTTCCATTACAGAATAAGACAGTTTTACCAACGCCCAATCTTCAGTATTCATTCATAAACAATAATCAGAGCATCAATGTTGCAACGATATGGTCGGGATACCTTGCACCATTCTCAAAAGTATTCCCTTCTGTTAATTATTCTACAGAAATGGTCTTTATACTGAATAATACGAATGTAGCGCTTAACCCTCTTGGAATACTGGACTTTTACGTTGGTCCACAAATCATATTCGCACTAATTTTCACTACAGCGGTTTCTGCATTTTATTTCATAACTATAAGGGTCAGTGCTAGTAAGAGAAGGGCGAAATAATTTGGAACCTTGGATAACTTGCACCAACCTCTCCAAGAGATACTCCCAAAATTTGGCCCTGAATGACACATCCTTAGGGATGAGCGATCAGAGTGCTGCGCTGCTTGAGTCTGGAACTGATGAGAGGTGTTATATCTATTCCAGTCCAAACCTTACGGGTTTATCCGAAGATTATTTTGTTATTTACCATCTTCTTCGTGTTCAATTTCCTTTGGAAGTACTCCGGCGACGGGAGGCCTAACCTCTTCAGAATCCACATAATTTTCCCTCTGGACTTTTTTCTGGAATTTATCTGAAAGCGGCTTCACGTCGAATTTTATACCAACTCTTGTGTTAAGCATTTCAAGGTTTTTCCTGGTCATCTGTGAAAATTTGCGAAGTTCTTCCATCATTTCATCTCCAAAATTGCTTACCGTTTTGGCGCTTTCTGATTTTACCATCTCTGTATTTGGAGAACTAGCCTTCTGTTGAGGTGCAGGTTCCATTGTTTTCAGGAACGGGAGTTTAAACTGCATTTTATTGAAGAGAAAGGTGTAAACCCATAGCAACAGCGAAACTACTGAAATTGCTAAAGCGGCTATCGATAGTGTACTCATAGCAGATCATAATCTCCTGTTTCTTATGATTTGCGTTTTCCTTTTCCACCGGAGAATATAGAATATGGGAAAAAGATCGCAACCAGAATTCCAATCATTGAAGCAGCCAGATACTCATAACTGTGGTTCGGGACCTCATTGTAGTAAGGCCACTGCCCTTCCAGCCTCATAAGGTTGAGTTTGATCAGTCCGAACCAGGGTATCTGCCCCACGGCCTTTCCGAGGACTTCACTGCTGTACACGGGATGCCCTATAATGCCGACATTCTGATCTGCTGCTTCATAGGCATTAAGGGCCTTGTTGTGGAACACTTGTCCTATCGTAGCGAGGTTATGATCCCCCATGGTTATGAAACCGCTTTCATTCTTGAAATTGCTTATGTAGACTACAAGGTTTCTATGGGAGTAGCCAACATCTTTAATGAGAACGTAACTGGAAGTGACTTTCATCCAGCTCTGGTTTGAATAGTATGGAATAACGGGTTTACCGTGGCTCCATGAAAGATAAAACATGGCCCTGTGGATCACCGTGAATCCACTGGGGTCACTGTAGAGGATAACATTTCCATAGTCCCCATATGTGGAGAAATTGATCTGGCGACCCTGAACGTAAGTTATAACCTCGCTGACAGGGGATGCCAGCTTTTTAACAATAACAGTATCTCCAACATTTATGGTTCCGTAGGTCCAGTTATTGGAATGCTCCATGCTGTCCGACTCAACAACAGAGGCTGGAGGAAGCTCCCCGGAATAGACTGTGATCCCCGCTGCAATTAGTAAAAGTATAAGGAGTATTATCGTTGCAGGCGATATCTTTCTCTTCAAGGCATCGCTAGATGCAAACATTCCCTAATATTTTTACTGATTCCTGATGGAATTCAAGACAGAAAGAGATCATTTTTCAGCATTCCCACTCTACTTCAGCGAAGACATAATCTTCGAGACTGCCCGGACATCCAGTTCCGTAACTATGAGCGGAATGTTCTCAACATCCGCGAGCTTGATGGCCAGATCGTCAATCCTGTCTGGCTGAATGTAAACTACGGCGGCAGGTTTCAGGGGATGCACCCTGATGGCAATCATGGGACTCCTGCCAAGCTTGACCTCCGTGAAGAAGATTATCCTCTGGCTCGACCATCCGTATAGCTTGCTGTATTCGGAATAGGAAAATGACAGAATGGCCTTTATGCCATCCACTATTGTATATCCCCTGATGTAGCGATTCAACCCGATGGAGGAATAATTTGTTCCGCTGATCATCCTTATGACCCTTTCAAGAGCAATGTCATGGTTGTAGTCACTTATGTCGATAACCGCATCGGACGGCATGCCGCTGTTGTATCTTCTCAGGACCTGCCCTCCTCTCTTTAGATCAATTTCTACCAGTGCATACACTATTTTCTTTATTGATACAACTCCAGGCGACTTTCTTCTTCCGGATTCATAATCGCTGATAACCGATGGTGAAATCTCAAGGTATTTCGCCAGATCAAGCTGTGAAACCTGAAATTCTTCCCTCCACTTGCGAATTGTTTCTCCGGGGTTCTCCGCAATTGTAATTTCTCCCGCTATCTTTTCCTGAATATCCACTATTTTCCTGAAGAATTATGGCTTTAAAAATTTGTCGAAACCATGTACCGTTAAGTGTCGATTAATTTTCTGGAAAATTGTTATTTTTAATCTCATGAAAGGGCTGTTTTTCAGATGAAATAACTTATTTTGATGGAAAAGCAGAAATTAAGTAAATTAATATCTAACAGCTTTATTTGCCGGAGTGGCCAGTAGAAAAGCAGAACCCGGGAACACAAGGGACAGAAGAGGAATAATCATTGCTTTCATTCTCCTCGGTATCGGGGCTCTCGTACAAATAACATCGTTGCTTGTGTACATTTCATTTCTGATATCTGCCCTGGCCATAATCCTGATAATAAGGTATCGCAACTTCTTTCCAGTGAAGCAGAGGCATACCGTTTACGCAGGTATAATAATATTTTTTCTGGCATACATCATACTGGCTTTTGGACTTCTCACAGTAGGAGTCAACGGACTTAACATATTCATCCAGTCCGGGAATGCCACTGCTATCGCAAGCCCGTATCTGATCAAAGCCTTCCACACCTTTCTTCCATATCTTGTAATTAAAACAGGAGCGGCATACGGTCTCTCCTATTATCTACTGGTGTCCAGAATGTTGAAAAGAACTGATCACTTTGTATATGTGCTAGCTCTGGGAACGTCGCTTGCCCTGAGGTTTGTTCTTATATACATGGTCTCCGGCTATGTCTCAACTATTACTCCAGTTTCATTGAAAGATTTTTCAGAAATTATCCAGACACAGATCTTCGGGTCAGCTCAGCTTGCAATAACCGTGGTATCGAATCTTCTTCTTGGGGCTGCAATGTTTTATGTGGCTTCAATGATCGCGAAGGGGAAAATCAATTAAATCAGCAGGATGTTCATTTCTTGTATGAAATGACGGCTCCGGCTGACGGATCGAAATTTTATTTGCTTACCTGAACTATCTCAGTCGGTATCGGATTCTGGATGGCATAAACTGCTGGGCACTTTGCCCATGCCTTCTTTATCTGGGTTTCCAGGTTTGTACTGGAGATGATCTCAAGTTTCAGTCCAGTTATTATTGGTGTTTTCACATCAGTTACTACGGGACCGAGATCATAAGATAGTTTTCCTCTCACTTTCATATCTTTTATTGCAAGACCTTCTTCCGCGCACTCTGCAGCAAGGGATGATCCGTAACAGGCCATAACCCCGAACAGAACATAAGTCAGAGGACTTGGCTGGACCCCTTTTCCTCCCAGAGTTCCTGGCTCGTCAGAA
>JAMDDH010000040.1 GCA_023488885.1 Thermoplasmatota archaeon | reverse complement strand
GTGAATGGGCTTGGCCGGATTTGAACCGGCGATCCCCGCTGTGTGAGAGCGATGTCATAACCGCTAGACCACAAGCCCGAAGGTACCTGCAATTTTAAACTATGATTATAAACTTTCTTAACGAACAGTTATGTCTATGCAAACGCATCAATGACAGATTATTGAGATCATAACTCTTCCAGCAGTCTTTCAAATATTGCCGCTCTCAGTGGCATCTGGTTCAAATCTACAAATTCGTTTTCGGCATGTGCACCGTTTCCTACAGCCCCAAGACCGTCTAGAACAGGTATGCCCACAGCAGCGCAGAAGTTACCGTCGCTACCTCCGCCAACAGCGCAATCTTCGATGGTTGTCCCGAATTCTAAGCCAATGGTCTTTGCAATTTCAAGAATCCGCTCTGTTTCATAGGTTTTCTGCATCGGAGGCCTGTTTAATCCGCCTGAAATTTCCAGTTTGACGGATGGGTTATTCGGTTTAATGGACATGACACTTTTGACTAACTTATTTGCTTCAGCTTCGCTGGCAACCCGGAAGTCTACTCCCAGAGTGGCACGATCAGCAATAACGTTGGTTCTGGTTCCTCCATTTACGGTACAGACATTAATCGTTGTCCCCTTCTCTATTCGGTTCAAACTCTGCAAGAAGAGGATCACTCTGGCAGCCTCTTCAATAGCATTTACTCCTTTCCATGGTTCGAGGCCTGCGTGTGCAGCTTTTCCTATGACATTTATGCTAAATTCTCCAATGCCTTTCCTCGCCGTTTTGACCTTTCCATCCTGCGATGGTTCAAGTACTAGTGCGGCTTCAGATATCTTTGCTCTTGTTTCGATAAGCTCTTTCGACGAATCACTCCCCAACTCCTCATCGGACGTGATCAACATTTCAATGCGTCTGTCCTGTTTTCCGTATTCTTCAAGCGATCTCAATGCCCACAGACCCTGTACAAGTCCACCCTTCATGTCGAATACGCCGGGTCCCCTGGCGACTCCATCAGAAACACTGAACGGTATCCTCGAAAGAGTGCCTTTTGACCATACGGTGTCGTAATGCGCCAGAACGAGCAGGGGTTTCTTTACGGTATCTTTGCCAATTCTCAGGGACACATTGTTGCCGGAGTTCACGTTCTCTATTAGTTCGGTTTCACACGACAGGTTCTTCTCAGCATATTTTACCAGGTAATCTGCAGCCTGATCCAGAAGCTTCTTTTCTGTGGAGGGAGTCTCGATATTCACTATTGCCTTGAGGTCTCTAATCATGTTCTCTTTATTTTCAAAGATAAATTCTGAAGGCTTCAACGAAACATTACCATCACAGAATAACCTCGTCAAATAAATGTTACATGGTCTGCAGGAATCGGAAGCAACGCATTGCACCGACTTTGTTCTTAAACTATTCTGCTTGTTTTTGAATAAATACTTAAGCAACTTGTAGCTTGAGCTGCTTTCCTTCTTCCTCTACAAGGTTCGTGTCCATGTGGAGGACCTCTCTCCCCACCATGATGAGGTCACCCTCGAATCGTACCAACTGTAACTCATAATTGAGCCCTTTCATCCGCCTGTTGTACCTGCTGTGGTTGGTGAAAGTGTTGTACCCGTACAGCTTCCTGAACAGTGTACTGTCCCTGCTTTTCTTCTTCATACTGCTATCTGTATGGGATGTGTGTATTCTCACTAAGACTGCTGTAACCACGCAAGAACAATAGAATAACATTTAAATTTTCCAGATAGGAACACTGTTATGCCGCACTATTCCAAGGCTGAATGTAACGTTAAGGTTTGGAAAGTTGATATGCTCTACTTGTATCTCTTTCTATAATAGTATTTTCATGAGGTCCCAGTTCTATGGTGGCTCGGATCTCAAATCATATCAATATGCCTGTTGCTTCTATTTCCTTCAGGAATAGGCTGTGGTTCTTTTTCATCTGATCTCTTTCGCGTCTGGTGTAAAGATGTATTTCTGCTTCAGGGATACCTATGATCTGCCAGCACTTGGAGTATGCCTCATCTTTGTCGTAGCCTTCAAAAACAATGAAGATATCAACGTCGCTGGATGCAGTATTTGTCCCCTTCGCATAAGATCCGAATAGCCTCATTTCCAGAAGGTTAACGACCTTTGAAAGTTCCTGTGACGAAGCTCTAAAATGCTGCAGTATCTCTTCTTGTGTCAATCTTGGATAGTAAATCCTGACATCTATCGACGATTCGTTCTGCATATGCAATCAACCTCTCAGCTTCGCCAGCACTGTACATCATGAATGGCGACCCCTCTGGATGAGAATCTGGGTATCTTGTTGGAATATATGCTTTATCGAGTTCCTTCCCGATGTTTATTAATTCCGGGGTAAAGCTTGAATTAAGTGGAAATCGCTGCATGAGAACAGTCACTGAATGACCAAAAACCTCAGCCCCCAACTTCTGATACAGAGCTTCTAGTGCTTTTTCTGCTGATTGTTGGGAAAGAAAGCAAGCGAATTCAAAAAAGCCTCCCTTGAGTTCGTATTTCGCATTCTCAAGGTCGCGCTTCGCCTGATTTAGCCAATCTTTGCTTCTCTCTGTCAAATTCTTTTCATTAAGGGATACATTGTTGAAATACTTAAACCCTCAAATCGATTACCTGAGGGAACACTTCAGGCGTAACCTCTTAGAATCCTGGTTCTCAGCCGACAAGAGGGCAACGGGCCACTTGATATTCCTGTGGCGCCAAGTACAGATCGAAATATCTGGATCCCTTAAGGAATTGCTCCACAAAATGTTGATCATGAGCAGTTAGGCTACTTCTGATCCAAAGTATCGAGGAGTGATTTTATTTCCAAGGTAAAGTTGCTCCTTGAAATAATGTGCCGGATATCATGATAACTACAAATTTTCTGTGATTCTGCCTGCACCTAAAATAATCAACCAGCACCTCAATTATGTCCAAAAATGGCTTTTAGGTGCAAAACACATTGCACCACGATACATAAATACTTATAACCAGTTTTTAATTAAGAATTCGTCCCATCAATAGTATGCGTGATTCATGATCACATATGACGACATGGGACAAAATATCGTCCAGTCATGGGCCTCGGGTGAAGCATCTGATGTGCCATCAGGCTGTGAGTTCCCGATCAGCGACAGACGAAAAAATCCCCAGAGGGTCAGCGGAACTACGAAACGTGAATAGTTCCCGTTAAACTGGGGAAAAGGCTTACATTTCGGAGAATATAATGGAAAATTATGGCATTTCCGCCAGAGTTCAGAGTGATGATCTGGAATACATTGTAAAAGTGGTCAAATCAAAGCTGATTGCCTACGATATACAGGTAAATCCTGTTAGCGTGCGGTTTTACTATGTAAATAGCGATAATCCCGATCTCGGTGGTTCTTTTGACGAAATCAGAAAAGAGCTGGTTTTCAAGGGCTATATCCCGTTCCTATCCCAGAACGGGGAGCATTTTCTGGAGGTTACCAGAAGACCCAGCGTAAATTTCCATGGCGTCTACCTTAACGTTGCTATGCTCATCCTTACTGTTCTTTCAACAATTTATGTCGGTTCTATATATGCAGCCGATTACGTATCAGGACCCAATGCATTCATGCTCAGGATATTGTACGGATTCGTGTTTTTCTCGCTCCCGTTGATGGTCATTCTGGGTGTGCATGAAACCGGACATTACTTTGTAGCAAAGAGGCATAGTGTCAGGGCTTCCCTGCCATTCTTCATTCCGTTCCCCCTTGGTCTCGGAACCTTCGGGGCGTTCATATCACTCAGGGATCCAGTTCCCAACAGGCGGGCAATGACGGAGATCGGCGTCGCAGGGCCTCTTGCAGGTTTCCTTACTGCCATACCATTTCTGTTCCTTGCTTCATATCTAAGTCATGAGTTTATTCCGCTCAGCAATGCTGTTGTCGGCCTGAACATAAACTTTCCCATAATATACTACCTCCTCGGTCTCATCACTCCTCCGGGACAACCCGTATTCCCAATGGTCCTTGCTGCATGGGTTGGAATGTTTGCTACTGCGATGAACCTCATCCCGGTCGGCCAGCTCGATGGAGGCCACATCGTAAGGGGATTGCTGGGAAAAAGGGCAGCGGTCATTGACTACCTATTTGTGGCATTCCTCTTCATCTTGGGGTTCAAGTACAATGGCTGGTGGATGCTGGCCATTTTCGTGGTATTCATGGGTCTTACCCATCCGCCGGCTCTTGATGACTATTCTGGAATAAGAAGAATTGATGTGGTGCTTGGAGTAACCGCACTGGTTATGTTCATTCTCACCTTTACGGCAATACCCATCAAGTAATATTTTCTCATTTTCAAACCCAATGAAAATGGTTTAATACTATACGCCTGTTTTTCCTCTCATAAAATGAATGACACTTTCAGTCAATTTGTCAGTTTTCTGAGAGAGAACGCAGAGACTATCAGAAGCGATCTCTTGATGCCTGCCGATTCCTGGCGAAGATCGCTCTACAGTGACGTATTCAGGGAAAACTATGTTACATTCCGGGATGCATCCTCAGTCTCTAAGGTGATTTCGGCAACGGACAGTACAGAATTTGTAAGGGAATTATACAACGGAAAAAAGATCATACTGATCAGGTCATATACAACGGTGGGAAAGCGCGTATATACGAGTTTTATTTCCAAGGTCATGTCAGTGGCACGCGATGATCTCCAGAGATTCCTCACAATGCTCATGGAACACTCTGAGCACCTCAGCATTCTAGAGATGCTCAGGCACGAGAGACCTGATTTCATTCTGGTGGATGGCTCACTCAGCGGCCGCCTTTTCAAGAACCTGAATCCGGTGGATGCCGAAGGTTATGATAATTTTCATGAGGAATACGTCCAGACTCTCGGAAAACTCGTAGAAACAGTATCTGGTCTCAATATTCCACTAATATTTATGGCAAAGAGTTCAGAGACTTCTGCATTCAGGAAATTTCTGCTTAACACACTGAAGAATCACAGGCCGAAGGATGAAGCAGTAAATGCTGAGTCAAGGCTCAAGGCCAGTGATCACTACCTCGTCCGGTCACTGGCAAGGGTACCCGGATATACGAAGCCAATAGTCCAGCCAGTCAGGAAGATCTGGAAAGAAGGAGATGAAAAGTTTCCAATAGTTCTGACACACATACTGCCAAGGGAGACTGATCTTCCAATAAAGGTGGATATAGTGATGTCTCCGGACGGCTATGTACCGGACACGGTGGAACCAACAGTTATTCCGCAGGAAATCATTGACCTCATGTTCTGGGGGTATGGTGATCTGAAGACTTACAACATATGGCTTGCTGACGTTGATCGTCTGGTAAAATTCAGGAGCAGCGAAGTGGAGAATATTTACATGAAGGCATTTGAAAAAGAGATCGGAATAAGTTTTTACGAGACAAGGGGGGAAAGGCGTGCAAGAATCAGAATCTGAGCTGGGCTACGTGGTCGGAGACAACACCTCCGACATATTCCGTTTCGTTATAAAGGAAGACGCCAGACTGAAGAAATGGGAATACGTGTACCTTGACATAAGAGAATCGAAGGTCCTCGGCAGGGTTGAGAGGATCATTTCAAGGAGCGAACTGCTCAATGAAAGCATGGACTTTGAGAGCGTCAACAAATACGTGGTAAGCGACCTTAACTATTCGGTAAGCATTTGCGTTGCCCGCGCACTCGGTTCAATGTCCGGAAGGAATCTTGAACTTTCCAGGGACCTGATCACACCGGGCACAAAGGTTTACAGAGCTTCCACGGAGATGCTGGAATCCATTTTCAGGTTTTCCAACGACGAATCACTCGATGTGGGATTCCTTGCTGACAGGTCTGATGTCAGGGTTTCTGTGAGCGTTAGGGGCATGATGAGGCATGTTGCTATCCTGGCACAGACTGGTGCCGGAAAGAGTCATACAGCTGGTGTTCTGATGGAGGAACTATTAAAAAAAGGGGCTTCCATAATTGTGCTTGATCCGCATGCTGATTATGTTCTTATGAGAAAGGGTGCCAAAAACAGCTTATACAACAGTTCCATCAGGATTTTCCGAACACCTCTCAGCACAGGCAGGTATGATTCTTTCCAGAGAGGTATAGTGGATGAGTTCACCCTCAAGTTTTCCGACCTTGATTCAGAGGACGTCTCAGGGATAATGGACATAAAGGAAACATGGACTAACCTGCGGCATGCAGTGAGTGAAGCAATAAAGAACATGCACGGAAAGCGGGACTTCGACGATTTCATGAGTTCCATCGGAAACCTGCAGGAGGAAGATCAGCGCAGAATCGCCGGAAGACTGAGTTTTCTCAAAAAAGTGAAGACTATCTTTGCCGATAGAACCACCGGTCTGGGGGACTATCTCTCCCCGGGAACCATGTCAATCCTTGATCTTTCGGGAATGGATCAATTCCTTGCCAATTATTTCTCATACAGGGTGATGAATGAGATATACGGGGCAAAGGCATCATCCGTATACAGGTTTCCTGTATTCATTTTCATAGAGGAGGCACATAATTTCGTTCCTCCCGGCAGCCAGACACAGATTTCCCAGATGATCAAGAAGATCGCATCAGAAGGAAGGAAATTTGGAATTTTTCTCGTGGTGATAACGCAGAGACCCGGGAAGATTGATCAGGATGTGCTCAGCCAGTGCAACTCCGAGATCATCCTCAGAATAACCAACCCGCTTGACCAGAAAGCAGTTCTGGAGAGCGGTGAGAGCATCAGCCAGGCTGTTATTGATGATCTGCCTTCCCTGAATGTAGGTGAGGCAATACTCGTGGGACAGTTTGTCAAGATACCGGTCAATGTTAAGATAAGATCGAGGGAAAGCATGGAGGGAGGAGGAGACATAGACGTTGTTGCACTGCTCAAGGAAGCCAAGGAAGAACGGGAAAAGAAGAACAGTGCTTCAGGGGATCTGAAGAGGATCTCAAAAATACTGGGTGATTGAAATGTTGAAATTTTTGCATATGTCGGATACGCATTTAGGAAGCAGGCAGTATATGAGGGATGACAGGGAGAATGATTTCTATGAGGCATTCAGGGAAGCAATCGGAATAGCGATAGACGAGAAGGTTGATTTCATAGTGCATTCAGGAGACTTGTTTGATACATGGAGCCCAAGCAACAGGGCACTCTCTGAGTTCAAGGATACTGCCCTGAAACTAAGAGAGGCAGGAATACCAATGTTCCTCATAATGGGAGATCACGACCGGCCCAAGAGAACGGATTACCCTGCTGCCAGAATTTTTGATTTCCTTGGAATAAGGCTCCTTGGACAGGAAGGCGTAGAGGAGTATCTGTTCAGCAAGGACGGAGAGGAGGTGCTGATAGTCGGGATATCAAACCTGAAGGGTTCCCGCAGGGATCAGTTGCTGGAGGAATACGAAAAGGCTGATTTGCTTGCAAAAGGACACAGTAACTCAATCCTGCTGTCTCATCAAGGAATCACTGGTTTTCTCATAGATGATGCCTGCGAAGCAAAATACGACGATCTTCCAAAGAACTTCAGCTATCTTGCGTTCGGCCACGTACACGAGGGAGGGATCAGGAGGGAACGTTATCCTGTATTTTCATATGCCGGATCTACTGAGATGAAGAGCACAAGGGAAATACAGGCTTTCACAAAGAACGGGAAATCAGTGAATCTTGTAACCCTGGTAAACGGTGAAGTGGATGTAAAGAGAATCAAGCTCTCTTCCGTCAGGTTCCAGTACCTTATAGACACCAACTTTGAAAACTACCTGAACGACATAGAAAGCATGATATCACAATACTCCGGTTCTTTTGCAAGCAAGACTCCTCTGGTTACATTAAGGATTAACGGAAACGGGGACCATGATGAGGTGAAGCGAAACCTTGCCAGATACACTGAAATTAATTTCAGGCCACCAGAATTCATCAGCGGCAAGACCGAGATAGAAGCCAGGCCAGGAATGGATTCGGCTGAAGATTACATAAAGGCTTACTTCAAGGATAATACGAATCTTGCAGACCTAGCATCAGAATTTTACAGACATGTTAAGTCAGATCGGGAGGATGGAATGAAATGGCTCAGGTCAAAACTCGGAATAGGTGACATGCAATGATGATCAGAAACCTCGAGCTTCACAATTTTCTCTCCCACGAAAACAGTGTTGTTTCATTTGATCAGGGAGTCAACATAATAGTAGGCCAGAACGGCGCCGGAAAGAGCAGCATAATAGACGCAATCAAGTTTGCACTCTTCGGCGACAAGAGAGGGGATTCCATAGCCGACCTCATCAAGAGAGGAAAGGACAGCATGAGCGTTTCCCTTGAATTTTCCACCGGCGGGGATGATTATCGCATAACAAGAATTCTGACCATGGGAAAGAATGACATCAGGAACCGTGATGCCTCTCTGCTCAAGAACGGCACTGAAATAGCTCGAACAGTAAAGGAAGTAAACTCTGCCATAGAGGATACACTTGGCATAAACAAGGAACTTTTCCGCAATTCTGTGTTCGTCGAACAGGGTGAGATAGCAACCCTGGTCTCTGAGGAGAAGGCAAAGAGAGAAGAGACCTTCGGAAGGATCCTGGGACTGAATCTCCTGAGCCAGTATGCAGATGATCTCGGCAAACTGTCAAGGGAAACGGATATGCAGGCAGGAAAGTTTGCGGGGGTATCCGACGACATGGATCGGCTCAATGCAGAGTTATCAAGGCTCACAAAAGAACGTTCTGAAATCGAATCAAAGGTATCAACATTAGATAGGCAGAGGAATGATCTTGAATCTGATCTAAACGCTGCAGACAGTGAAAGAACCAGATTGAGGAACGATGTATCCAGACTCATGGCTTCAGCGGAACAGGCAAACAGGATGAAAAAACTCAGGGAGGAACTGGCCGGAAAAATATCCGGAAGGGAGGGAAAAATCAGGGAACTCCGGCTGGAATTAGAAAAACTGAACAGTACTGTGGACAGCAGTCTCCTGAAAAAGGCCAGAGAGATAGAATCATATTTCAGCCTTGTGGAAAGGATAAACGACAAGACCGGGGCGCTCAGAGACATAGATTCTACCATGAAGAAAATCTCCGAGATGCAGGCATCCATGGAGAAACTCAGGGTAGATCATGAAACATACCTCAAACTGGACAGCCGTCGCAACGAACTCAGATCAGACCTGAATAAACTGGAAGAGGACAACAACAGATATCGACAGACCCTGTCACTCGTGGAGGAACTGCAGAAAGAACTTGATGCAAAGAAATCAAGGCATGAAAGCCAGTCGGCTTTGATGAAGCAGAAGCTGGGCGTGCAGGATATCTCGATCGAAACTCTGGAAATACTGAAAACCAAGGCACAGAATGAACTGAGGGAGTGCGAATCCAGAATAGGCGAGTTCAAGGCTTCCGCAGGTTCTATTTTCGAACAGAGAAAAGAACTGTCGGGGAAACTCTCTTCCATACAGGGCCTTACAAAGTGTCCGCTCTGCCTTCAGCCACTGACCGCGGAACATCTTGAAAGCATAAAGAACGAATACTCAAGAAACGACATGGACCTGCTCAATAAACAGAATAACATAAGCACAGGAAAAACCATGATGGAAGCCAGGAAAAAGAAAATCCTGGAGGAACTTGCCTTTCTGGAATCCAGGACAGTTTCCGATTTTATCATGGATCTCCAGACAATCACGAAGGACGAATCCAACCTGTTGAAATTCAAGGAAACACTCGATTCGCTGAAGGAACGGAACGAAAGGTACGTATCAGTGAAAGCAGAACTCGACCAGGTCGAAGGACAATTGTCAAATCTTGTGGAGAATGATCGGAGATTCAGGTCCATGGAAATGTCACTGGAAACGCAGGATACATCAGCAGTAAAGCAGAGGAGGGAAGATCTCGAGAAATCGATCAGGGAACTCAGCGATATGAGAAAATCTCTTACCTACTCGCTTGGCTTTGCCCCGGACAATAGTACCAGGGAAAAAATAGCCGTAATGAGGGATTACGAAGGGAGAATGTCAGAACTGGCAGCAAATATTACAACAGAAGAGAGCCTGAAACAGGCAGACGTTGAACTTCTTTCTTCAACCGAGAAAGAAATAGATGGACTGGAAGCATTGATTTCCGGACTGCCTGACCTGCGCTCCAGGTCAGAAATGATGGAAGAGAGATACAACTCACTCAGTATTAGGCTGAGAGATGCCATTGCTGCTCATTCCGGTGCTCAGGCCGATATGAGATCAGTGGATGGGAGGATTCTCGAACACAGTGAAAACATGAAGAGGCTCATGGAACAGAAGGAGAAGATGGAAACACTGAAAAAAGCGGTTCAGTCCATCAACGCACTTAGAGGATGTTTCGACAGGGAAGGTATACAGAAGGCGATAAGGAAGGATTCGGCGGTGTTCATAACAAACAAGATGCGTGAATATTCCTTCGCCTTCAACCTGAATTTTGATGATGTCAGGGTCAGCGAAGATATGGGAATCGAGATATCACAGAATGGGAACATAGAGAGCGTTGACATGCTCAGCGGTGGCGAAAAAACCGCACTTGCTATAGCTTTGAGGCTTGCCCTTGCAAAGTATGTGATGGAAAACATAAAAACAATGATAATGGACGAACCCACAACATTCCTTGACCAGGATCGCAGACACAACCTGAAGGACATAATACAGTACACCTTCAGGGGAGAAGACAACCCGGTACCGCAGATGATCATCGTAACTCATCACACTGAACTGATTTCTGTGGCAGATAACGTCAACGAGGTCGTCAAGAGGAATGGTGCATCGGAAGTTAATGTTGTAAGCTGATTGACCGGTAAGCATCTGCGTGCCGGAGAAATGGCGATCCTTCCATCTTTTTTGCTCCATGAGCTTTATATCAAACCAGGTGTTTGATAATCATGCCACGAGTGGCGCTGCTGGTTATTGACGTACAAAACGAATATTTTACCGGAAAGCTTCCGGTGACTTTTCCAAACGGAAGTCTTGCAAATATTCTGAAGTGCATGGATGAGTCTTCAGAATCAGGGATACCCGTTGTAGTGATTCAACATTCATCCGCAGGAAACACATTCAGGAAAGGAACAACGGGATGGGAACTCCACGATGAGATCAGGAAACGCAGGTACGATGTACTAATAGAAAAGCACCTTCCGGGCAGTTTCACTGGAACCAGTCTAGAGGACTGGCTAAAGAAGAATAACATTGATACAGTGGCAATAACAGGTTACATGACACAGATGTGTTGCGACACCACGGCAAGACAGGCGCTTCACCGTGGATACAATGTTGAATTCCTTTCCGATGCCACGGGAACACTGGACATCAAAAACTCCGCAGGTCATGTCTCCGCGGAGGATTTGCACAAAGCAATTCTGGTGACGCAGGAATCGAGATTCAGCAAAGTAATGGACACAAATTCATGGATCAGGAACATAAAGGTTACTTCATAGTGATTGAGCCTCATGTTATGATTTCTGCTAACTATGTTAGCATCAACCGGTGGAAGTTGTCATCAGTCTTTTGCTTAAATTTCAATGGTATAACCATGGACTCTGCTTGCTGACAGTTAGCCATTAGGCAGTACCGGTAGGAATATTTAAGCTGTACCAAAGCGTATAATATTATGAATGAGAAGTCTAATTCTTTGTTCCTGAGCTTCGGTACAGACTATTACACAGAGGATTTTCCACTTCAGCAGATATTGAAGTATTCCGGCCTCAGGTATAACAGCAAGTTGAGTAAACTCGGTAAATACGTATCAACAGAATTTCTCGAAGCGCTCGATTTCATTGACCATTATGGAAAACCATATCTTGAATACTGGAACACTTTAGGCGAGAGGATCGATCATGTAAGGATTTCACCGGAGCACAGGAGGATACTTGATGTGCTTTTCAGCTATGGCATAGTCAGGAATGTAATAACCGGTGATGAGGACTGGCTTTACCATTTTCTCAGCGGCTACATCATATCAGATTCCGGCATCTTCTGTACCGTCACGCTTACTATGCAGACAGCATATGCCCTGAATAAATTCGGTGATAACATTGTCAGGGAAAAATATCTGTCTAGATACCTCTCTGAGGAGAAGCCGTGGATGGGAGCAACGTTTTACACGGAACTGCAGGGCGGCAGCGATCTGGGTAGCAATACAACAAAAGCTGAACTGGTAGACGGGGAATGGTTCATCAACGGCCCGGACAAGTATTTTGCAAGCAATGCTGGTCTTGCTGACGGGGCAATAGTGACAGCTAAGCCAGTTCCCGAGAAGCCAGGTGCAAAAGGCATATCCATATTTTTTGTCCCGGCGTATCTTGACAACGGTGTTCACAACTACAGAATCAGGAGGCTAAAAAACAAGATTGGCACGGTTGCAGTTCCAACGGGCGAAGTCGAGATGGAGGATTCAGTGGGCTTCCTGCTGGGAAAACCTGCGGAGGGAATCTATGGTGCAATGGACATACTCATGATCTCCAGGCTTGACAATGCTTTCGCCGCACTCGGGATATCAAGGAAGGCACTGTGGGAGGCATTTCTTTATGCCAATTCAAGGAAGAGCTTCGGCAGTAATATTATAGAACACCCGCTTCTGAGAAGGGATTTCCTGGAAATGGAAGCTGATCTGGAAGGTTCCACAATCCTTTCTGTAAAAGCTGCTGAAGCTTTCAACCGATCTGCGAACGATCATTTCCCGTATTCAGAGGAATATCATTACGCCAGAATCCTCACGCACATTTCCAAGAACATGACCGCCAATCTCAGTGACAGGATTACCAGATACTCCATGGAGATTTTCGGAGGAATAGGATTTCTGGAGGAGTTTCCCATAGCCAAATTCCACAGGGACGCAATTGTCACTCCAATATGGGAAGGAACCAGCAACATCCAGGCACTGGAAATGTATGAAACCATCGTCAAGAAGAAGAGTGATCGAAAACTTCTGGAGACCATAAGAAAACTTGTAAATGGTTTTTCGAAAGAAATCGGTGTTTCAATGAAGCTGCTTTCAAGAACAGACGATTTAGAAAAACGTATAAAGGAACTGGCTGCCATGGGAGACGATGCACAGTACTACCTGAAAAACCTTCTTGATGAACTCGGACACCTGTTTTCTTCCGCACTTCTCTTCGACCTCCATGTCCATTCCACCGAGGAGGACAGGGAAAGAACCAGAATCATTGCGGAGATATATTACATCAGAAATATCTCGCATGGAGAGATTCCTGTGGAACTGCTCAATTCCGCTAAACCTCTGGAGTGGATGATCAACTCCCGATGAATACGCGGACATTGTCAATAAACAGTTCCGGATTATGTGACGGGATCCATGGCCCGGCTTTCCGGTCGGGACATGGCACAACAAAATAACTAAATATAACCCCAAACACTCAAGAAGCATCATACACAGATTCCAAGAATCTCATGGACGGGTTGAATTTGAAAATCAGCGCAGTGGTTCCGACAATAAATGAAGAAAAGACCATCGGGTCAGTCATAGACGGGCTGAATCAACTGGGTAACGTAGAGGTTATTGTCGTTGACACCAACTCAACAGACAGAACTCGGGAAATAGCTGCTTCAAAGGGTGCAAGAGTTATTACAGAACCCCGGAGGGGATATGGGGTAGCGTACAAGGCCGGGCTTAAGCAGGTCACAGGAGAGATAGTTGTGTGCCTCGACGGAGATGGCACCTATCCAACTGACATAATAAGGCCTTTGATCGACGTGCTTTTGATGAATGATGTGGACTTCATTTCATGTGACCGGATCACACTCAGGACTGAAAAATCATATACAACCCTTCATTACGTCGGGAACGGCGTCCTCACGAAGACCATAGGGCTTCTCTTCAAGACCAGCCTCAAGGATTCACAAAGCGGAATGTGGATTTTCAGATCTTACCTGTACAGTAAGATGAAGAACCTCAGTGACGGGATGTCTTTTTCGCAGGACATAAAGATCGAAGCAATGAGGCTTGGCAAACTAATCGAAGTTCCCATAAGATACGGCGTCAGGATAACGAAACCAAAACTGAAGACTTGGAGGGACGGCTTCTCAAATCTCTTTTATATTTTTATAAAAAGAGTAAGCAGTTCTTCTGATTAGCAAAGTTATTAGAACGCCTTAGTTAATTACTTACACATATGGCTATCCTCAAGCGTAAGTCACAGAAAGAGGATGAAGATCGCTCTGGATCAAGAAAATTCATAGATCTTAACGATTACAGGTTTCAGGAAGAGAAAGAGGAACCAAGATCTACAATCCGGGTTGCCGAAATCGGCAGGCTTGAGGACATCAGGAAGGTCAGCTCATACATTTATGACGGAGACATCCTGATCCTTGACTGCAGTTCCATATCTTCCGAGGAGTACATGATGCGCAGGATAACCGAGGAGATAAAGCGCGTCGTGAAGGATATTAACGGTGACGTGGCAGGGATAAGCAAAAGCTATCTGATAGTGAGTCCGCCCGGGACTGTGATCGATAGAAACAGGATCAAGAGCTACTGACTTATTGGAACGCTTGGAGCCTTTGTCTCCGGTGCTATATATTCACTCATTTTCTTATGGAACCTTACAAGCATGAAACTCCCGGCAAAGACGGCAACCGTTGCGATCGCGAACACGAATGTGTAACCCAGTGTAAAAGCAATAACACCGGATACCACTCCGCTGCCAATCTGTCCAACCCCAAGGAATGAATTGTAATATCCGATAGCTCTTCCCCTGTTTTCAGGAAGTGCTAGCTTCGAAATGGATGTGACCCAGCTTATGCTTATAAAACTCCAGAAGAAGCCCATGAGCGCATAACAGGAAATAGCAATCCACAAAGCATAATTGAAGCCGATGAAAGCGAATGTCAGAATGGAACTGAAAGCCAGTATCCCAACCCTTGAAAAAAGGGCCATTGACAGAGACCCGGTTATTCCCAGTGAATTAATAGTTTTCCCGCTCATTTTGAAAGCTATTGCGGATGCGACATTGTTAAGCAGAAACATGACAAATATCTGAGTCTCAGTACCATTCAATTTCTCAAGGAGAAATACCGGAAAAGGTATGAAGAACAACTGGAAACCGAACATCAGAAAACTTGTGTAAAAAATGTAAATCTTTGTCCTCTTGGCAAATTTGTGCGTCTTGTTTTTCCGGAGGGAAATGGTGTGAATTACGTGGCTCGGGAAATACCTTACCCGCTCGACAGTTCTGATTGAGTATATCCGGTCCAGTTTCGCGCTCTCCCTGGGGAGTTTCTTCTTCGGCTCGGGAAGAAGTATCCATGCACTGATCCCGGCAAAAAGGTACACGAACGCGGAAATTATGTAGAGTTCAGGCAGGAAACTTCTGCCTGTGCTTCCGTATAAATTCAGTATTAAAGTTCCAACTCCAAGTCCGGCCACTAGGCCGATATACGCCATTGTATTGAAGCTAGCCATTACGTTTGGCCATCTTTTCTCAACAGTGCTTTCAATAATCAGGAGGGTTGCTACAGGCGTGCTTGCCATGGCCAGAAACTGGAATATGACCAGTGTAAGAATGAACATTCCTATGGAATTGACAATAAGGATCAGGAGAAGCGAAACAAAAGACCCAATGAATCCAATAAGGAGGAACACTTTCCTTTTCTCAAGAGCGTCAGACAGGTTCCCCCAAAGGATTAGGGCGGGAACTGAGGCAGCAGAAGCTATAGAAACAGTCAGTCCGACATATGCGACGCTTGAGTGGAGATAGATCACCACGAATAATGGTATTAGGGGGGAGGTCAGTCCATTCGAGACATTTGAAAGGAGATAGCTGATGAACCATGCGTGACCATCCATGATTGGTGCTTTTGCAGTGCGCTCTTTTCCTCTATATACTACACCATCGGTCATTGCATTCGTCTTCCAGTTTCTCCCTTTATCCAGAAATGATATAATTGTGTTTCGTGAAATCACGATTCTGCCCTATTTCTCAACAACTGGTAAAAATCCCATTGATCCCAACCACTTGCAGTCTACCTCCACAAGCTAAAAGCTTTACGCTAATTCTTTTCATGGTTTCGTTTGCATATCAAAATTAAGGTGAAGGTCGGGAAAAAAATTCCAGAACTTCGCGGAGAAGAGCTGATTGTTTACACTGTAGCAAAAATGGAACATGGGCAGGCTAACATTGACGTAATAAAGCAGGTTGCAAAATATTTCCGCGTTGAACAGGGATCAGTCAGAATAGTGTCAGGCTTATCCAGCAGAAAAAAACTGCTTGAGATTCGTGAAGAACAAGACCCCCGATAAAATCCTGCCGGAACCTGCCTGAAGGCTGTTAATAACAAATATATACTCCAACATTCAATTACGCAGCAGCTTAACTTTTAGGGATATTATTTATGAACTGTCGCGAATTGATGTTAGATGGAAAACGGTTATACCCATAAGTACGCCAATATGGCTCCAGGAAAATACACTTTCGTTTTTGCGTTTGTGGTCACTGCATTCTTTTACCTCATAACCGGAACGCTGTTGCTCGGCTTGATTTTCTCGGGCATCGTGAACATATCGCCGGATGGCGTCTTCATGCTAGAACTGTACGGTTTTGTGGTGATGCTGATTTTCGGTGTATCCTATATCTTCATTCCCGCGATGTCTGGCAAAAACCCATGCAGAAAGATACAGATGATCGAATTCACTCTTCTGAATCTTGGCATTATTACAGTATTCTTCAGTTCGATTGCGAGATACTATTATGATCTTGCACCGATTGAATTTTTCAGTTTTCTATTGATTGCAGTTTCTGCAGTAATGCACATCATGAACACAATTCCTTTCGGCAAAAAAACTGCACCTCTGGAACACAGGAAAGTGCCGGAAAACAAAGATAATGGGAAAGATTCATCGTGAGTGTAACGGGCCTGCCGGGATAGGAATATATGAACGGCGCAACTGGATGTTAAGTCAGATAACTACAAGTGCATCAGGCATGGCCGATCATTTCGTGTTTCTGGGGAAAACAACAGTGAACTTATCACCAAGAAGATCTGTATATTCTCCATTGAAGTCGCTGGAGAATTCCTCCATGACAGGAAGCAGTTCCATGTATTCCGGGTCATCAAGTTCCCTGTACTCAAGGTCCGGGATGCCCACCTTCTCCTCGTACAGTTTCTTCCCGAATTCCCTTGCTTTTCCGGTGAGTATGTTCATTGCTTCCGCATAGCTCTTCCCGGCAAGTTTCAGAAAATCATCAGAATCTATGAGATTCTTCATGGAAAGTGCCTTGAGGAATGATTTCAGTTCTCTTTCGGGAGGCTGTAATCCTATCTTCCTGGGATCAACCCTGCCCCGTATGAATATCCGCCCACCGATCATCCCGCTTCCGACATAATTTCCAATCTCAGATTTCATGGTATTGAGAATCACTGTTCTTCCGCCGGCCATGTATTCCCCGAGGTAATCGTCCACAGTTCCACCGATAACCATGTAGGGGCGGCTTTTTCCATACTCCCTCATCTGTACGGATACCCTGTTTCCGGCGTTTCCCTGCACAAAGATTCTTCCTCCCTGCAGTGCCTGTCCGAGTACGTCTCTCGCGTCCCCCGACACCGAAATTTTGCCGGAATGCATCGTATCTCCGGCATCATCTCCCACGTTTCCATGCACAAAGAACGAATTCCCTTCGTTCAGGTTTGCAAGGCAGTTCCCAGCCGTCCCGTACAGATGCAATTTAATGTTCCTGATTGCAAGCCTGGGAAAGGTGATTCCTATGAATCGTGTTCCGTTGACATTTGCAATGCTGATTTCATTCTTTTCCCGTGCAAGTTTGACAACCAGATCATTCAGTTCCGAATGCTCCATCCCCGCAGCGTCTATGTCATAATCTTCCATAAGTCGCATCTTTTTATCCCTCATTACGCAACGGAATAGACATATGGGGAAATCCTGCGGTTTCCCGTAGAAATGATGCCCTCCTTAAGCCCTGCCATGAAATATGATCCAGGCTCCAGTGCCCATACCCTGGCATTCCGGCTTATCTCGGTGATCTGTTTCTCTTCACTGGCCACGTAATAGTTGAACTGGTCTTCGCCGATAATTGCCGGCCTGAACTTGGACCTGTCAACCATTGCAATGAGGAACATGTCATCTCCCGTGGAGTATCCAATCGCTGTGGTGAACGGACCGTCAAGCCTTGCGCCCCTGAACTCGTCATCCATTCTGATGACATTTCCGGAATCCCTTCTTGATCGGTTGACCATTATCTGGGTTGCCTCCTCAATGCTAAGGCCCTCACGCAGGAGCTCCTCAAAAACATAAGCTGTAACCTCACTATCCGTGCCTACGAGGGCATGCACTCCTCTTGATTCCAGGAATTCCACATTGGAACCGAATGAACTCAAATCACCGTTATGTACAATGGCGGTGTTGAAAGTGGAAAAGGGGTGGGACCAGTAGGGATAATGTCCGGGTGAATTTGTCGGCTGCCTTGTGTGTGCGATCCACATGTCACCGTTCAAGGTGCGTACATTGTATCTATCAGCTATGTCAGCTGGAAATCCAACCCCCTTGAATATATCCATAGAATCCCCTGAAGAATATATTCTACCGCGATAGTTGCTCCAGAGCCTTTCATTGATGCTCCTCACAGCATCATTCAACTTGTTGTAAGGAACCGGCTCTATCACAAAAGAAAAACTGTGGTAATTCTCGAAGGTACTCTCCACCTTCATGTCAACAACTTTCAGCCCATGCGTTTCAAGTTCCGGAGTTATATCGCTGATGGACTGAGCAAATGCCTTTACCAGATATCCTCGGGAATTTATGCTGTTGAAAACTGCAAACCCGGCTCCAAGGTCACTACCACGATGTTTTACCGCCTCTATTCCAGTGACAGCAGTTTGTCCATCAATTTTAGGAGCATCTGTTTTTCTCATAATCCCGAATACTCCGCAACCAGACGGGACGTAATTCATAGTTCACCTGCCGCTTTTACTCTCAGTTTTGCTGATATACGGGAGTCAAGATTGATCGACCTGAGCAATTCCCTGTTCCCTGTGAGCGAAGATTGCACGCTGTATATTCCAGCTGCTCCGGACAGCAAAGCAATTTCCCGCCTTATTCCGGAAAGAAAATTGAAGGATTTTTCCAGGAGGTTATCTCTGTTTCCCTCCCCTATGGCGGTTTGGAATACCCTGTGTGAGATCATGACCGAATCAGCACCGAGCGCAACCATCTTGAACACATCCCCAGAATCTCTGATGGTGCTTGATTTAGCTAAAATATCGTATTTCGATCTTATTCTTCTCTTCTTGAGCAAGGTGTCCAGTTCGGATATCATGACCTCCAGATCTTCAGGCGACGAATCCTCGTCTAATATGATTCCAGCTATATTTCCGCCGTCAATGGCAGCTGTAGCCTCTTCCACTGAATTCACCATCACGTAAGCGTTGTCTTTGTGGTGGAAACTCCAGTCTGCAACTCCTCCACCATCACGACTGATTATTACATCTTCATAAGTTCCAGTTGAATCACCAAATACCAGGGAGCTAAGTGCAACGGAAGCCCAAGAAAGCGATTCGGCAATATCATCTTCTGCGTCCCGAATGTCAATTATCACGGGCATTGATGTGTATAGTTTACCAGACATCAGGTAAAATGCGGTTTCTATTTCTTCCCTGTAGGGATCAATTGATGGTCTCGTGACCTGTGCACCGTCGCATCTGATCCAGTCAAGCACTCTCCCGGGTGAAGTGACATCCGGAGGGCCGGTACTGCCCATGCTTGTGATGACTGGCTGGCCTTTTGTCACAAGCTCATGGTAATAATCACGCCTGTTTCCCCATGGGTTACCCGGCTTTGTATCAAGATCCACGGGAATCCCCTCAATCCCAAGAACTCCGAGAATATCTTTTGAAATCAATTTTCCTGTAAGCAGGTCTCTTCTGCCGACAATGTCCCTTATTGATCTAAGGCCAAGATTGTCAAGAATATTCGCGAGTTCCAGGCTGAAACCATTTATGTAATTTATGAGTCTGGAATAAGCAAATTCCCTATCAATCTCCCTTGTTCCATCTATTTTGTTCGTAAGTGCTGTGGGGCAGTATCCTATATGGCATTTGTGTACCATCACGCACCCCATTGATAGGAGAGCACCCGTGCCTAAGTTCACAACATCAGCACCCAGGGCCATCAGTTTGGCCGCGTCTGTGGCATCTCCGACTCTTCCGCCTGCTATTATAGAAAATCCTTTCCTTTTTCCGTCGCCTCTGAGCACTGAATCTGCGGAGGCAACGGCTAGCTCGACAGGTATTCCAACATTATCTCTTATTACTGTGGGACTTGCACCAGTTCCAGCTCCATGGCCGTCGATTATCACTCCTGCAGCTCCCATCCTGGCCACTCCCGAAACAATGTACGGAGCGTAATTCGTCGCGGCAACTTTGACAAATACCGGTCTGGCAGAAGCTTCTTTCAGGGCATCTATTCTCTGTCCGAGATCCTCAATTGAATATATGTCATGGTGCGGCGCCGGAGATATTGCGTCCACTCCGATCGGGATCCTGCGCGTCCGTGATATCGGTTCAGTAACCTTGTTTCCTGGAAGATGTCCTCCGATTCCAGGTTTAGCTCCCTGCCCGATCTTTATCACAACTCCGAGGCCACTGGAAAGGACTTTTGCATCTACGCCGAATCTGGCAGATGCCCATTGAACGAATATTCGACGGTATCTTGCCACATCGGGGCGCAGTCCCCCTTCTCCAGTTCCTGCTATGGTTTCGGTTGCATCGGCAGCAGCGGCCAGGGCAATATTCGGATTCCCACTAAGGGCACCGAATGACATGTCGCCCAGATAAAGTGGAGAGGACATTGTAATATCGCCTAATTTGAATGACAATGTTGAAAGTGGTGAATCAGAAATCCTAGAATCATGCCTTGCAAAACGTATCTTGTCCAGCACTCTGAGACTGCTTTCCTGCTCATTGAAGATTTGAACAGGTTTTCCGGTCTCACTGAGAGTTCGTATATGCTCAATTCTTTCCATGTTCCAGAATTCCGTGAATCCCTGTTTTGGTATTTGTATGTATTTGCTAACTATTGTCACGCATGCCCTAGTTAGCTCACATATTTTGTACTATATATATGTTTGTAAAAAGTACGAGATTAGTACTGAGACGCATATAATTCGAAAGAGAATCATATTATGAAGAAATAGGCTATTTCAGAGCTTTCACAATACAAATTAGCAGATCACTAATGTTAAAAATGTTTATTGTTAAAAACTTTATGGTTTTTAATATATTAACCAGAATTTTTAAGAGAAATATATCGACAAAAATCTTGAATTAAAAATTGAGGAGCGCACCGTAAGAAATTTTCTGATTTTGTTAACCTTTTGAAAATGAAAGCATTACTCAAAGGGTCATAAATTCTGGAATAATCCGAATCACTCTCAGGTTACGGTTTCTGTTAACCATGTCAACATTCACCTTTAGAAATTACCATATTAATCGTGGTGGAGCTTAAATTTCATGGTTTTTATAGGGGTTTCAAAATTCATTTTCTCCGACGGTCGGAACTTTTTTGTTCAGATGTTGTAAAAATAGACTCAGGTAGCCGTGACGAGAGTATGATTCAGGAGTTCGAAAACAGTTTTTCTCTCCAGTTTGTGTTTTTCGTTAAACTCCGGAAAGTGTTTTGATTCCAGAATACTTGAAGAAAATATTCCTGCCCACTCGTCACCTCTGACAAAATACAGTACGTGATAATCATCATAATTTAAAGCATCCGTGTATGCATAGATATTGGCTTTGTCCGATCCTCTCTCTGTCGACAGTAGAAAAAGGTTGAATCCTGATTTCAAGGCGTCTTGTGAGTAAACAGAATCGATCGCTTTCTGCAGTCTATTTCTCGAAGTCCCGACCCCTCTGGAAACAACATCAAGAAACAGCTCACTGTCCGTGTGATTTGCTATGTATTCACCGTCGAATCCGGTTTTCATTCTGTCTTTATCAAGCCATCCGTTATGTGTAAGAAACAGATCGGCTTTGTCCACGGCCCTATGGAATGGATGTGAATTTAATGGGCCGAATGGCTCATTTTTGGCTGCTTTCCTTGCATGCACAACAAGCCACCCGTCGGAAATTTTCGGAACCTTGGATTTAAAAACCGGTTCGACAGTCTTGAAATGATTAAGATCATGGCCGTCATAATTTACAAAACCCCAGCCGTCATCGTGGGAAATGCGTTTCCCGAGGAGATGTTCGGAAAGAGGATCAGATACGGCAACTTCCTGAAGTGCTTTGAAAATACCGGTAAATTGTTCTTGAAATTTACCTGTCAAGGCAAACATTCTACACATTACTGGCCCATAATGTTGCTAAATATATACTTAATTATGGGAGAATCGCAGACATTAAAGACTGAAAAATTCAAAGCGTCTATTTTTTAGAATTAGTCGAGACATATTCCGACTATTTTCACTCAAAATGTGTTGTTTTGTAATTTTTTTAGTATTTGTCTCCAAAAATGTTTAAATAACCCTTAAATGTTCCGCTAATAATGAATTACAAGACGGGAAGTTCAAAAGATGTTGTAAATACCGGAACGCAACTCAAAAGAGCGATTGGATTCTGGCAACTTGTGATGATTGGTCTGGGTGGCGTTATTGGGTCAGGTTGGTTATTAGGTGCAATGTATGCAGCAA
>JAMDDH010000011.1 GCA_023488885.1 Thermoplasmatota archaeon | reverse complement strand
TGTTCGTTAAGAAAGTTTATAATCATAGTTTAAAATTGCAGGTACCTTCGGGCTTGTGGTCTAGCGGTTATGACATCGCTCTCACACAGCGGGGATCGCCGGTTCAAATCCGGCCAAGCCCATTCACAATTGTAAGCAGATCTTGTTCCTTGACAGTAAGATCGTATTTTACCTGTTTTTATCATATGTGAGCGTGAACACCCATTGTGTAAGAAAGATACGAAGTTCTATTGTTGACAAATTACCACTTAAGTCTTATACAAAAAATTAATTTACCGCATTACGATAGTGTAATTGACATGGTCTTAAAAATATTGCAGTTAAGAATAAGCGAAACAGATATTCGCTTTGCGGATCTTCTCGTTAGCGCAGGGATTTGCAAAACTAGGAGTGACGCTTTCAGGTACTTGATAGACATTGGAGTCTCGAAATCTTCGGAGTTACCCGAAATATTTGCGATGGTTCAGGAACTGAAGGAACTTGAAAAACATACAGGAAGGATACCAATTGATCTCAAGGGTGCCGTAGCTACACTCCTTAGCGAGAGAGACCGATTCCGATGATTTACTTGGACACCAGTGTAATTCTATCTGCCTTGGATATATCTGATTCAGGAAACGCTGCATCTCTGGGGCATTTAGAGCGTGAAAGCGTAAAGGTAGTTACAGAATTAACTATGGTGGAGTTCAATAGTGTTTTCGTAAGAAAGCACATCAACCTAGGAGAAAACCAGAATCTTCGAACAAACTATAGATTGAGATCATACTCTGCACTGATTTACCTGCTGCAAAGATTTAAGATCACCTATTTTGCAATACATCAGGAAAAAGAAAAATCGCCATTGGGTGAACTCGGATCTGTATTTAAAGTGGCCTTCGAGTTTGCTTCAGAAATCCATATGCGAACACTTGATTTACTTCAACTGGCATACGCTTTTCGAGTGAAAGAGGCAACAAATGAGAAAATCGAATTCCTTACACGCGACTTTGAATTCGGAAAATACGGCCAGCAGATAGAGGAGATAACTGGTCTAACGATAAATGTGATAAATCACTAGTGATGAACCAGTTATTTTTTGATGCTTGTTCAGAGCCAGCTTGTAACTGTGCAATATTAAGTGTGATTTTAAAGGAGTGGTTGCCTGAAGCAAACAGGGAATCCATGGATAATATGGGTAAGAACGGGAAATTTACAGACTGAACTCCAGGTATTGTGAAGTGATGCCAGTCCTTATTCTTTGGAGCTTTCCCTGATTTCTTTCAGAGCCTCCCTGTCACGGCAGTAGAGGTACGGTGCTAAATCAAGCGATACGGGGGATTTTTCAAGTTTATTCCGGTACACCTTTCTAAGATTCTTGTCAACCTCGTTGCAATAATCTTTCCATGAAACTCCCAGATATTCAACATATTCTTTTTCAATGCCAGTTGCAATTTCGTGGGCATATGGATACTCATAAGCATCATCTGATAGCCACTTCTCCGGTAGTTCATGGTGAAGACCTATGGTCTCCCTGGCATCCACGGTTTTTCCTGCTACGTTAAGAAGTGTGGGAAAATGTTCATCGAGATATACCGTCTTTCCGTCCAGTGAGTACCCCCCGGTATATTTGATGTCGTAGGTTGTATTGACTCTTATGGATTTGCCATCTCTTCTATCCATTACTTTTCCTATTTCCGTTTTATTGAGATATGCAATACTTCCTTCAACCTCCAAGAAATCCCCCTTTTCGACATTCTTTGTGGAAGATATTTTCACATAGGTGGGGTTCAAGAAATTAATAGCTATAATCCTATGATCACCTAACTTTTGGTCATTGTTTCCCATATGTTCTATCACTTTAAATTGAACCATGGACATTCAAGGCGATTATGTTTTAAATACTTTGATAAGGTTTAAGCTCCGAATAAAAATCATTCTGGAAACATCGTAATAAGGCGATTTTTTATGAGCTAATTTAGCTATTGAAAACAAATATATACCATCTTAATGTAATTGGCAGTAACTTATGAACGTCAAGATCATCAGAAGCCCAACCAGAAAAAAGACTATTCAGGCAAAGATAGCTGAAGGAAATCTGGTGGTGCGTGTGCCACTGGGAATGCATCCCAAAGCTGAGGAAAAAATGATAGAACAGATGAAGCAAAAATTCGAGAAAAAGCAATTAAAAACCAGGATCAATAAAGATCATCACCTGAGCAGGCAGTTTGATAGGTTCAATGATAAATACTTCCAGAATAAACTCGAGGTCAGTTCCATCAAATTCGTCACCAATCAGGACAAGCGCAACGGAAGCTGCACGCCCGATAATAAAACCATACGAATATCCCACAAACTTCTGAACATGCCTGATTGGGTCCTTGACTACGTTATCATGCATGAAATGACACATCTTGTCTATCCGGATCATTCAAAGGCTTTCTGGAAAAAAGTAGGAGAGTACAAATATGCTGAGAGGGCAAGAGGTTTTCTGATTGCAAAAGGTATGGAAGACCCTGACAGAAACAATGAGAATGATCTATAATTCCTGACAAGATTCAGGTGCCCATCGATTTTGTGGAAAATCTTACACCTTTGAGAGTTCTTCCAGTGAGTGCGGGGATACACAGTTTTACAAAAAAGCGGTCATGTCATGCTTAGGCAACAAGTAAAAATGGAAAATAGCGCCTGTTCAAGCAACGGAATGTGTCACATCATCACACTGTGGTCAAATATCAAGTTCTGGTTTACCTCCCTACTCGTTGAAATTCATTTTCCATTTATATGAGCGTGCCTCAAAATATATCTTTGTGAGAAATGTAAGTATAGAACGGTCAAGCTCATTTGCATTTAACGGGATCTCCCTGGCCAATTTAAGGTACTCATCAAGCAGTGTCTTGTTAGGACTGAGAAAATACGCCTCCGCACATGCTTCAGCCATGTCTCTGTAAAATAATTCCTTTGCAACATTTTTCTGCACGTTCTTTACAATGATGAAGGCATCTTTAAAGACTTCCAGAGCCTTAACAGGATCATTCCTCAAGAAATAAACTGTTCCAAGTTGCAGTATGGTCTGGATTTTTGCGTGCAGCATCGGAATCTCTCCAATAATGCGATGGGCATCGTGAATGCACGAAACGGCAAGTTCCTCATCTTGCGCGAATCTGGCTGCAAGAGTAATTGCCATACCAACTGTCATAAATTGATCCTCCGCCGATTCCATCATCTCATCTGCCATGGCTTTAAGATCGTGGGGGAGACGTCCTCCAAGAAATGCTTTTTCCTTTGCCAGCATATTTATTGTATCTCTGACGCTTTTTGAATCTTCTTCGAAGTCGTGTAATAACCTGCTTTTCACCTTTCGCGATTCATCATTCATCCCTGTCTGAGCAAATCCCCTGATCAGGTTGAAATTCAGCAAGAGCTTGTATTGTTCAGGTGACCTGCTGGTAAGTGAATCTTTTGCTTTCCTGAAGTATTCTAGGCTCTCAGATTGCAATTTTTCCCTTTTTCCATTTTCAGAAGCGCTGGCAAGGAGCGATTTCGCCACCGCAAGCTGTATGTTAGTGAAGGTCAGATCTAATACCTCTGTGATCGATGGCAGAAGTGACTTTTCTGCAAACTCGATCAAATCGATGCTCATCGCCGGAGT
Source organism: Thermoplasmatota archaeon (assembly GCA_023488885.1). Lineage (GTDB taxonomy): Archaea > Thermoplasmatota > Thermoplasmata > Thermoplasmatales > Thermoplasmataceae > JAJZOM01. Next base: position 1,307 of record JAMDDH010000011.1, on the reverse strand, counting down.
GGTTTCATTCCTCATGCACAGTTTCCTTACAGCAAATGCATATGCCTCCTGTCTGATCTCTTTCTTTGATATTCTTTTTATCGATTTCAGAATAAAGTCGAGAAGTTTCTTGTCCGGACCGAGAATATGCAAACAATCTATGGCCGTTGAAGCGAGGTTTTGTAGGGCGATTCCAGTCTCGTCGCTTCGTACTGGAAATTTCTCTGCAAGATTAAATGCCTTCTCGAGCGTCTCTGGATACTGCCCTGACAAGGCTTCTAGAATAGCTACCTTGTTTTGCAGGAAGAGGGGATCTTCGTTGACAACGTGAATATCAGTCATGGTCCACTTCCTGAGTTCTTCCATGCTGTGAAGAAAACTATCCTGGTCATCCAGTAACATACTCAATTCAGCGTCCTCCAACCTTTCAAACGGGTCTCTAATAGTATTCGCTGAAGGGTTCTTTCCTTTTCGCAGGACTGGGAGCAAGCCATCAAGTGCTTTCTTGTCAATTCTGTCTCCAAAACGCAGAATTCTGTACAAGCGAAAATACAGTGCACCATGTTCCCTAAGATCACTGTTTTTCACGGAGCTTACCATTTTAAGGAGTGGATCTTTTTCCCACCCCAATCCATTGGCATTGTTTATGCTGACATCCATGTTGTGACATCCCCCTGTGTTTTTGAACTCCCGATACCGCAATTCCCGCGGCAAGAAAAGCATAACTTTCCCGGAATTTCTATTGTGAAGCTTGAGAGGTTTTAAAACTCTGTCCCCCCTACAAATGTTCACGGTAATAAATCAAATTCCCAATCTGATTCTTTGTGGGTAACCTGATGGGCAGTTTCACACTCATTAACTTCATTTATTCCGGTCTTCTGGAAGGAGTTTTCTCTTCCAACCTTGCAAGAAACATTAGCAATGAGGATGACACCGGATTCCTGCGATTTAACGTTACGATTGAGCTTCCGGGATTATGTCCTGAACATTGCTGCACAAAGACTGGCCCAACACATACCGTACTGCAGTCTGTATCTTGACAAGCTACGGACTCATTGAATCGTATTCTTTATACCCGCTAAGAGGATTGACATAAATGGCGAAAGTCCGATGCCCAAACTGCGGTCACAAAAACAAGTCTTCGGCTTCTATATGTGCCAACTGCGGTAATTTCCTTCTGGACAGTCAATTCAGCATGCAGGCTACCGAAAACAATGAGCCCGTGGTTTCACCTCAAGCTTATGATACACATGGTATCGTTGAGCCAGTTACTAACCGGTCATCGGATGTGATTAAGGTTCAGAGCAAGAAGGGAATTTACAGTTGGC
>JAMDDH010000008.1 GCA_023488885.1 Thermoplasmatota archaeon | reverse complement strand
CTCTTGCCCTAAGTTAATTCTACCTCTCTCATCCAACCTTGCTTCTTCTATCATTATTGTGTGATTATGTAAAACACACTAATTAATATTGTGGGAATGAACATACATTTGTGGGAGCAAATAAACAAGACTCCCACCACAGCATTGTTGCAAACGTAAAATGTTGGAACTGAACTGGATAATGAAAGCTAAGAACGGGTTGCTAAGTATTGTGCAAACTCATACAACCAAAAAATAATGGACCAGTCGGGATTCGCTTAATTTTTTAAGGGAATACCATTAATGACTCAAACGGTCTCCTTCTCGGAGATTTTCGAACTTGAAACATTACAAGAGAATTTAATATCCGTGAAGAATTCGCAAGAAGTGATCGGGCAGTACCCCGCCTCCCAGAACGGACGCAGAATCCGTCTCTTGCTTACAGGGGTGATGGCGGAACTGGTTCTTCTTGCAATGCAGTTCGTATTAGGAATGTGGATGAATCTCTTTGCCCTGTTTCCGACATCAAGCGTTGCCTTTCCGACGTATGGTATGATGAACGTCATGTTTTCGGTACCAGAACTTATGGTTCACATGATGAATGGGGTGCTCATAGGTATGCTGTCGCTGATGATATTTGTCATGAGCCTGATGGGTGGCTACCACAAATCAGCCATGTTGAGTGCCATAGCTTCAATCTCGATCTTCCTTGCAGGAATGAGCGGACTTGAATTCATATTGACCGGATTCCAAAATAATATCCTGTCTTTCACCATGTCATTGGGATTTGTAGTGGCAGTGATTTCATATGTTTTTCTGATCTATTCTGCATTAACAGATTCTCTGACACAATGCTTGCACCTATGAAAAACATCTTTAATTAAATCAGATTAAACGGATGTGGAAAGGAAAAATGTTCTTGTTCTGGGTTGCGGCATAGGTGGTCTAGCCGCAGCGAACATCCTGGCGGATAAGCTGAAGGGGAAGGCCAGCATCACGGTTATTGACAGAAAGCGGTATTTTCAGTTCCCCCCTTCTTATCCATGGCTTATGATCGGTAAGAGAACCCGGGATCAAGTGCAGAAAGACCTGGGTGTTCTTTCGGGAAAAGGCATAAATGTTGTTAACGAAGAGATAACTTCAATTGACCCGGTGAGAAAAACCGTTAAGACTGCTGTTTCGGAATACACTGGGGATTTCCTAATAATTTCCCTCGGCACCCAATATAATCCGGATGCTGTATCTGGCTTTTCAGAGTATGCCCACCACATCTATGACCTTGAATCGGCTGCATCATTCAGGGATGCCGTTGCAGGCTTTGATCATGGTTCAGTCGCAATTGGAATTTCAAGACTTCCTTTCAAGTGCCCTGCTGCTCCATATGAGGTGGCTTTCCTGCTGGACGATTATTTCTCGAGAAAGGGAATCAGGGAAAATATCCAGATCAACTTTTACACCCCCGAGCCCAATCCCGTCCCCTCGGTAGGACCTGAGATAGCGGACAAGGTTCTGAAGCTCCTGGGATCAAGAGGGATAAATTACCATCCACGGCTGAAGCTGAAGGAAGTAAAAAAGAATAATCTCGTCTTCGAAAGTGGTGAGACCATGGATTACGATCTCCTTTTTTCTGTTCCGCCCCATGCGGCGCCTGAACCTGTAGTGAAGGCCGGTATGACCGATTCCAGTGGATGGATTCCAGTTAATGTGAAAACCCTTGAGACAAGATTCCCCGAGGTCTTTGCGATCGAAGATGTTGCTTCTATCCCCACACCAAGAGGTTATGTACCATATCTCCCCAAGGCAGGGGTTTTCGCTCATGGTCAGGCAAAGGTTGTTGCTAACAACATTGCCAACGCGATAGCAGGAAGCGGAAAAATGAGAGATTGGGATGGAGAAGGAGCGTGCTTCCTGGAAACAGGCCATGGCAAGAGCGCCTTTATGAAAGGAAAATTTCTGGAAGAACCAAGACCGCTCATAGACTTCAGGGAACCGGGAAGCATATGGCATGTTCAGAAGGTTGCATTCGAAAAATACTGGATGAGGCACTGGTTCTAATGTTTCCTGAAATGAAGCATCAGAGTGCGGTGGTGATGTAGAATGAATGAGACATTGTTTATCCTGAATGATCCGCCATATGGTTCTGAAAAGACATATAATGCACTTCGTCTGGCACTGGCGATTGCGAAGAAACAGGATAGTGAGACGATTCACATTTTTCTTTTCGGCGATTCCGTTCTGACGGCGAAAAGGTCGCAGAAGGTGGCACAGGGGTATTATAATTTAGAAACAATGCTGAAAGGTTTGGCAACGCGGGGAGTAAAGATCAGTGCCTGTGGAACTTGCATGGATGCGAGAGGAATGAAGGATGAGGAGCTGGTTGATGGGATAAGTCGAGGATCCATGGATCAGCTTAGCGACTGGACTTTGTGGGCCGCGAAGGTTCTTGTTTTCTAGACCAAATACCGAAACTGTGCTGTTATTTTTTCCCTAATAACAATCAAGGGAAATCACATCTTGGCGACACAATATGCAGTTTCCGCATATCTCTAATATTCGAGAGGAACACAAAGTTTTCAAGCAGGTGGAGTCTGGCCACCACCTATGCACTCGTGATACTATCATCGGATATCCTTCACTTTTTCTTAGGTGGGAGTCTCGCTGGAATGGTAATAAATGTTGTAATTGGTTTTGCCTTTGTTACATTTACCAACCTCGCACATCCTCCTGCAATAGCCTTGACAATTTTCTCATACATAGCAGGAAATCCACTGGATTTCACAATTTCGTCTGTACCCTCCCTTGGAGCGTTGCTCGCAGCCTCTTTAATTACGGAAAAATACGGGTCATAGAATGATCTTTTGGCCCATCCAAATTTAATAATATCACTTTTCCGGGTTAAGCTAATGGATTATTTCACTGACCTGACGACAGAGTCAAGCATCTCATCCACTCTTTTTGCAAGGTCTATCAATCCTTTATACGGGGAGAAAAGCTCGACTGCGTTCTGTATCACGACATGCGTACTGCTGCTCCCTTCGTAGATGTAAATCCTTAAGGGCGGGATAATGCCAGCCCTGATGTCATTATCGAACACTTCCTTGGCGAGTTTCGGGTGGAAAACCTCCAGAATGGTGTTTCCTCTCGTATCTATGCCTATTTTCTTAAGATTTTCCTGCGCGTTTATAACTGATATGATTTTCAGCCCTGCCGCCTCTACAGAAGCTTTGACGGACTCCACTGTCTTATGAAAAGCCTGGTTAGACTGTACCTCTTTTGTACTCATTTTCTCACTCCATACAACATGACATCATCGATAAATCTCTTATGAATGACTGGGCAGCATTTTTTATACCCTCTGACATCGAAGGAAAGATGTGGCTCGTGGCTATTATGTCGTTGATTTTATAGCCATTCTGGACTGCATATGCCCCCTCTGTTATTATGTCAGTTGCGTTAGGTGCCATTATATGCATTCCAACTACCCTGTTGTCCTTAGGATCGACGGTGATTTTTATGAGGCCTTCTGTTTCTCCAATTATGCTGGCCTTTGTGAGGTTTGAAAGAGGAAAAGTCCTGCATGAACAGGACCCATTCTTTCTGGAGAATTCGTTTTCTGTCATTCCGACACCCGCAATCTGCGGGTAGGTGAAGACGGCCCAAGTTGAGGAATCATAATCGATTCTCAGATCCTCTCCGAACATGTTGCTCACTGCTATAACCCCTTCCCTGGCAGCAAGTGTTTCCAGAAACAGTCTCTTTGAAACACAATCCCCTGCTGCATATATTCCCGGTGAAGTTGTTTTCATGGAACGTTCCGTGAGCACCTGGCCTCTTGGATCCGTCTTGATTCCTGCCGCATCGAGATTGAGGGTGTCCGTATTGGGCAATCTCCCAGTTGCAACAAGGATCTCATCAACCTCAACTCTCTCCCTGCCTTTGTGCGTAATGACCTCCACTATCTTATTCTTGCTCGATTTGTGAACGCTGCTAACCCTTGCCTTCATGTAGAATTTCATGCCTTCCTTCTCCAGAAGTGCTCTGATGGCAGAACCTATCTCAGGCTCAGTCTGTGGCAGCAAGGAATCCAAAGCTTCAATAACAGTGACGCTTGAGCCGAAGTGCAGTAAAGCCTGCCCTATCTCCAGTCCAATTGCTCCTCCACCCACTATGGCAATGGATGAGGGGAGCTCATCAATACCCCATATTGTGTCGCTGGTTAGGAAACCCGCATCGTTGAGACCGTCTATGTTTGGAATAGATGGGCGGGAACCTGTGGCAATCAAGATGTTTGAACCTGACACTTTTCCAATCTTCTTTCCCTTTGGATCGCTTATTTCCACGGTCTTTCGGTCAGTGAATCTGGCAAGTCCTTCGTAAAGGGCAACATTTTCATAACTTCTCATCACATCTACATACTTTGACTCCCTCGCCTGCTTCACATAGGAGCGCAGTCCTTTCATCACGGCAGAGAAGTCATGAACCACATTGGTTTCGTAAATGCCCTCCATTTTTGGATGTTTCGGCCTGAAGACCCTGTGTGAAGCCTCTAGTAAGTACTTGGATGGTACACAGCCTACATTTACGCATGTTCCTCCGAGGGGCCCGGTTCCAATCATTGCTATACTCATCTCACCGCTGCTGAGTTCTGATGCCTTTATACCAGCAGAGAAAGCGGCGGCCCCGTGACCTAGAATCACAAGGTCAAAATGCTTTATCTCTTCGCTCATCTCTGTTCACCACATAATTACTCTACGAGGGTTGCTTTGTAGTGTGACCCCTTGGAGAACACCTGATTCTTTAGGATGCCTTCAGGGCTCAGGCCTGCAGGTTCGATCTTCACTTCACCGGTGCCCTCCTGAAGTGATATCTTGACATCCAAAACACCGGGTTGCTTTTTCAGACTGCTAGAAATGGTGCGAACGCAGTCATCACAGGTCATTCCGTATATTCGGAGTTTCACTTTCTTTTCTTCCATTGTTTGTCATTACAGAGAATTACTAATAGGACTACGTAAACTTTATTTTACTTATATAAATGAAACGATGGGGGAAGAAAAAATGCCACTGAACATGGAGAAGAAAAGACTTGCAAACAAAAATAAAGCGTGCATGATTGAGGACCGGGACCATGTTGTATGTGTGGATCCTTCACTGCCCGTACTGAATCTTATTGGTAGGAAGTATACAATAATGATAATTGGTGTTATAGGAAACAGCGGCAACAGGAAGAACTTTAACGAGGTACTAAACGACATCCCTTATTCCAGCTCGACTATAATCTCCAGGAGGCTAAGGGAGCTACAGGATTTTGGTTTAATCCTGAGGCAGGCCGAGGCAGAAGGGGTCACCTATTCACTCACAGAACTCGGCCATGATGTAAGAGACGCGTTATTGCCCGTAATGCGCCTTATGGAAAGACAT
>JAMDDH010000057.1 GCA_023488885.1 Thermoplasmatota archaeon | reverse complement strand
ATTCTGTCAAAGATATCTTCAGGATAATTTGCAGTATCCTTCATTTGTCCCTCAATGCCTGCGTTGTTGTACATAATGTTAAGTCGTCCGTAGCGTGTAACCGCCTCTTTGATGACATTTTTTACATCTTCTGTCTTGCTTACATCCGTATGAATAAAAACAGCCTCACCACCGTTCTTTTTTATTGCCTCTGCTGCCTCTTTTCCCTGCTTGTCAACTATGTCTGCAACTATTACTTTTGCTCCTTCCTGTGCAAAGAGCAGCGCCGTTGCACGACCTATACCCGATCCGGCTCCGGTTATGATAGCCACTTTTCCATCCAGTTTTTTTGCCATTTCATTTCCCCCAATTATATATATCAATAATCGAGTAGTTAACCATTGTCGATACTCATTTTTTTAATTTTTAGGAGAGTCCGTGAACCAATGTTTTCAAAGACCCTCTTCGCAAAACCTTGAATAAAATCAGAGTGGCAAGAACCGACAGAAGCAAGGGTAATCCATCCTGATAATTGTACAGAATCCGGATGGGAACACTGACTACCAGAGGGAGAAGGATCATTGCAACTACCGAGATAAGGAGCAATTCCTTCCTCCTTGCCCCATCTTCAGAAAAATAATTCAGAACCGCTGCAATAAATACGATGTCTCCTCCACCTATTATGACATGTGGTCCATAGAGAAAATATACAGTGTTGAGGTAGAGGTACACCGAACCGGATGGCATACCGCCCTGTGCCCCGGAGAGGAATGAGAGCAGGTCAAGAAAAGCCAGAATGGACAATATAATTACGTAATATGCGAATTTATGTTTTAGCAGCTTTGATAATGCGACACCTCCACTGATTCCATATGAGAGAACTATAGCATTGCTGATCGGATAAAGGCTGACATCACTGTAACTCAGAATTATGCACAAAGATACGGAGAAAAAGAAGATCAGCGCAAGAATGGCTTTTCCATGACCGGATGCGACAGGCACTAGGAACACCAGTAAAAAAGCCAGAATCAGTGAGAATGCAGTTTCCACGACCAAGAAATAGATACCGGGCAGCGGCATTTGATAATGGTACTGACACCAACTATAATAATTTCACATACACGTTCCGGTTTGCATCCATGGCTTAATGGCCGTCAGCGATACAGAACTATAAGGAATTTTTAAATGAGTTAAATTTAAATTGCTTTGCATATTTTCTATTTAAATACGGAGGATTTTTCTTTGAAAAATATGCAAATCGGGGATGCCTATATTGTCGACGCAATCAGGACACCCATAGGTAGGAGAAACGGTTCCTTGAAAGATATCCACCCGGTGGATCTGCTCGGTAACCTGCTTAAGGGTGAATTGTCCCGAACAAAGATACCTCCAAACAGAGTCGAGGATTTGATAATCGGATGTGTGAGCCAGGCAGGGGATCAGGGCTTCAACATAGCGAGAAATGCATGGCTCTCCGCAGGTCTTCCGGAAAATGTTCCGGGAACTACCATTGACAGACAGTGTGGATCCAGCCTTCAGGCATCAACTTTTGCAGCACAGGCAGTTATGTCTGGAACACAGGATCTGGTTATTGCCGGCGGAGTGGAATCCATGTCAAGGGTACCCATGGGAAGCACTATTAACAGCACGGGTAATCCAATAACTCTTGGTCTCGTTGTCCGCTATGGCCTTGACCGGGAATGGTTCAATCAGGCTAAGGGCGCGGAAATGATCGCGGAAAGATACGGCTTTGACAGGGATGATCTCGACGAGTTCAGCTACACAAGCCATCTCAAAGCGGCAGCTGCCATGGAGCGATCAAGGGCGGAAATAATGCCGGTTGAAGCTGATGTTAACGGAGACGGAACTGAAATTTTGACTATTCTCGACAGGGATGAAGGCATACGGCAAAATCCTGACCTCGAGAAAATGAAACTCCTCAAGCCTGCCTTTCATGGACTGAATCTCGTTACCGCCGGTAATTCAAGCCAGATTTCCGACGGAGCAAGTGTTTCTGTAATAGCTTCCCAGGAAGCTGTAGATGAGTTCAACCTTAAACCGAGAGCAAGAATAGTTTCAATGGCTGCAATCGGTGTAGATCCGGTTACTATGCTTACCGGCCCGATTCCAGTCACGAGCAAAGTGCTGGAGAAAGCAGGAATGAGCGCTTCAGAGATAGACTTGTTTGAAGTGAACGAAGCTTTTGCTTCCGTTGTTCTTGCGTGGCAGTCCGAGCATGACATTCCGTGGGACAAAGTAAATGTGCATGGCGGGGCAATAGCTATAGGACACCCCCTTGGAGCCACTGGAACCAGGATAATGTCAACCATTCTGAACACTCTTGAAGAAAAAGGGAAAAAATATGGTCTGATAGCCATATGCGAAGGTGGCGGAATGGCTAATGGGATGATTATAGAAAAAATTTAGAGGATTATTTGTCGCATTTTCCCGTGGGGCATGCTGGATCAAATGTCGCATCCAGCTTCAGGTATTTGTCGGGAACCTTTGTCAGGAGTTCTATGGTCTGCTTTTCAGCCTCAGGTTTCTTTTTTTCCATTGCCTCATTCTTCTCACTCATCCTCGACTTTGTTCCAGAGTACAGTACCTGCACAGACTTGCTGTTGTCCCTGTATACTGTTATGCCTTTGCAGTGTAGTTCGTGAGCCATTATGTACGCCTTGGCAATGTCGTCGGGAGTGGCCGTTGACGGCAGATTGATTGTCTTGGAAACTCCGGAATCGCAGTATCTCTGGAATGTTGCCTGCATTAGGACATGCCATTCCGGATCGATTTCGTGAGCAGTCACAAATATCCTCTTTATGTCACCTGGAAGATCGATTCCGTGGAGATTGCCGGATCTGGCTACCTCGTGCATAAGGTCTTCCGAGTACAGGTTCCTGTCCTTCAGCATGCCTTCAAAGATCGGATTTACCTCCATCAGTTCCTGTCCGTTGAGAACATGCCTGACAAAAGCGATTGCAAACAGCGGCTCAATCGATGACGAGCAGTTCGCTATTATGGATATGGTTCCTGTGGGAGCAATAGTTGTTGTGGTGGAATTCCTCATCTTCACGCCGTTCATCTCATAGGTTGAACCGTGCCATCCAGGGAAAACTCCCCTTTCTTCTGCCAGTGCTGTAGACTCGGCATGGCTTTCGTCGTCGAGGAAACTCATCACTCTTTCACCTATTTCGAGACCTTCCCCGCTGTTATACGGAATCCCGAGAAGAACCAGCAGATCCGCGAATCCCATGTATCCGAGACCTATCTTTCTGGTAGTTCTTGCCATCTTCTCGATTTTATCAACCGGGAACTTGTTGGCGTCAATGACATTGTCAAGGAATCTTGTGGACAGCTGTATTATCTCCTTCAGGTGAACCCAGTCTATTTCACCGTCTTTCACAAACTTACCAAGGTTTATGGAACCGAGGTTGCATGGTTCATACGGCATGAGCGGCTGTTCACCACAATTGTGAATCACAATGCCATTTGCCACAAATGAATGGCTATTTGGCTCTATTAGATCAAATACCTCTTCAACGCCATCATCCTCTTTGGATTCAACAGTGGCAATCCAGCTCTCTTTGTATGGCCCACGGGTATAGCTCTCAACCACTTTATCCAGCTTCTCTGCCTTGCGTCCTGAGAGGAATCCAATTTTTTCAGCGTATGTGAGCAGACTCCTTCCCGTAATGACCAGATCATGATACGGCTTGGATTGATACATTGTGAGGGCTCTGTCGGGGCTAGGCATCTGCGATAGTCTTGCAGGTTTCCTGTTCCTGTATATCCTGCTGTAAATTCCGAAGTTGAGCAGCAGTAACTGCACTTCCTCAAGAAGTTCCTCGCTTATTGAGGCAAGTCTTACACTGTGCCTTGACCCTGAAGCGCTTGATACTGTTCCATCTGCCTCAAAGAGTGCCTGCAGGAAACCTTTTTGCATTTCCTCGTTTCCTGCCATTACCAGGTCAGGGACCTTGAGCTTGGTCTCTTCCAGGCCAACCTGAAGTGCATACTCCCTGAGCCTTTCGGAGGCAACTGAACCCAGGTTCCTGCTTTCTACATTTACAACAGAAACTTCATATTCCCTGTTGTTCAAAGCCGGCCTGATGATTCCGTTTACGTATCCGGCGAAATCCTGTGCAAGTGTCCTGTCAGAATCATAGAAGGAAAGAACTGCTCTCTTGTTTCCAGGCCCGTTGTTGATATGCCCGTCACCGACAAGCCATCCAAGTACTCTTCCCTCCTCAAGTCTCCCCTCTTTTCCGAAGCCTCCTCCATTGTTAAGGATCCGTATTCTTTCTCCTATCCTCAACTCGTCGGATTTTATCCATCCTCTCTCGTGGCTGAATACAAGATGGTCTTTCGTGAGTCTTATACTGAAACCTTCCTTTGTTCTGAGCTTTATCACCGGTTTAACGCCGGTCATGATCATGTTGGAAGCGTGTTGTAGTTTCTTCCTGGAGTTCCTATTGTCTGTTACGACATCAACCGGGCTTCCGTTCCTGTAAAGGTCTGCAGCCTTCATGATTCCGTTTGCAGTAAAGACATGCGTATCCCCCGTTATGCAAGGGTTTGTAGCCTCAATATCCGCAATGTGCCTCACAGGATTCTTTCTGTTGATCTCATCAAGGAATATCAGTCCGGGATCAGCGGTCTGCCAGGCTTTGTTGACTATGGTTTCCCACATTGTTCTGGCTTTGATCCTCTTGACGATCTTTCCGCTTCTTGGACTCCTCAGTTCTATGTAGTCGTCTTCGTCAAGTTTCTCGAAAAACTCGTCTGTCAATCCAACTGATATGTTGAAATTGCTCAGTATAGTGTTCTCCGAGTCCTTGCTTGTTATGAAGTCCATTATATCAGGGTGGTCGTACCTCATAATGCCCATGTTGGCGCCCCTTCTCTTTCCGCCCTGTTTGATGACATCTGTTGTGGTGTCAAATATCTTCATGAAAGATACGGGACCGGAAGCGACACCTTTTGTTGATCCTACAAGGTCATCCCTCTCCCTCAGTCTTGAGAACGAGAAGCCTGTTCCCCCGCCGGATTTGTGTATCATGGCCTGATACTTCAGTGAGTCGAATATTTCTTCAATACTGTCTCCGACAGGAAGCACGAAACATGCTGACAGCTGTCCAAGCCTTGCGCCAGCGTTCATAAGAGTGGGTGAGTTCGGGATGAATTCCAGCTTGCACATCATGTCGTAGTACTTGTCGATAGTCTCAGGCGCAGAGGTTGGCTTTGTCTGGGCAAATTCCATGAACTCCTCCAGGGTCCCCTTCAGTTCCTTCTCCTTCACAAGATGATTGAAAGCCCTCTCAAGAATTTCCAGATGGGTCTTGGCGAGACCTCCGATAACTCTCCCGTTCTTCGGTAGTTTTCCGGTCCTTTGGTAAGTCCTGTAATCGTACAGGAGTTCCACAATCCCAATGTGCGTTGCCACACGCCTGAACATTTGTGTAGGCGTCTCGATGATCTTTCCCTCCTCATCTTTCAGGAGGTATCTTGCTTCCAGGGTCTTGATGGCGTTGATAGAAAGCTTCAGGTCATCCTTGACACCGAGTCTTTCCTTCTCTTCCCTGATTGTTCTGCGTCTTTCCCTGTAAAGTATGTATGCCTTGGCAACCTCGTTGTATCTGTTTCCTTTTTTGGAGGCTGCCATGAGGACGGTTTCAACACGGTCCTGAATCTGCTCAACAGTCGGTTCAAGAGTCTCTTTCTCAACTTCCCTGATGACTTTATCTGCGATTTCCTCGGCCTCTTTCATCGATCCTGTCTTAACCGAGAGCATAGCCTTATAGATGGCTCTGGAGATCTTGGATTTCTCGAATTCTGCTTCAGATCCATCCCTCTTGATTATCTTCTTTATTTTGTATTCCTGATCACTAATCATTGTACCACCCTTTCTGTTGGCAATATTATCATCCTGTCGACGCGCAATATACCGGTTTTCAAGTTAGTATATTGCGTCAATCCGATAGCTGGATTGAGATCAATTTCAGCAATATATATTATCTGAGTTGATCAACAATATGATAAGTAATGATTTACCACATCTGATCTTATTAATATTTACTAATTTTTGTCGTGACTTTTTGCTTAAATAACGAATTGCTTTTCGACCTTTAATAGTTTCTGATTCATCCAGGAACTGGTAATTAACCAATCATTTTTGAGTTGAGTGTTTCCTGGATCATCCCGTAATGCTACAAGATAACAAATTGCTCAAAATTTAATATTTGAGGTCACAATGGCTGAACATGAAGACAATCGAGTGTGTTCCCAACTTCAGCGAGGGACGCGATCGGGGAAAGGTAGATGACATAGTTTCTGCAATTTCTTCTGTGGAAACTGTCAGAATACTGGATGTTGAACTCGATGAGAATCACAACAGAAGCGTTGTTTCATTTACAGTCGACATGGATCATGCAGTAGAGGCAGCATTCAGAGGGATTGAAAAAGCATCCAGGCTTATTGATTTGAACAGTCATTCCGGCGCGCACCCGAGATTCGGTGCGTCTGACGTGGTGCCGTTCATACCACTTTCAGGTGCGAAAATTGAAGACTGTGTAATTCTGGCGAGAGAACTTGGACAGAGGGTAGGAAATGAGTTGAAAATCCCGGTTTACATGTATGGGGACGCGTCTTTTCTGGAATCAAGAAGAAATCTTGAGAATATCAGGAGCAAGAATTTCCAGTATGAGGAGATCCGGGCATCAATAACTGACCCGAAATGGAAACCGGATTTCGGGCCGTCAAAGGTGGACACTGCAGGGGCTACCATCATTGGTGCAAGAGATTTCCTCGTTGCGTACAATGTGAATCTCAATACCCAGGATATGTCAGCCGGGAAGAAAATTGCCAGTGCGTTGAGGGCAAAAGACGGCGGTTTCACATTTGTAAAGGCTCTTGCGTTTTTCCTTGAGGATAAGAAAATGGTTCAGATATCGATGAACCTGACAAACTTCAGGAAGACTCCAATACACAGGGCTTTCGAACTTGTAAAACTTGAGGCATCGAGATATGGGATATCGGTGGGAGAGTCGGAAGTGGTTGGACTGATTCCTCTGGAGGCGCTGGTTGAATCTGCGAGATTTTACCTTCAGTTGAATGGATTTAATGTGGATCAGATTCTGGAGAAAAAAATATGGGGATGAAAATGGAATCGCTCGATTCATTCATGATCAGACTTGCGAGTCCAAGCCCTGCTCCAGGAGGCGGAGCGGCCAGTGCATCAGTGTCGATAGTTGCTGCCTCTCTCTCATCCATGGTTGCCGGGCTGACCATAGGAAAGAAAGGATATGAGGATCATCAGGAACTCATGCAGAAAATTCTTGCAAGATCCAACGAGATAACAGGTGAACTGAGGAAACTTATGGAGGATGATGAAAAGGCATTCAACGAGATCGTCAGCGCATGGAAACTCCCGAGGTCGAGCGACCATGAAAAGGAGATGCGTACCGCGGCGATTCAAAAAGCTGCAAAACTTGCCATAAAGGTGCCTTGGGAAATAGCTGAAGTTTCCAGAGAGATACTGCGGAATGCTAAAACCCTTGCTGAATACGGCAACAAAAACGCGGTTACTGATGCGGGGTGTGCGTTGGAATTCTCCCTGGCTGCGTTAAAAGGTGCAATCCAGAACATTGCAATAAATCTAAAATCACTGAACGACAAAGCAATGGTCGAATCTGAGAAGATAAAGATTAAAAACTTCCTTGACGATTGCGAGAAAATCTACAATGCAGGAATGCGCGAAGTACAGAACAAGATTCAAATGGAGTAATTAATGTGAAAAACGGGAAACCTGATATAGAGGATCTTCTTGAAGCCCAGGCTTACCTCAGGGGGAAGGTCAACAGAACTGAACTGTTGCATTCAAGCACCTTCAGTGCGATGCTTGGAGGTGATATCTACTTCAAAATGGAGAATCACCAGAAAACAGGGTCTTTTAAGATCCGGGGCGCACTGTACAGAACCTCGAAGCTTACAGAAGAGGAGAAAAGGAAAGGAATAATCGCAGCAAGTTCCGGAAATCACGCCCAGGGAGTTGCCTTTGCAGCCAGGTTCAATAATTTGAGCGCAAAGATAGTGATGCCGGAATATACTGTCCCTGCCAAGGTAAACGCCGTTCAGGGGTACGGTGCAGAGGTGGTTCTGAAAGGGATGGACTATACTGATGCAAGGGCTGAAGCGGAAGAAATAAGGAAGCGCGAAGGGCGTGCTTTCATTGAGGCCTTCAATGATCCCTATATTATTTCAGGGCAGGGCACTGTCGGGCTTGAGATACTCGAAGACCTGAAAGATGTGGACATTATCGTTGTCCCTGTCGGCGGAGGCGGATTGATTTCGGGCATATCCATTGCAGCAAAGCATGCAAACCCCAGGATCAGGGTAATCGGGGTGGAATCGGAACTATCTGATTCCATGAAAAAATCTGTAGAGGAAGGAAAAATAGTTGCACATACCAGTGGTGACAGCATAGCTGACGGAATCTCCGTTAAATACCCGGGTGACATGACATTCGGCATCGTCAGGAAGAATGTTGACGAAATAGTTACAGTAAGCGATGAAGCCATAGCAATGGCACTCTTTAAATTACTGGAAAGAAACAAGACCCTTGTTGAACCTTCTGCTGCTACAGGACTGGCTGCGATTATGGAACACAAGATAGAAATAACAGGCAAGAAAGTCGCCGTGGTGCTCTCAGGCGGCAATATTAACTTCCTGCTTCTTTCCAAGATCATTTACAAAGCCCTTGAAACAGAATCGAAGCTCGTGCGGATTGAGTTCAAGATTCCTGATCGACCTGGGACCCTTCACAAGATATCATCGATCATATCATTAACTGGCGGGAACATATATCACGTGGAAGTAGACAACCTCTCAAGGGACACCCCAGTTGGTTATCAGACGGTTACTTTCACGGTGAATGTCAGGGATGAGGTTCACATGAAGGAGTTGATGGGAAAACTGAAGGAACTCGGGTACAAGCACTTCATGGTCACCTGATAACCACGAAATCAGCTGAGTTCTCTGCCTCCGTCTCTTCAGAGGTGAATTTTTCCACCTTTGCGGGGAAAAATTCTGTGCAGGATCTGTGTATCATTGACTGAATTATTTCCTGATCCCCTTCCAGGTGTGCTTCAACCGACCCGTCGTCAAGGTTCCTTACCCATCCGGTGATACCCATCATTTTAGCCAGCCTTGCCATTTTGTTCCTGAAATTTACTCCCTGAACAACTCCATAAAACCTGACCTTTCTTGCAACTTTCAAAAACATCCCCTAATTTTTGCTTATGATTGTCATCACGTCCCCGTCAAGCAGCTCATAATCAAGTCCTACCCTAAGTTCATTCTGTTTTCTCTGCGGACCGGTTATTATTGCATACCTGAAAGCTTCCAGCATTTCCCTGCTGATCTTCCTTACCACATCCCTGACTATTGCCCCTTTCTTCAGCAGCAGTGGCCTCTCAGTATCGACATATCCTGATTTTTCCCTGAGATATACCCTGATCAGTTCAAGGGACTGGTAAATTGCTTCCTTCAGTTCGTCAATCCCAATTCTGGCCGACGCGGATACCTCTATGACCCTGCCATGGTGCTTCAGTTTTTCGATATTTTCCGGATCGTGAGGAAGATCTATCTTGTTTACGACAAACACTCCCGGGACATAGATCGTATTCCCCTTCAGATGATCTATAAGATCGTCCATGGTTATTGATTCCCTTATGAACACTTCGGCATTTGTTATCTTGAACTCTTTCAGGACATCCTTTATCTCGTCATCCTTTACACTTACTTTTCTCGGTTTGTGTATCCTGATTCCGCCGCTGTTGGACTTTTTGATCGCTATGTTCCTTTTTCTCCTGTTGAGAACTATTCCTGCGCGATGCAGTTCAAAAATGATCCTGTCTACACCCTTTGCATCCACATCGGTAACCACCAGGACGAGGTCAGCATTTCTGACTATGCTGAGAACTTCTCTTCCCCTTCCGGATCCTGCACTGGCGTTCTCTATTATCCCAGGCAAATCAAGAATCTGTATCTGTGCCCCTTTATAATGAAGAATTCCGGGAACAACCCTGAGAGTCGTAAAAGCAAAGTTGCCAATCTCGCTTTTCTGTGAGGTCAGATCATTGAGAAGGCTACTCTTGCCGACATTCGGGAAACCTACGAGAGCCGCAGTGGAATCTCCGGACTTGGGAATTGAAAAGCCCTCCCCTCCTCCCTTCTTATGGGATACTGCTTCGATCTCAAGCCTTGAAAGTTTCGCCTTGAGAAGACCGATGTGCTTCTGGGTAGCCTTGTTATACTCAGTATTCCTGAGCTCTTCTTCGATCTCCTTAATACGATCCTGAATCGTGACCATCTGTTCTGACCCCTAAGTATTATGCAGCATAAATTTGTATCATAACTGGATATAATTTTCCTGTAGGTTCGTCATCTGCATTCTGCTGTGGCGGACATGAAGATGCGGATAAATCGCTGTACTTTATACTTGAAAGAAGCCGCGATACTGCCATCTAATGGCATGCATAATTGTCAGGCATTATGCAATTTTAGCCAATATAGGTAAGAAGTGCTGATGAATTCTCTCTGGCTATGAATATTTTATGGATAATCCGACCATTTGCGTGCTCTCCAGGCATTAAGGAAAATATTTATGGCACCAGTGTTTATTTATTTCATGAATAAGAAGGCATTCCTAATTTCGCTGGTTGTACTGGCTTTCCTTCAGGTGGCATTTGTCCCTGCTTTTGGAAGCTATGCACCAAATACACAGAATGGCACGGCTAACCACGCAGCAGTTATGCAGAACACCAACTCATTGAACTGGGCCGGTTATGTTGCATCGTCCAACATGAAGAGCCCCTCGGCCACTGTAACCAGCGTTGCCGGCTCGTGGATAGTCCAGAACGTAACCGGATCCGGGCAAAAGGCAACCTACTCCTCCCAATGGATAGGAATCGGCGGATTCTTCAGTGGTGACAGTTCATTGATACAGACTGGTACGGAATCTGACTACAATGGCGGAGGAGCGACATCCTATTCCGCATGGTGGGAACTCCTGCCGGCAGCAGAAACAACAATTACTGGCATGACGGTTACGCCTGGAGACATAATGCAGGCCCATATCTTCACAGTCAGCAGTACGTCGAATCTCTGGAATATCTACCTTAATGACACAACCAAACACGAGACCTTCTATAAACAGGTAACATACGCCTCTTCAAAGCTGTCCGCTGAGTGGATAGAGGAGAGGCCACAGGTGAACGGTCACCTGAGCACGCTTGCGGATTTCGGAACGGCGTACTTTGGCCAGAACTACACAAAAATCATCGGCACCGCTAACGCTACCATATCCGGTGTTGCTGGAAGTATATCTTCATTTTCCTATGAAAGCATAACAATGGTGACATACAGTTCGACACTGGCGCAGCCAAGTTTACTCAACAGCGATGGGACAAGTTTCACTGTGACCTATGTTGGTTCAACGCACGGATCGAAAAAGGTGAAGTAGGAGTAACTCCAAAAACCTATTTTTTATGAACTTCAAACAGAAACAGAGTTTCAAAGAAAAATGAATCCCTTGCTTTTTCCTTGAAATCATAATTTTTATACTCGCTCACAAGAGCGTCAATGTTTGTAAGACTAGAAAGTATCAGATATATTGTTCCGCCATCCTCGAGATGATCGGCAGCGTCGTTCAGAAATGGCCTGGTTATGTCGAAACCTGTCGTTCCTCCGTCCCACTGTTCTGAGTTTTCTATCCTGTCCTCCGTCGGAAGATATGGCGGATTGAAGATTATGGTGTCAAACTTTCCAGTGATTCTTTGAAAGAGATTTGAATTTATCAAATCCAGTGTGACATGATTTCTGATAGCATTTTTTTCCGTGCATGCCAGAGCCGCTTCGGATACGTCACAGCAAGTGACGGTACTGCCCAGTGTAGCACAGTATACTGATATTATGCCAGATCCACATCCGATTTCCAGAACAGTATGACCGGGGACAATATTATCCAGCACGAGGAACGTATCTTCTGATGGTGGGTATACGTTCTTGCACGGTTCAATTGAAATCCGGTTATACTTTTCGTAATCTATTCTCAACATTACAATAACGTAACCCGGATAAATTATTGTTCTGCTTCGCCGGAAATGAAATGCTCCATCACCCTCTCCGGGAATATTTCCCAAATTGCACCCCTTAAAAAATTCTTAATAAATGCTGCACTTAAAGGAGGGACGATCTATTGCAAAAAACAGAAGGCGCTAAAAACGTAATTATTACAGAAAAAGCTGATGCTGCCAGAAGAATTGCGTATATTCTTTCCGACGGGAAGTCAAAACAGAAAAGGTCAAAAGGACTCAACTACATTGAATTCGGAGAAGACAGCGATACATACGTCGTGATACCACTAAGCGGACACATAGTGGCAATAGACTTCCCGGACAGCATGAAGGAGTGGAAGAGCACAAACCTTGAAGCGCTGACCTCGTCAGGAATCGTTCACAAGGTAACGAATAAGAGCGCCTTCAACAGTCTTGTGGCACTGACAAGCAGGGCTGAGACCATTATAGTTGCAACCGATTTTGACAGGGAAGGGGAGCTGATTGGAACGGAAGCTCTGGAAATAGTTGAGACAAACGTTCTCAAAAAGATCAAGAGCAACCCCGATATCAAGAGAGCGAGATTCAGCGCTCTTACTCCCGACGAGATCAGGAAGGCATTTCAGGACCTGACAGAGGTAGATAATGATCTTGCACAGTCTGCAGCAGCGAGGGAAGAGATAGACCTTTACTGGGGAGCAGTCCTGACGAGATTCTTTTCGCTTGCCTCAAAGAGACTGGGCAGAAATTTTCTATCCGTGGGAAGAGTACAGACCCCAACACTTGCCCTGATTGTAAGGAGGGAAATTGAAATCCGCGACTTCAAGGAGGAACCCTACTGGATCATAAGCATTCTTTTCAACAAGCGAAGGGATTTCACCGCGAGCTACCAGGGCGGACAGATATGGAAAAAAGACGAAGCTGAAAAAATTTACAGCGAAATCAACGGGAAGAACGGTACCGTTCTGGAGTTTTCCAAGAAGAACGAGAGGATACTGAGGCCTCCCCCTTTCAACACAACGGAATTCCTCAGGGAGGCTTCAAGAATTGGCGTCACGCCTTCCCGAGCAATGAATATTGCTGAGAATCTTTACACGAGAGGGTTCATAAGCTATCCGAGAACGGATAACATGGTTTATCAGAAGTCCATCTACTTCAAAAACATACTTAATAAGCTGATGGAGACTGAGTTTTCATCCGACGTTGAAAAAGTTCTTGCTCAGGAGACCATCAGGCCATCCAGAGGCAGAACAGAAGCAACAGATCACCCGCCCATATATCCAGTGTCGGCATCCAAGAAAGGAACACTGAAAGGGGATTACGCAAAGATCTATGAATTAATAGTAAGAAGGTTTTTGGCTACGCTTTACAGGGATGGGCAGAAAGAAGTCTCCGAAGCCTTAATTGATGTGGAAGGACATAAATTCGAAGCTAAGGGTACCAAGGTGCTGGACTATGGATGGCTAGAGCTTTACCCGTACAGGAAAGTGGAAGATGTGATTATTCCGGACCTCAAGCCGGATGAGACCGTGAAAGGCAAGGAGTGGTTCCTGAATGAGGAGAAGACAAAACCTCCAAGAAGATATGACCTTGCATCGCTGATAAAGAAGATGGAGGAACTGAATCTGGGAACCAAGAGTACCCGTCATGACATAATCGAGAAGCTGCAGATGAGGAACTTTGTGGAAGGTAATCCCGTCAGGCCCACACAGCTTGGTATGGGACTCATAGAGGCGCTCCTCACAGTGGAATCAAACATCACTGAGCCCGACATGACTGCCCGTCTTGAAAAAGAGATGGACAGGATAGCAAACAGGGAAACCAGCAAGGAAAATGTGGTCGGGATATCTAGAGGCATGCTTCTTGACGCACTCAAGGAATTCAAGCAGAAAGAAGCCCTGATAAAGGACACCATAATTTCAGCACTGAGGAGGGGGAATCCCATTGGAAAATGCCCGTATCACGACTGTGACATAGTCCTCCTGAGGAACAGGGACTTCTCAAAACTCAAGTGCAGCGATGACAGCTGCACCATTGATTTTTACAGTCCTTCAAGAGGGACCCCTCAGATTCTTGAGGAAAAATGTGACATCTGCAGTCTTCCCCTGATCAGGATAATCAGGAAAGGGCAGTCGCCGGATACAAGATGCATTAATCCCAAGTGTCAGCATAACATCGACAAAGACATCATGGGAAAATGCCCTGAAGACGGCGGGAATCTTATCCTGAGGCAATCGAGATTTGGGAAGAGGTTTCTCGGATGCTCGAACTACCCGAACTGCAAGGTGACATATCCGGCTCCACAAATGGGACAGTTGAGAACTACAGGTGAAGTATGCACACATTGCGGTGCACCCATTCTGGTTGACTTCAGGAACAAAAGGGTATGGAAATTCTGCCCGAAAATGGATTGCTCGTTCAACAAGGAAAAGAAGAAACCGAAGGTGAAAAAATCTGAAGAACAGGATTCCTGAACTGGCCGGCATACTGATATTCGTTATCTCATCGGTTTTCGCTACTTTCCTGTCATTGAGCCTTGATTCGCTATCTCCAGGCATCGGTGCAACATCCGGTACCAGCGGTTTCTCATACGTCATATACTACCTGATCTCGGCAGTGGTTTTTTCCGGCCTTATCTTAATCCTCGCGAGAAAGAATCTGGCTAGGGTTCTCAAATGGGTATTTATTGCAGTCATTGCTTACATCGTATTCTATATCTGGAGCATTCTTGGCATTTTCATTGCCCAGAACTATCCCGAATACTACGCCATAAGCTTTGGTGCCCCTGCCATAATGGTCGTCCTGCTCGTATTCAAGAATGAATGGTACGTTGTGGACACAGCCGGTTTCTTCCTTGCAGCCGGTGTGGCATCAATATGGGGACTGGTCATAGGAGTTTGGGCCGCTGTGGTATTTCTGGCAGCTTTTGCCCTATATGATTACATTGCGGTTTACAAGACCAGACACATGATAGGACTTGCCAGCATTGCCTTTAATGAGAAGTTGCCCATGCTGTTCGTATTTCCTTCACAGAAAGGGGTCAAACTCGATTCTATCAAGATTGGGGAAACCGAATCTCACGACAACAAGGCTCTGCTGCTTGGATTCGGAGATATAGTTTTTCCATGCATAATGGTGGTGTCCTCAGCCATGTACGGAAAAGCTGACTTTATACCATTTATGCTGTTCCCCATGATTGGCGGAATCGCAGGAATGCTGATACTGTTCTTCACCAATGTGTCCCGTCCTGCACCAGGATTGCCGTATATCAACACGGGATCTGTGGCAGGATTCCTCGCAGCATTCCTGATATTCAGGATATTCTGAGGATTCAGTGAAGAAAAACCCTCTTCCCTGTGAAGTACATGGGCACCTTGAGTTCTTGTGACTTTGCTATAACTTCTTCATCCCTTATTGAACCACCGGGTTGTATTATTGAGGTCACTCCCGCGGATGCCGCAAGTTCAACATTGTCGTAGAACGGGAAAAAGGCGTCCGAAGCCAGCGCAGAACCTTTCGCTTTCTCTCCGGCCCTGTGAATGGCAACCCTCATTGCTTCAATTCTGGAGGTCTGCCCTCCTCCTATCCCGACAGTGACTCCGTTTTTGGCAAGGACTATGGCGTTGCTGCGGCAGTGGGCTACAACCTTCCATGCAAATTTCAGGTCAGCAAGCTGCGATTCGGTCGCGCTCTCTGCTGTTTTCAGTTCCAGATCTCCGAATTGTGTCTTAAGCCTGCTCTGGACGAGGAATCCGTTGGATATTGATCTGACTCTCAGGTTTTCATCAGGCGTCATAGATACCTTCAAGACGCGCAGATTCTTTTTCTTTTTAAGTCCCTCCATCGCTTCCAGCGTATAATCCGGTGCAATCACCACT
Source organism: Thermoplasmatota archaeon (assembly GCA_023488885.1). Taxonomy (GTDB): domain Archaea; phylum Thermoplasmatota; class Thermoplasmata; order Thermoplasmatales; family Thermoplasmataceae; genus JAJZOM01. The sequence goes on along the minus strand of JAMDDH010000057.1, from coordinate 9,695 downwards.
TCCACGAAGAGCCTTGAAAGCACATCAAGGCAGGCCCCGTCAAACGTCCTGTTAAGCGAGATAACCGATCCGTAAGCAGATTCGGAGTCAGCGTCAATGGCCATTTTCAATGCAGTCGATATGTTCTCGGAAGTAGCCACTCCGCATGGGGTGTTGTGTTTCAGGACCACGGCGGTAGGTTCCGTGAACTCCAGAACGGTTTCGAATGCAGAATCGGCATCAAGAATGTTGTTGTATGACAGTTCTTTCCCCTGGAGCTGTTCCGCGTTTGCCACTCCAAGGGAAGTCCCGTCCGAATAGACATACCCCTTCTGATCAGGATTCTCCCCATACCTCAGTTCCTTTCCCTTGATTCCCCGAAGATACATTCTGGCCGGTGCGTTTCCAAGGAAGTCCATGGTAAGGGCGTTATAAATCGCGATGTCGTAGTCAGCGGCTCTTGCAAATGCCTTCAGGGCCAGTCTCTTCCTTGATTCCAGTGATATTCTGGAGTTCTGGATCAGTTCATTCATCACAGACTCGTACTGCTGTGGATCAGACAGGATTATCACATGCTCATAGTTCTTTGCAGCAGCCCTTAAAAGTGAAAAGCCGCCAATATCGATGTTTTTAATCATTTCATGGAGGTCATGAGTTTTTGCAGCTTTTTCAAAGGGATAAAGGTTTACTATAACCATGTCGAATTGCGGAAAGCCATGTTCTTTCAGCTGGGATGTTCCCAGTTCATCGCGCTCAGACAGAATTCCGGAAAAAATAGCTGGATGCAGAGTTTTAACCCTCCCGTCAAGTAGCGTTTCGAATCCGGTCAACTGTGAAATGTTTGTGCACTTTATTCCGGAATCTGTCAGGAACCTGTGCGTCCCTCCGCTGGCAAAAATTTCCGTGACAAACTGCGATATACTCCTGAGAAAGTGATCCAGATTGCTCTTGTCATCTACACTAGCAAGAATCCTCATTATTCAACCTTAATGCCTACCTCCTTAATTCACTTTCACAGGTCCCAATGATAATGAATAACAAGATTACTCTCAGTAATTATGCTCGCTATACTGGTAATTTGTTTAATTCAAATACAAAACCTTTATTTTAATATTAAAATCACACGAAAAGAGGCAATTCAATGGAAAGAAATATCGCGGTAGAAGGAATAATTCAGATACCAACAGTAAAGAGAGAGGTCGAGATCGTAGAGAGGAAGGGCATTGGACATCCAGACAGCGTTTCGGACGGTATTGCTGAATCTGTCAGCAGGGCATTAAGCAGATATTACCTTAAGGAATACGGAAAGATACTGCACCACAATACTGATCAGGTAGAGGTTGTTGGAGGGCAGTCTGCCCCGGCATTTGGCGGAGGAAAAGTACTGGAACCGACTTATATCCTTCTCAGTGGAAGGGCAACCACAAAAGTTGGAAATGACAGGATACCGTACAAATCTATTGCGATTAAGGCCACACGTGAATATTTAGGCAGCAATTTTAAACATCTTGATCTGGACGCAGATGTCATGGTAGACTGCAGGATAGGTCATGGTTCGGTGGACCTGAATGAAATATATGATACCTCAAAACTGAGGGCAAACGACACTTCCTTCGGAGTGGGATTTGCGCCATTTACCGATACAGAAAAACTGGTGTACGAAACTGAGAGATTTTTGAATGGCCCATCACTGAAGTCCAAGCTTCCCGCAATCGGGTACGATATCAAGGTTATGGGCTTCAGGCAGAAGGAAAAGATTAATCTTACAGTTGCAGCGGCATATGTCGATAAATTTGTCAAGGACTCCCGACAGTACTTCTCAGTCAAGGAAGAGCTGAAGGAACTTATCAGCAAGAACGCACATAACATTACAGACAAAGAGGTTCAGATTTTTATAAACACGGCGGATGACGAGGACGGAAAAGAATCCGGACAGTATCTTACAGTCACGGGGCTTTCAATGGAAAACGGGGACGACGGTTCAGTTGGAAGGGGAAACAGGGTCACCGGTTTGATAACACCATACAGACCAATGAGTATGGAAGCCGCTGCAGGAAAGAATCCTGTCACGCATGTCGGTAAGCTTTACAATGTGCTCTCCAATCTCATAGCGCAGGACATTATCAAGGAGCACGGAGGCGATATAGAGGAGGTACATGTGAGGATCGTTTCCCAGATTGGAAGGAGAATAGACGACCCGCATGTTGCAAGCATCCAGGTAATGTATGCAGAAAATGTAGATCCTTCAAAACTGAAGAACAACATAAGGAGAATCGCCGACGACTGGCTGGCAAACATAAGCAACCTGACTAACATGTTCGTTGAAGGCAAACTCGCAGTCTTCTAGACGATCCGCCACATTGTGTAAGCATCGGAGGAATCGCTGTAATATGCTTTCAACCTCGATGTTATCACAAAACCAAATCTTTTATAAAAGTTAATTGCAGAGTCATTATCGGTCCGCACTTCGAGCCTTATACTCATAAAATTGCTCCTACCGCAGAAACCGATGAATTCATTGATTAGCAAAGCTCCAATTCCGCGGTTTCTCAACTTCTGGTCTATAGCAAAAATAAGGATTCGCGCCTCACTCTGCGTGTGCCTCGAACCTATAAGGAAACCGTCCACACGGAAACCGGAATCAAAAACCAAAAAGCCTTGTGGCCATGTCTCGTACAGGTCGAGGATAAGCCCGTTGGTGTAATATTCCGTCAGGGAATCCGAGGCAATCTCAACAACTCTTTCCAGGTCTCCCGGACTGAACTGCCTTATCAACCCGTATTGTGAATTATTGATTGCCATTTATGTCTCTGTATAGATATTATCATCTTGGGATTTCTACTTTTGCACTATTCGTTTACGAAAAATCAACTCTGTTCCAGCTGTCGGAGCTTGATTTTCCTTATTTCCCGGTTATAGGCTTCTGCCACCTCCGAGAAACCAATTGTTCCCATGACACTGCTTCTGTCCCTGGAAGAAACGACAACAAGCTTCCCCGATGGACTTCTTGTCAGGGTATCCAGTGCCACATGTATATTCTCGTCGTCGGTTATTATTAGTGGGTCAGTTTCCATTATTTCAGAAACTTTTGTCGCTGACAGATCCATGTCAGGTTTTATGGTTTCAATTGAAAGTGTTCCCTTGAGTTTGTTATCGGTCTGAACAACAATAAGTTTGGTTCTTGTAGAACGGAGCATTTCAAGGGCTTCCCTTAAATCCATGTCGGGACTGGCAGCAGGATAATTAGTCTGCATTGCATCATAAACTGATACCTGATCCATTACCGGCTTCTCGTACTCGAGCCGATGAGCTGGAGAAGCCTCCCTGTTTTTCACCTGAGCCTTGTATATGGAATATTTTGTTCCTGAAACGAAGTAGGAAACTGTGGAAGCAAGCATCAACGGAAGAAACAACCCAAAACCGCCTGTCATCTCGGTCCCCATTATCAAAACAGAAATTGGTGCCTTGGAAATACCCCCGAAAAATGCTATCATGGTCACGATTGTCAATTCAGCAATATTAACGTACGGAAAGAAGGGATGTATCACTATCCCAATTGCTGCACCCATAAAAGCTCCAGTAACTATACCGGGGGCGAATACTCCCCCTGAGCCTCCGGAACCTATGGTGAGAGATGTTGCAATGATTTTCAGGAAGAAGAGCGCAATGAGAATCCAGAGAGGCAGTAGTGCAAGGTTATTAAAGAAAATCAGTTGTATCCAGCCATATCCAAGTCCCAGCACCTGAGGAAACTTTATTGCGATTATTCCCACTAACAGTCCTCCCAGTGCGGGTCTGAAATATTTCGGTATGAATCCCAGTTTCATGAAAAGGGACTGGATTCCATAGAATGTCTTTACATAAAGTATACCTCCGAAACCTGCGACGATTCCTACTACAAGGTATATTAAAAGAGCCTGTGGATGGCTGAACCCCAGGAATGTCGATGGAGGTATAGTGAAGAGGGGCTGATATGAAAACGCGTAACCGAATATGGCATATCCGGTGACTGAAGCAATTATGGAGGGAATAAGGGCTTCGACTTCAAAATCCTGCCTGTAGAGAATTTCAGTGCTAAGTAAAGCACCGCCTAGAGGTGCCATGAATATGCTGCCTATTCCCGCACCTATGCCTGCAGCCATGGCTATCCTGCGGTCGTGATCAGACATTTTGAACACATCTGCGACGAAAGAACCAAAACCAGCTGCTATCTGTGCTGTGGGCCCTTCCCTGCCGGCGCTTCCCCCGGAACCTATTGTAACTGCAGATGCAATCAGCTTTACTACAGGAATCCTTCTCCTGATCTTTCCGTTGTTGTAATGGAATGCACTTATTGCTGCATCAGTGCCATGGCCTTCGGCCTCAGGAGCGAATCTGTACACTATAAATCCGGATATCAGCCCCCCGATAACTGTGGATACGGGTATCATAATCCATTTTACGTTGCCTGCACTGTATGAAGCGGACTGGCCATCAACACCTGTCACAGGTGGAGAAAAACCGGTGATTCCGGTCAGGATGAATTCGGTCATCAGCTTTATGGCCTCAAATAATGCCAGGCTGCCGACTCCTGCAATAACACCTATAAGCAGTCCGACAATCAGCCACTTGCCCACATTGCCTTTATTCACCATATTGGTTAATCTGGCGGCAAATCTGTTTCTATATGCAATTTCGGGCAATAAACAGACATGGAGCGATATTATAAATAAATTTTACAGTAAAGTTTTTCATAGCATTTTTCCGGCGAAGAATTTTTTCAGGTCCACAACAGGATCACGGCTGAGTTTCATTTCAGGGATATAGCTTTTGAAGTATGAAGCCCGTTTGTCTAGTATCACGGCGGCTCCGACATCAGATGAACTCCGGATGAGCCGGCCAATTGCCTGCCTCATCCTCACGAGAACAGGAAATGTTACGGCGTATTCCCAGCCATTCCTGTAAACAGCCTCATAGTAGGCCTGAAGTGATTTCTGCTTGGCATCCGGCCTGGGATACGGTATTCCTACCAAAACCACCAGCTGCAGTTCCTCCCCGGGAAAATTCATTCCTTCTGAGATTCTTCCACCCATCACGGCGAATAGTGGTTTCTTTCCTGATCTGAACTTTGAAAGGAGAGCCATAAGATCCTGCTGGCTGGTTCCCTTTGTTTCAGCAAGGTAAGGGGTTCTCAATCCGAGTTTGCATACCCTCTCCATGAGGTTATACGATGTGAAAAACACGAGGCTCTTCTTTTCCACCTGCATAAGTATGCTTTCTATTAGATCCCTGAGTTTCGCCGCCTCTGCGTCATTAAACTCTTCAAATTTCGTTGAGATATCATCGAAATAGAGCACTGTCCTGTTCTCCTCGGGAAAAATGCTTCCTAGTTTTCTGGAAGGCATTTCGTTGAACCCGGTGATATTTTTGTAGATCTGGAAAGGTTCCAGTGTTCCTGACATATGAATGGATTTGGAAATTTTGATTGGTTCAAGGATCGCGGTCGGTTCCATGCAGAAAGCCTCCACTTTTCCTGAATTTTCTTTTGAAAGTATAGCCACGTACCTCTGATCCTCGGAATCCTGCCACTTGAGGATTTTATTGGCAAGGCTGAGGACATGCGATCTGGGAACTTTTCCAGCGTCTTCCTTCTTCTGGGAGATGAACTCGCCAAACAGGGCGAAGAGGGAAGAGTATGACCAGAAGCTGTCCATGTTGATCTTCGATCCTATGGAGGAGTATTCAACAAGATCTCCGAACCTAATCCTGGTTTCATCTCTCTCCTCAAGAAAATCTCTAGTCAGGTCCAGGACCCCATTCCGGAGCGTCTCGCAGAAATCTGTTGCCCTGTATCTTTCTGACAGTTCAGCATCCCCGAACTCCTGGGCCTCTTTTTCTGCCATATTGATATTCTGCATCGTTATGGAATATGAGGACATCTCTCTTGCCAGATCCGGAAGATTGTGTGCCTCATCCATCACAATGACCAGATCTTTCCTGCTGACCCCCCATCGCATCAGAAACCTTTCGGCAACGTCGTAGTTAAGGAAAAATGCATACGGGGCAATTACAATGTCTGCCTTCGCTGCAGCGAATTTCAGGGATTCATAAGGGCAGACCTCATTGTCTATTCCATACTGCATTGAGTCCTCGGCGCTCGGAATCTCCCTGAAGAGCCTCTCAAGGTTTTCACGTGACGTAACCCTGTCATTGAAGAATCTGCATGCTTCCTTGTCGCCTTCCCTGACCTTCCTTTTCCTGCTATTGCAGAACCTGGACAAAGATTCAGAACTGAATTCTCCATCGTCGTCAAATTCCCTGTAAAGAGGGCAAAGATTATGCCGTCCCTGCAATGGAACCGCCTTGATGTTCATGGTAGCAGACAGATTCCTGAGTTCCTTCAGAACCTGTTCCTGCTGTGAATTTGTTCTTGTGAGATACAGAATTTTTCTGTTCTCCTTTTTTGAAAATTCAATTGCGGCGGTCAGGCCGGTTATGGTTTTGCCGGAACCTGTCGGTGCCTCTATGGCAACACTCTGAAACTCGCGAAGTGAGGCGTTTATGAACTCAACAAGGCTCTTCTGGTAGGGCCTGAGCTCCTGGAGCTTATCCAAACATAATCCCCCACTGTCCAGCGGGTCTCCTCACGAAATCCTGGACTGTAGTTCTTTCTTCCTGCCCTCGAGCAGTGCAGGGTCAGGAAGTAACTTATCAGCATCTTCGAGGCATTTCATAGCTTCCCTGAAATTACCGAGTTTTTCATAGACCTCTGATTTGGCCAGGTGATATTGATAATTGTCAGGGACTATTCTCAAGGCTGAGTCAAGATCTTTGATTGCATCGTCATATCTTCCAAGATGCATAAGCAGTTCATGCCTTCTATATATGAATATCTGGTCTGTTGTGTTCAATTCTACAGCCTTGTCGAAATTCTTCAGGGCCTCGTCGTATCTCTTCATTTTCCATAGGACATTGCCCAGGTTGTAGTAATAGTCCGGAATGTCGTTTTCCAGGGTTACTGCCTTCGTGAAGGATTCAAACGCCTTCTCAATTTCTCCGGCATCTTCGTATGCTGCCCCTATGGCGTTATAGTAATCAGCATGATCGGGGTAGAGATCAATGCTCTTCTGATAATCCTTAATCGCCTGTTCAAGCATTTTCATGGAATAATACGCAAGACCTCTGTTGAAGTGGAAATCCGGCTCATTATCTATAAGCTTTAACGCTTTTGTAAATTCTTTTATAGCTTCCGGGTACTTTTTCAGGTTGAAATATGAGATTCCTCTTTCATTGTAATCATCTGCCTGTTCTGATTTGCTTGAAGGACTGAATGAGCTGGACATAAAGCCTAAAGTTTGGTATAATATATTAACCTTAACTGAGGAGTTCAGCGAACACGGTATCAGACGAGGACTCTATTCAGGACTGAATAGCTCAAAATACGATTTTCATGGAATATGCATGAAGGAAATATCAGAACAGCCTGGAGGTTTTGCCATCACCGAAAATATTCCTGTAAGTCTTCCAGTGGGTTCTTGCTATTTCATCTATTCTTGTGCCTTCGTCCCTGCATCTAATCAGGAAGTCCACCGTATATGGATCTGATGGATATCCTGACCCTATTGGGCCGTATTCCTTCTCCAGTTCCATTATCCTGTTATCCCGTGTAACTTTGGAGAGGATAGAAGCGGCAGAGACAGAAGGATAAATGCTGTCCGCCTTATGCCTGCATAATACGTTCCTTCCTGTCATGGTACTGAGCTTTATTGTAAGCCTCTCCGGGTCAACATCAAATGAATCCACATATATCTGGCAGTCGGCACAGGCCGATCCGATAAGCTCAGAATATGCATCTTCTTCAATCACATTGAGATTTTTGTGAATCATCAGGGAATTGATTTCGGCAGCGGTTATTTCTTTAATCCTGTAAAATGCACTCTGTTTTACTATGTCGTTATACAATCTTTCTCTTGAGGTCCTGGACAATGTTTTGGAATCCTTTACCCCAATTTTCCGGAATTTTGAAGTTTCGCCGCATACTATCGAAACCACCAGCGGGCCTATCACCGGGCCTCTTCCTGCCTCATCCACACCGCATGATGTCTCCGCTGGCAACGTTTCGCTTGATCTTATCATTACGATTGTGGCATGATTCAAAAAGTGTTAAATTTTCCCACAACATTAAGCTTAAGGCTATAGGAAATGATTGCACAGGATCCGGTCAGTTTAATGAAGTCGATGCGCACGCGTATTGACAGAGAGCTTGAAAAATACTTCGAGGAGAAATCTCAACAGGAACTGGTTCCTGTCTGCAGAAGTGTAATGGATCACATAAGGGAGTTCACACTCAACGGAGGAAAACGCATAAGGCCAATACTGGTGATTCTGGGGCATGATCTTTTCAGCGAACCGGATGAGAAAGTTTACCGGGCCGCAATATCCATAGAGCTCACACAGACAAATCTTCTCATTCATGATGACATAATGGATCAGAGCGAGACGAGAAGAGGGAAACCAAGCCTGCACGTGAGCGTTAGGAATACGATTGCCCGAAATGCACCGGATTCTAAGAGACTGTCAGAAAACATAGCAATTGTCGCGGGTGATCTTGCAAATTCGTACTCCCATGAGGCACTGTTGACCTGTGGATTGAGCCCTGTAGAAACAATGAGGGCTAATCTTGAACTTACCAGGATCATTGAAATGACCGGTTACGGCCAGCTTATTGACATAGATTCTGCCATCAACCAGAACTTTTCACAGAGGGACCTTTTGAGGCTGCACATACTGAAAACTGCCAAGTACACCATTGAAGGCCCACTAATGATGGGCGCCCTTCTAAGTGGCACCCAAGAGAATATCCTTCCCCTAAGCTTTTACGGCATTCTTCTTGGAACAGCATTTCAGCTGCATGATGACATACTGGGACTTTTCGGAAATGAATCCGAAACTGGTAAATCGATCAAGAGTGATGTGAACGAAGGCAAAAAAACCCTTCTTATGCTGAAAGCCATGGAGAATTCAGATGAGGAAACGCGTGAATTCATACAGGCCAGCCTCAGGAAAGGAAACATCTCTGATGCTGATTTCCAGAAGCTGAGGAATATAGTCCGTGATTCTGGATCATATGATCATTCCAGGAGGATGATGGAGAGAATGATCGAGAAGAGTAAGGAATATCTGGCCCAGGTGAACGGCGACAAGGAGATAAAGAAATTTCTTGGATGGCTGGCGCACTATATCATCGAGAGAAAGAATTAGTATTTTGGACGATGTTTTTCGTACATCTCTCTCAGGGTACTGTCGTCAACATGGGTATATATCTGGGTTGTAGCAACGCTTGCGTGTCCGAGAAGCTGCTGTATGAACCTTATGTCTCCTCCATTTCTCAGTACGGCAGTTGCAAAGGTATGCCTTAGGACATGTGGTGTCACTTTCTTCCCGATTCCTGCATCTTTTCCCAGTTTCCTAACAATTCTCTCTATGGTTGACGAATCGAATTTCGATCCCCTCCGGCTCAGGATCAGGGCATCGCTGCCGTTGCTGGAACGGAACCTCTGTGGCAGGTATTCTGATAATAAGTCTTTGCACTCTCTTGGGATTATTACAATTCTGTCCCGGTCTCCCTTGCCGGAATGAATGTAGATTATACTTTCGCTTAGGTCTACATCACTGATCTTAAGATTGCAAAGCTCCCCAACGCGGATTCCTGTATGCGCGAGAATGGAGATTATTAC
>JAMDDH010000038.1 GCA_023488885.1 Thermoplasmatota archaeon | reverse complement strand
AAGGACTACTCTGGAGACGAACCAGGGCTTGATTATCGAATATAAATTCTCAAAAACCTCCTTGTCCTCCATAAGAAATGAATAGTGCAGGGAATATTATTCTATCCCCAATATTGTAGGAAGAACCTGTTGTTTATTATCTCTTCATAGGCATAGTCTATAGTAATGATCTCCACCTCGCTCAAATTAAGTCGTTCGGCACAGCCCATCAGACCCTCCACCTCCCTGACTCTAGTCTTCTCTTCCTTTACAGAATACGCAACCTGGATGGCTTCGTAATGTTGTTTATTTTTAATTATAAAATCCACTTCCCTGTTGTTTTCATTCCAGTAATAAAAGTGGAAGTCAAGATTGTGTTTAGAAATTAAATAAAGAGTACCCGCAATAGCGTTCTCCAGAAGCCTGCCTTTTATTTCAATGGGATTGAGGCCGAGAAAAGACGGGAATGAGTTATCAATGGCGTACACTTTCCTTGGACTATTATTTTGTTTTTTTATGGAAAACGAAAATCTGTCTATGAAAAATATAAGATAAGATTTCTCCAGATAGATGGAGAAGTTATACACTGTCTTTACTGATAGATCGAGAAATTTTGACACGCTATTGAACGTTATTCTTGATCCGATGCTTGTAATGTAAAACTTTGCAAGTCTTATCAGGTTATCCTGTTTCTTAATCCTAAACCTCTGTATTACATCTTTCAGGATTATTGTATTAAAATAGCTGCTTATTATATCGGCTTTGCTTTGTGAAAGAACTATCGCAGGGAAACTGCCTTCTTTCAGGTAGCTGCCAATAATATCTTTCGTTTTACTGAATTGTCTATATTCAACCAGATTAAGTGGGTGCACATAGATAACAACTTGCCTGCCGGACAAGTGACTGGCGTACTCAGAGTCCAATAGCTTTGATGATGATCCTGTAATAATGAATTTAGCCTCCCCCCTCTCAGACAGACCTCTCACAAAGCGTTCCCAGCCATCTATCTCCTGCGCTTCGTCCATTATTATGATGGATTTTTCACTAGAATTTATCTCTTCCCTGTAAACATCATACATCTCGAGTAAGACGTTGTAATTCCTATCGATTAAGCGTTCATCTTCCAGATTTAGGATCAGAACACGCTCTTTTGAGACATTTTCTTCGATAAGTTTCTTGGCTACCTGTTTTGCTATAAAAGACTTGCCTGATCTCCTGATTCCAGTCTCTATGATTACCGGGATCTCTGACTCCCTGAGGAGCGTTGTTATTCTGCTGACATAAAAACTTCTAAGCACGCCAGTTTCAGGTTCATGTCTCCAGAAGTTCCACGAATCCAGGATTTTTAGGATATCTTTTTTTTGCAAGTTGATGAGTATCTTATTACATATTAAAAAATATTTGTATTATAATACAAATTCATGATTTTGTGTATTCCATTACAAATTGAATAAACTTCAATTCTCCTCAAACCACAAGTCGTGGGGATGGAAAATACGGTTTGTCTTGTATTCTAATTGTATTTCGGCATACCGCTGAATCAATTACGATAGATCTGGTAAGATGTGTTAAGGTGATGGTTGGGTTCGGGTGTTTCTGCTACAATCTTTTCAACCTGAAAAAAACACGAGAAGATAGCGGTATCTTTCTGAAATGAGTGAAAAAGAAGGTAAAAAGGAAAGATTAAGAGATCTCCAGGAGAATGTTCTCATTCAGCAGTATTATTCTACCAAAAATACAGGTATCGTACTATTTTATTGGAGAAACCGTAAAATTATAGAAAAGATATTTGGAAAATGCTGATTGAAAGCCAAAAAAATAAAAGAAGATGAGATTATCTTCTTCTTATCACCACGACTATTCCTGCTATCACTGCCACAACAGCTACTCCAACGATTCCGAGTTCAAGTGGAGACAGTGTAACGGGCAACTTCAACGGACTTGTTGTGCTCAATGGAGTACCCGATATTACAATGGTGTGATTGGAGAAATGTGGCACGTGAACCACAACCAGATATCCATTTGGTTGATTTACCACGGCGTAGTACGCGTTTGTGGAACTGTTCACCGTGAGTGTTCCGTTAAGGGTACTGGTCAGGGTTATCGAATTCCCGTCGAAGGATACGTATATTTTACCACTGTTTGCATTCAAGAATGTCTTATTCACGTAGAAAGCAACGTTTGTTCCGTGATGGCTTGTTGAAGAGACCGCTATTTTTACCTGTCCATTTGAGACTGACAGGAGCTGCATCTTTATTGATCCATTATAGTAGGTCGTGTAGTTAGCTGCAGTTCCATTCAGGGATTCTATGGACAGTTGTGCTCCGAGGTCACCGTGTTCAAGAGCATATTTCATGTCTCTGAAATCCGTTTCATTGATGTTTCTCAGGCCTGGAGGGGATACGAAGTGTATCTGTGCAGTTTTTGTGGTGTTAACAACAATCTCGTTTGTAGTGCTGTTGAACTTTGCATTTGCTCCAACTCCCGAAACCGTGAGGAAACCCCTGATGCTTGCATTGTGTATGAAGAATGTTGTTGTTCCGACTTCAACTTGGTGGTTCAGCCCGAGAGTCTCGTTCTGATCTGCGCTGACGTTGGATGAAACTGTCGAGGAGTTCATCTTTTCCGATTCCGATCCTGAAAGATGGATAAAACTCGTTACATTCAAGCCTGTTGGCACTTTGAACATCATGGTTCCGTTATCCAGCAACAAACCCATCTGAAGGGCAGGGTTATTGTGTATTGCATAGATGTAGCTGTTGTTTGCATAGAAGAATACGCTTCCGTACACTACTGGGTGATTGAGGCTAAACGCCGGGAAGTTGCGGTAACTGCCTATTGTTCCATTTCCGGATGCATTTATTTCCGTGAATACAGTCATGGGCTTTGAACTGTTGATTTCATAGTTTGTTATTATTCCGCTTGAACTGTTGAAGTTAAAGTTGACATATTTTCCAGTGACCGCTTCAGTTGTGTTGTTATAACTGAACTTGTTTCCCTCATGTTCATGTTCCAGCGCATATTTCTCCATAACGTTATTCAGGCTCCCGCTGCTGATAAATCCAGAGATAACCATTGAGGTTGAGGCGACGCCAACTCCGGTTGTTGTCAGGCTTTCGTTCGTGGTTGTGTTCACATGTACCTTTCCGTTAGTGAAGAAAAATCCGTTATACTTGTAGTTCTCTATCTTAAACAGAGACCATGTGACTCCAGTTGAAGTTGACAGGTTACTCTGTACGAAGGACCCAAAAGAGCCGGAGAAAGTCATACCGGATGATACCTTAGCAGTAACATTCTTAACTGGTTCAGTAAAATTCAGAACCATTTGTGGAGTTACCGACCCTGAACCAAAAGATATGAATGCCAGTGTGTTCATCTTCTCCTGAGAGAAAATTGTTGCATTAGATATGTATTTTAGATTCATATCCTCGCCCATCATCGGGTTTAATCCACCGGTAGATGATTTGTTGGCTCCGCTTATGTGCAAGCTGTTCACTATTTTCGAAGACTGATCCTCGAAATTTACGCTCAAGTTGCTGACTACCCCACCCGTAGCATTAAAGGAGTAATGACCGAGCTGGAAATCAGGCCTTCCGACACTGTTTGGTTGCGTATCAGACGCCATTGCTGCGGCACTACCCATCATCAATACAGAGAGTGTGATGGCTAGCAATATTTTGCTATTCATTATTCCAAGATGGCAAGGTCACTTCTTAAGATTATCGGTACAAAATCACACCAAATTGCGTGGTGAAACCGCTAATGAAGGCATTTTCCGAATAGGTGACATTTCGCAAAAATAAAAACTATTATATACAGTAACACATACAGTGGCAGGAAAAGCCCGAGGGCAACTTACGCTCGAAAGAGTGAGGAAAGTCCCCTCTCCACGGTAGAGTCCAATCTGTGCAAGCAGGTACCCTGGAAAGGGTGGTTCAGGGAAAAGAAATAAACGGCTCCCCGTAAAGTGTGATTCTTCCGGATGACGTTTCGGGGATGTTCGATGGGAACCCTTCCTGGACGGAGAAAGTCTAAACAGACCCTGTGATGCTGCCGAGAGGGTCGGGTAAGACGCAGCCTTATGGCATAAGTCGAATGTTGCCAACCCGAAAGGGCCAACAGAAAGGGGCTTACTCCGGGCATTTCCTATTAAACTGCCAAATAATAAATAGAACGACGCGTTTAAAAGATGCTTTCAGAGGCATTATTATGTCAGATAAAACATGTGAAGTTCGTGAATGCAACAATGACAGCTTCAAGACCGTCCCTGCTGAACTTGCCAGGAAGGTATTTACCCTGGACGAGAAAAAGACGAAAGTCCACCTTTGCAAAGAGCACTACAAGGAATACAAGAAAGAAACAAAGCAGGAAAGAGAACTGAAGAGGATGGACTGGGTATAGGCAGATATGTCACAGGAATCCCTCGGAATATCTATTGTAATTACAGTAAAGAACGAGGCATCCAATCTGGGAGATCTGTTCTTGAGCCTGAAAAGCCAGGAACAGCCATTTGAAGTAGTTTTAGTTGATTCAGACAGTACCGATAATACAGGGGAAGTGGTCAATTCTTTCAGAGATTCACTTGATATCAATCACATTGTAAGGAGATGCTCCAGAGGAGAAGGGAGAAACATCGGAGTAAAAGCCGGAAAATACGATTTTATAGTATTTGTTGACGGTGACGTGGTGATAGCTGAAAATTTTCTTCACAACTACCGGAAGAAATTTGAAAGCGGTTTTGAGTTTATTGCAGGAGAAGTTGTTTCGTCCGGCATAGAGAAGTTTATCCTGGAACGCGTAAAACTCTTTTTCAACGGATTTGAAATAACAAGACCTTCGGCGAATCTTGGGTATTCCAGGGCAAGATTCCTGGAAATAGGGGGGTTTGATGAAGATATGGTAACTGCGGAAGACATCGATATGAACCTCAGGGCTCTTCGAAGTGGCCTGAAAGCTGCCATCTGCACCGATTGCATTGTCCACAACAAGACAAGGGATACATACAGTAAATTTGTGAAACAGGCATTCTGGAACGGATACGGGAGGAAGCAGCTGAAAACAAGAAACGCACCCATATGGAAGGAGATACAAAAAGGGCCGAAGCTTGAAAACAACCCGATTCTGCCGAATTTTATAAGGCTGGCATCTGGAGGATTCGGATACTGTTATGCCATTCTCAAAAGTGGAAAATATCCAACATGATTATAATTGATAGAGAATATTCCCAAGAGAATGAGTAAAGACCAGACCATTTCCCGTGGAGTGAGGAGAGCAGAATTAAGGGTTTTCTTCAAGCTTTACCCTGTTTTCAGGCGATATCTCAGGGACCGTGCAGCAACCAAGAAAGAGAAAGAACATACCTGGAATCAAACCCGCGAACGAAACGGCAGGAGGGCACTTGAAGCTTTCATTGACCTCGGCCCAACATTCATAAAACTTGGCCAGGTTCTGTCCGCAAGGCCTGATCTTCTCCCAAGAGAGTATATCTCTTCATTCCAGAAGCTTCAGGATGAGGTCCCGCCTGCTTCATTCAATGTGACCAGGCCGGTTCTTGAAAGAAATCTCGGAAATCTGGATGAAGTTTTCGAGGAATTCGATGAGAACCCCATATCAGGGGCTTCACTCGGCCAGGTTTATCTCGCCACATATAAGGGAAGGAGGGTGGCGGTTAAGGTGAACAGGCCGGAAATAGAGGACATTATCAGGAAGGATCTTTTTGTCATAAACAGGCTGCTTAAACTGGTAAAGGGTAGGATTGACAGATTCCTCTACATCAGCGTCTCGAACGTAATTAGTGATTTTAATTCCAGGATATATGACGAGATAGACTATCGTAAAGAACTGTCGAATTCAATAAAGATCGCCAAGAATATCAGGGGTCATGCGAGTGTGATCGTGCCTGAGGCTATCCCTGAACTGAGTGGAAAAGAAGTCCTTGTGCTTGAGTACGTACACGGCACAAAAATAACCAACATCGAGGAACTTAAAAAACACGAAAGACCTTTTCTAAAAACTCAGACCAATTTTAGAAACCCTTCCAAATTTGATTTGCACTCAGACTTATATTCTTCAGGTTCTACTGACCATTGTTGATGTCGAAACCTTTATTCATGCCTGTTTCAT
>JAMDDH010000020.1 GCA_023488885.1 Thermoplasmatota archaeon | reverse complement strand
ACCTGTACATCGCACTGGGCGTTTCGGGGCAGATACAGCACATAGCCGGTATGAGAGGATCAAGGACTGTAATAGCAATTAACAAAGATAAGTCTGCACCGATATTCGAGGAAGCTGATTATGGGCTAGTTGGAGACCTTTACCAGATCATACCTAAACTTGTTAAGGCATTAAGCTCCTGAACGCATACTCTTCCATCACAATTTTTCCCTTTCCGGAAATTAAATGTGATGTGGTCCCGTAGCATGGCGAATCTTTTTTAGTAGTAGCGTGTTGTTGCTTTACCTGATTGGAAAAATCCATAAGGCTGGTGTTTGCAGATGTATATATTTTCCGGAGTGCTTCTTGCCGGTTTGCTGATTGCGGCCACACTGTTCCTTCATTCCATTTATGAAATTCTGTGGAATGCCATCAAGATACCGCTGAAGAAGCCTGATCTCAAGCCTGATATTGGCCGCCGGCTATATCTGGTAATAAGAAATGTTTTTCTTCAGGGGAAGCTGTTCAAGGACCTTGGAGGGGGGATAATGCATTCCCTCATGTTCTGGGGCTTCATAGCATTTGGATCTTATTCACTGGATTTCTTTGTCAGCGGAATAGATCCGTCCTTTCACCTGTTCACCGGGGGGCTTCTCGAAACTGTCATATTTTTCACTGTTGATCTCTTCGCCCTGATTGTTCTTGCTGATGTAGTACACGCAGCAGTGAGGAGATGGGTTATAAAGATCCCCAGGTATCAGGGATATAACGGATTCGAGGCCTGGTTCATCCTTTCGCTGATTGCCATCCTGATGATCACTTACTTCATCCTCTCTGTTCTGAGAGTGGATGGGCTGACTGCGGGGATACCGGGAAGCCTTGCAGAGAACCTGGCACCAGTACAGACGCCGGTAAGTTACGCACTGGCATCTGTGCTTCCAAAGGTTTCCGCAGGCACTGCGTATTATATTTACTGGTTCACATTCTGGGTGCATGCCCTGGACTTCATGATGTTCCTGGCCTACATTCCGAGGTCAAAACATCTTCACCTGTTTGCCGCACCCTTGAATGTCCTGTTTTCAAAGAGAGAGCAAGCAAAACTCGAACCAATAGACTTTGAAAAAGAGACCAGATTTGGCGCAACTGACGTCAGGGATTTTGACTGGAAGGATTACTTTGACTTTTACTCATGCACAGAGTGTGGACGCTGTACATATAACTGCCCTGCTAACCTGACAGGCAAGACCCTCTCCCCGAGAGACATAATATGGGACCTGAGGGAAGCAGTGATGAGCCAGGGAAGGGAATACAGGGATAAAAAGGGGAATCCGGATGAAGTGTTTAAGACAGTGATTGGTTCTCCGATAAAGGAAGAAGATCTATGGTCATGCACTACGTGCATGGCATGTGTTGAGCAGTGCCCGGTTATGATTGATCATGTCCCGAAGATTGTCAGTATGAGGAGATCGCTTGTCCTCAACCAGGGAAAAGCTCCAAAGGAAGTTATTGAACTGTACAGGAACCTTGAATCTTACGCCAGCCCCTATACCGTGGATCCGTCCACGCGGGCCGCATGGTCTGAGGGGCTTGATGTTATTGATCTTTCCAAGGTGCCCACGGCCGATTACGATGTTCTTTACTGGGTAGGATGCGTAGCCAGCTTTGACAGGAGGAATCAGGAGATTGCCAAATCCGTAACCAAGATACTCAAGCATGCAGGCGTGAGCTTTGCAATTCTCGGTTCTGAAGAGAAATGCACCGGAGACCCGGCCAGAAGAACGGGCAATGAATATCTGGCAGATATGCTCATAAAGCAAAATGTAGAAACCCTGCAGAAACATAAGGTGAAGAAGGTCATAGCGAGCTGCCCCCACTGTTTCAACTCCCTGAAGAACGAGTACAAGGATTTCGGTGTAGAACTGGAGGTTTACCACCATACCGAATTCATAAACAGGCTCATAACAGAGAAGAAACTGAATGTCCGGTCACTGGATTCGGACGTACTCGAGAAGTACACATATCACGACTCGTGTTATATAGGAAGATACAACAAAATTTACGAGGAACCGAGGGACATTGTCAAGAATTTTGCCACTAACTTCGAAGAGATGGAGATGAACAAGAGCAAAGCACTTTGCTGCGGCGCAGGAGGCGGGAGACTGTGGATGCAGGAGACCGAGGGTACCATGATCTCCCACAAGAGAATAGAGATGGCAGATAACATCGGAGCCACTACTGTTGTCACTGCATGCCCTTACTGCATGACCATGCTTGATGATGCGAGAAAGACTACTAACAGGGAAGAAAAAATGAATATAAAGGATATCTCGGAACTCGTTGCGGGCAGAATAGGATAACTTCTGTTATTCCTCCTCTTCTTTTCGCAGATTTTAGTGTATATTTCTCTATTCTTTCTTCCGGATAATATTATATCTGTAATTTATCGTGCAGATACATTAATATACTGAACTTTTGTCGTATCAAGATACTATAGAAATGGTGGTGCTTGAGGTGGTAGAACAGTCCGGGGAACAGGATATAAGCAATGGGAACCTTGATCTCAGTGCTGGTGAACTGGTAATCCTGGTTTCAAAGATATTCACCACCATGTCCAAGAAAAAACTTGATCTCGCCAGGCTCAATTTCCTCATCTTCCTTGCAGAAGGTGATGGCGGTATCCGGTCAGAAATAACCTTTGAGAAGACAGGATTCGGGCCCAAATCCAGATATGTGGAAAATTTTGTTAAAAAGAACAAGGAACTGTTCACGCTCAGGACTTCTCAGAAGACGAAGCACTCCGGCCCGGATATTGATACCAGGAAGATGGTAAGCCTTACGGCTGCGGGGAAAGATCTATCGTCAAGAATATCAGATTTTTTGTACCCCGATAAAATGCGAAGTCTCTCCCACATAGTAACGAAGTGGTCAGACGAAATGCTCGGTGATATCCTCACTTACATCTGTGTGTTTTTTGGATATTTCTGTCCGGAGATAAACCTCAAGGAAGAGGTGCATAAAAATGATAAGGGAAAAAATGCATCATAGTTTGTATGCAAGAATGTGTCTTCTGTGAAATAGTGAACGGTACACTGCCTTCTTTCAAGTTCTTTGAGAATGCAGAGTTCATGGCGATTCTCGATAAATATCCCAATACTGTTGGCCAGAGTCTCGTAATACCGAAGAAACACCTTGACAGCTATCTTTTTGACCTTTCTCCGGAATACATAAATGAATTAATGAAATTTACACGCGAAACCTCACGGATTCTGGAAAAAGGCCTCAACGTTATGAGAGTTCACCTCGTCTTCGAGGGCATGCTTATCAATCATCTACATGCAAAACTCTACCCACTTCATGGAATAAGGGAGAAATTCCAGAGAATTGAAACCAGGGAGAGAGTTTTCTTCGACAGATATCCCGGATACCTGACCACCCTCCTGGGTCCGGAGGCAGACGACGATACACTGGAAAACATGAGAAAAAAGATAATATCAGGATCAGGAAAAGGCAATGCACCGGCAGATGTCGGATTAAACAGCGATACATTAGAATAGCTTTTTGCCATGGTGACTGGTGAGGCCGGAATACGTAAAGGTGAGGATACCCTCTGGCGATACTTACCTTAAGCTGCGGCAGACTCTCAGAGATCGGACCCTCTACACAGTGTGTGAAGAGGCGAGATGCCCGAATGTCTCTGAGTGCTGGGAAAGCGGCACTGCGACATTCATGATAATGGGCAGTAACTGTTCCAGGGGATGCAGATTCTGTGCCGTAACTCATGGGAAAATGCTCCCTCTTGATCCGGACGAGCCTGAAAAGATTGTCCAGTCAGTTAAATTGATGGGACTTAACTACGTTGTTATAACTTCCGTGGACAGGGATGACCTTCCTGATCAGGGATCCGGACATTTTGCCGGCGTCATAAGGGCCGTAAAAGAATCCGGAGTAATGGTTGAGGTGCTCATACCGGATTTCAGGGGAGAACCTGAATTAATAGAGAAGATTATTGACGAGAAACCAGCAGTAATAGCGCACAATATCGAAACAGTTGAAAGACTGACCCCGGTCGTGAGAGATCACAGGGCAGGGTACCACCAGTCACTCAGGGTATTGAAACATATCAAGGAGGTCAACCCGAAGCAGCTTACGAAATCTTCAATAATGCTTGGCCTCGGAGAAAGTGAGGACGAGGTTGTGAGAACCATGAAGGACCTGAGGAACAACGGTGTGGATATACTGACAATAGGGCAGTACCTGAGACCTTCGAAATCACAATTGCCTGTAGTTGAATATACCGAGATAGATAGGTTTAAAAAGCTTGAAGGTTTGGCGTATGCGCTTGGATATTCCTTTGTATCCTCAGGGCCACTAGTAAGGACATCATACAGGGCTGCTGAGGCCTGGACAAAAGGGAGGATTGAAAATGACGGAAGTTATGAGTGAACAGACTGAGAAAGAGAGGTACATTAGGGCCTACGGAGCCATGATGCTGTCAAGAACATTAGATAAAAAAATAATGACTGCACAAAGGCAGGGGCGCGTCGGGTTCTATACCCCTTCAATAGGGCAGGAGGCTGCCCAGGTTGGCATGTCTATGGCCATGGATAAAGATGACGTGTTCTTCCAGTATTACAGGGATCTTGCCCTGATGATACACAGGGGAGTTCCAATTGAACTGATAATAAACCAGATACTCGGCAATGCGCAGGACGAAGCGAAGGGAAGACAGATGCCCAGCCACCTCCTGGCTCGCGACTATAATTTCATGTCAGTCCAGAGTCCTGTCGCAACAAACCTCCCGCTGGCAGTAGGTGCGGCATATGCGTCAAAATACATGAATGAGAATAAAATTTTCGTGGCCAGTTTTGGTGAAGGATCTTCATCTACCCCTGATTTTCATGCTGCCTTGAACATGGCCGCAGTTTTCAATCTTCCTGTGCTCTTCTTCTGTGAAAACAACGGTCTTGCCATTTCGTTGCCTGTTGAGAAGCAGACAAAGGTCGAGATATGGAAAAAAGCCGATGCTTACGGAATGCTCGGGATTAAGGCTGACGGAAATAACGTCATTGAAACGTTCAAGGCTGCACGGGAAGCAGTCACTCACATAAAAGAAGGAAAGGGTCCGGTGCTTCTTGAAGTGAGGTGTTACAGAATGGGGCCGCATTCATCCTCAGACGATCCTACAAAGTACAATGCCGACATAGTCAAGGAAGGATCGGAAAGGGACCCGATTATAGTGACCGAGGAACTCCTGAAGGGTCTTGGTTTCCTGAACGAGGAACAGATCGCCATGATAAGATCAGAATCCAACCGCATAGTTAATGAAAAATTCGAACAGATGGAAAAAATACCGCCACCTGACAAAGAGACCCTATTCGATGATGTATACAGTGAACTCAACTGGATTTTACGGGAACAGAAAGGTGAAATTTTATGACCACAATGAACATGGTTCAGGCTTTAAATCACACGCTCGACATGAAAATGTCCGGGGATGATTCTATTATCCTCCTGGGTGAGGATATCGGGAAGGATGGAGGCGTATTCAGGGTTACCGATGGCCTCCAGAACAAGTATGGGGAAGTCAGGGTTCTTGACACGCCCCTTGTGGAGATCGGAATAGTCGGTATGGCTATCGGAATGGCAACATATGGACTGAAACCAATCCCGGAAATTCAGTTTCAGGATTTTATTTTCACTGCATTTGACCAGATTGTAAATCAGATGGCAAAAATGCGCTACAGAACTGGTGGAAAGATAACGGTGCCCCTTGTCCTCAGAACGCCCTATGGCGGAGGTGTGAGAGGTGGACTTTATCATTCGCAGAGCGGGGAATCGTACTTCGTTCATACTGCAGGACTGACTGTGGTTACTCCATCCAACCCCTACGACGCCAAGGGACTGCTTTCTTCCGCAATTGAACTGGGCGACCCGGTTATTTTCCTTGAGCCAAAGAGATTATACAGGGGTCAGAAAGAGGAGGTCCCGGAGAATGATTACAAGGTTGAAATAGGCAAGGCGAAACTGGTTCATGAAGGGAGTTCCCTCACCATAATAACATATGGATCGATGGTGCCCATTGTTAAGGGCACCGTGGAGAAAAATAACCTCGATGCTGATGTGATTGACCTCAGGACACTTCTCCCTCTTGATATAAACGCCATAACTGAATCGGTGAAAAAAACCGGAAGGGTCATGATTGTGCACGAAGCACCAAGGACACTCGGCATGGGAGCTGAGATTTCAGCACTTATTTCCGAGAGAATGATCGAATACCTGTACGCGCCCATTCTGCGTGTCACAGGACCGGATACGCCGGTACCGTACAGGCTTGAGGAGTATTATCTCCCGAACGAAGAGAGGATAATGAAAGCAGTTGACAGGCTTTTGAAATTCAGGTGATATGATTGTTCAAATTCAAACTACCGGATATCGGGGAAGGCGTCTCTGAAGGAGAGATCGTCAAATGGCACGTTGCTTCAGGAAACCACATATCAATTGATCAGGAAATGGTTGAGGTCATGACGGACAAGGTTACCGTAAAAATACCTTCTCCTGTCGAGGGAACAGTGAAGAACATACTGTTTCAGGAAGGCCAGGTTGTACAGGTTGGGAGTCCACTGATTGAGATCGATACCGGATCTGATCTTCCGGAAGCGGATAACGAAACTGAGGCTGTGAAGATTGAGGAAAAAACTGTTGAAATAACCGGCAGTGGAAACGAAGTGGAAGGCAGCCTTTCTGAAACCGGTGTTATCATGGCTTCACCCGCAGTCAGGAGAATTGCAAGGGAGAAGGGTATAGAACTCAGGCTCGTCAGGGGAACCGGGGAACACGGAAGAGTAACTCTGGATGACCTCGAGAAGTACATTCCTGAAAAGAAGGCTGCTAAGCCAGGTACCCAGGAAATGAAGAAGGAAACGCCTGTTCCGGTTCGAACTGCTCCTTCCGAAGAGGATGAGGTGCTGGAACCAAGAGGGCTGAGGAGACTCATATTCGAAAAGATGACAAAATCCAAACAGGTCATTCCACACTTTACAGTAATGGAAGAAGTTGATCTGACAAGAATCTCTGAGATGATAGACACCCTCGGGAAAATGAATACCAGGGTAACGTTCACTGCTTTCTTCGTCAAGGCAAGCGCCGTGGCACTGGGAGAATATCCGTATCTCAATGCAATATACAATGAATCCTCCAAGAATTACACACTGAGGAAAACCCGCAATATAGGCATAGCTGCCGACACACCGGACGGCCTGACCGTACCAGTCCTGATGAACGTTGAAAGGAAAAGCCTTCTTGAAGTTGCTACAGAAGTATATGATCTGGCAACCAGGGCTAAAAAAGGCCAGCTGAAGATAAACGAGGTGCAGAATTCCACATTTACCGTTTCCAATGTGGGGACTATCGGCGGCCTGATGTCAACGCCTATCATAAATTTCCCGGAAGTCGCTATCCTTGGCGTGCACAGGATTAGAAATGTTACTGAAAAAGAACTTCAGAGAAAGAAAACTTACCTGTCCCTGTCTTGTGATCATCGTCTGATAGACGGGGCCATGGCGACACGTTTCCTCGTCAGACTGAAAGAAATGCTTGAGAACCCGGAATATTTCCTTGTCAGGTGATTCAGCTGGATTTCGACGCAATAATAATAGGTGCCGGACCCGGCGGTTATGCCACAGCCATAAGGCTCGGACAGAAAGGAAAGAAGGTTCTGCTTCTTGAGAAGGATCGGATCGGAGGAGAGTGCCTCAACTATGGTTGTATACCATCAAAGGCACTTATTGAGCTTTCCCACTCTATATCTCACCTGAAAGGCCTTCCGGGCATCAGCATGGACCTGAAGATAAACCTCCCGGAGTGGCAGAACTGGAAATGGAACATGATCGGAAAGCTTACAGGCGGCATAGAGGCCCTGTGCAAAGCATACGGGATAACCGTGGAGAAGGGAGAAGCTTCCATAAAGGACAAAAACCATGTAACAGTCAATGGCCGGGATTACTCATGTGAGAATATGGTCATCGCTACCGGTTCATCCCCGGTGAAATTTGAGTCCATGAAGGATGTTCTATTCAACAGGGAAATACTTGACATCCAGGAGATTCCCTCCGAACTTGTGATAATAGGCGGAGGATATATTGGCGTAGAATTGGGTACTGCATTCGCCAAACTAGGATCCGCAGTAACCATAATCGAGATGATGGAGAACATCCTGCCTGAAGTGGAACGCGACCTCGTTAAACCGGTGGAAAGGCGCCTGAGAGACCTTGGAATTAAGGTCATGGTGTCCACCAGGGTTGATTCAGTTTCAAAGAAAGACCGGTACCACATAAAACTCGGAACCGGAACCATAATTGATGCTGAGGCGGTTTTGCTCACGGTCGGAAGGAAACCGAACGTATCCGGTTTCGGTCTTGAGAATCTGAATCTTGAGATGGATAAGGGCTTCATTAAAACCGACAGCCATAAGAGAACCAGTGTCCCGGGTGTTTATGCCGTTGGAGACGTGTCCGGACAGCCGATGCTTGCCCATAAGGCCTATTATGATGCTGAGATAGTTGCAGACAACATTGCAGGAGGAAATTCTGAAGTCGAGTACCGTGCAATGCCGTATGTGATCTATTCTGATCCTGAGATTTCATATACCGGGGACCTGTCGGGTAAATTCGGGTCTTTCCCTGCTGCTGCCAACGGGAGATCCCTCGGTATGAATAATAATCTGGGCACATACAGGATATATTATGATGAGAGGGGCTTTGTGAAAGGGGCCGGAATTGTGGCACCACATTCGTCTGAACTGATCAGCGAAGTCACGCTTGCAATTGAATCGGGGCTGATGGCGATGGACATAGGATTGACGATACATCCTCATCCCACAGTTTCCGAGGGCCTGAAGGAGGCCGCTGAGAGTACCTATGGAAAGCCGCTGCACTTCAAACCTCGCGACTGATCTTGGAAGGATCGGCTACGGAGATGCTCTCAGTTTGCAGAAGCATCTCCTGGACCTGGTCAGGACAGGGCAATTTCCTGGATTTATCATATTTCTTGAACACTATCCGGTGTACACCATTGGAAGAAAGTTTTCCAGGGAGAACTTCCCCGGCATAGATGCCGTGGAAACGGAACGTGGAGGCGACATTACCTACCATGGTCCCGGACAGATGGTTTTCTACCCGGTTTTGAGGATTGATCAGGGACGCGGACCCGACGTCCGTTCATTTGTAAAGATCGTGGAGAATTCGGTAATCGAAGCCCTGAAACAGTTCGGGATCGAAAGCCATGTCGGCGATGAGCCGGGAATATGGATCGAAAGCGGGAAGCACTCCAGAAAGGTTGCGTCAATAGGCATGGCAATAGATCACGGGGTGTCGTACCATGGCGTTTCCGTAAACACGTCTCCGGAAGTTCTTGAAGGCTTCGGGAGAATAAGGCCATGCGGCCTTGACCCGGCTGTGATGGGCTACGTTGAAATTGATGGCATTAAGTTCAGAGGAGCCGTAATAGAAGCATTCGCCAAGCATTTCGGCACATTCAGGTTCAGCGTGAAGGAAGATTTCCTGAAAGAAGTTGGATACCAGTTATGATCTTGGCCTTATATCCCATATTCTCTCTGTTATTCCCTGCCTCTTGTTGGAGACATTCGCAAGGAAGAAGAGCAGGGAAGAGAGCCTGTTCATGTATGTGAGAATTTCCTGGTTGATTTCGAGTTCCCTGGAAGCCCTTACAATGATCCTTTCAAGCCTCCTGCAAACAGTGCGGGCAATGTGCAGTGATGCCGATTGCTCAGACCCTCCCGGAACTACGAATAGCCTCAGTGGGCCCAGCTCGGTCCGGTAAGTCCTGATCCTTTCCTCAA
Organism: Thermoplasmatota archaeon; assembly: GCA_023488885.1. GTDB lineage: Archaea > Thermoplasmatota > Thermoplasmata > Thermoplasmatales > Thermoplasmataceae > JAJZOM01. The sequence continues at coordinate 16,969 of JAMDDH010000020.1, read as the reverse complement.
GCCATTCTGTTCTTTCACCGGTCATTCTCCTCCTTGTCCCTTTTGCCGTAATGTGTTCACCGAGAGTGAATACATCGATTTGAATGGTGTTAAGATCGTTCCTGATATCTTCCCATCCTGTCTTTACGTATGCCATTCCTATGAAAGAGTTCAGCTCATCTACGGTGCCTTCCACATCAATCAGCGGAGAATCCTTTCCGACTCTTTCCCTGAGACCGGTGTCTGTATCTCCCTGATCCCCCTTCCTGGTGAACATATGATGACATGTTCTCGCTAATGATTAAGGTTCATTCTCGAAAGACCATGGAAAATGACTGCTGTTACTGGAATCGGGCAATCTTTATTTATGAGGGGAAAATAGTTAAACGTGACTCTGAACCGGGAGGACTATCTGCTCGTTATCTGGGAATATATAGAATCATTCGATAAAGTCTCGGAGAAAGAGCTTGCAACGCGATTAGGCATAAGTCCTCCAACAGCGCATGAATATCTCATCAAGCTATCGGAAGATGGCCTTGTCGACAAGGACGGAAAGAAGATTTCATTCACCTCTGCCGGCAGGAATGCTGCCCTCAAACTCGTGAGGATGCACAGAATATCTGAGGTTTTTGCATACAGATTCCTGGAGATATCCTGGGAAGACACTCATGCAGCGGTTATGGAACTTGAGCACATATTTTCCGGAGATCGCGGTGAAAAACTGTTCAAGAATCTGGGATATCCCGATTCCTGTCCCCACGGGAATCCCACCGACCCGGATATCAAAATCAGGGAAGTACCCCTTTCCATTGCTCCTGAGGGCAAATACCAGATAAAGAGGATTGTCTTCGAAGACAGGGGATTACTGAGAGAACTTGCATCCATAGACGCTATTCCTGGCACTCAGGTGCAGGTTATCCGCGGAGATGACCTCAGGATAGAGAACCAAAACGGTGAGTTGAAGATCCCTTACAACATAACAATGTCCCTCAGGTTATACAAGTAGTTTCCGGCAACATTCTGACATTTGTGATCCTGTATAAGGTCCTCTTTTGTTTAACTATTTCAGGTTAACATATATATAATAAATATACGACCATAGGTTATATTGATAATACATTTAACAGGAACCTGAATTAGGTGACATGGGTTTAGAAGATAACAGTCAGACAGGCAATGAAAGAGACCTGATCGACGTTATGAACGAAACTGGACTTAAAGGGTTCCACTACAAAACCTGGCTAATATCGGGACTGGGGTTCCTTACCGACGCATATGATCTGTTCATAATCGGGGTTGTCGTGGGGCTACTTGGCCTCTCCGGATGGAGCAGCCTGAGTACCTTTGAGAACGCAATGCTGACTTCTACTGCGTTAATGTCGGCAGTTATCGGCGCTCTCGTATTCGGCAGGCTGCTAGACAAACTGGGAAGAAAAGCAATTTACGGTCTTGAGCTTGTTCTATTGATTGCAGGATCACTTGGCAGTGCATTTCTCACCCCTGTAAACGGGGTTTACATCCTTATAGCGTGGAGATTTCTCCTTGGGATAGGTATAGGCGGAGACTATGCCACAAGTTCAACAATAATGGCAGAGTATTCAAACACAAAGAAGAGGGGCATGCTTGTCGGCATGGTGTTCTCAATGCAGGCAATAGGTTTGCTGCTTGGGCCCCTTGTAGCTCTTGCCCTGATATTTTCCGGCATGGATCTTACCCTTGTATGGAGACTCCTCCTTGCCTTTGGAGCCATCCCGGCAGCAATAGTCGTATACTTCAGAAGAAAAATGCCGGAGACCCCGAGATACTCCCTGAGGGTGAAAGGAGATGCCAAGACTGCGGCCAAAAACTGGGAAAAATACACTGGTATTAAGGCTGAAGAAAATGGTTACACCCAGAAACCACAGGTCCCATGGACATCCATAGTAAAGGACAGGAAATTCATACTCACGCTTATCGGTACGGCAGGTTCCTGGTTCCTTATGGACTGGGCACTTTACGGTAACTCTATCATGTCAGGCACAATGCTGGGCATGCTGGTTCCAAGCACGGTGACCGGACTGCAACACCTAATAAGAACAACGGAATATTCCGCACTCATATTCGGTCTGGCTGCTTTTCCGGGATACTGGATAGCAACATTTACCATTGACAGGATAGGGAGGAAGCCCATTCAGAGCGTAGGATTCCTTGCAATGGCTATTTCGTTTGGAATACTGGGGGTATTTCATTTCCTGCTCTCGGCCTCATACGTGGTTGAATTCCTTCTTCTCTACGGTGTGAGTTATTTCTTCATTGAATTTGGGCCAAACGTGACGACATTCATATATCCGCCTGAAGTCTTTCCGACATCCACGAGAGGATTTGGAACCGGTGCCTCGGCGGCCGGCGGTAAAATAGGCGCTTTCATAGGAACGTTCACAAACGTGTTCGTCATAGTTGCAATTGGGGAATCAGGGCTCTTCATAGTACTGTCATTCCTGTCGATAGTCGGCCTGATATTGACACTGGCACTCCTTCCCGAGCCGAAGAATAAGGATCTGGACCAGAGTTCCGGTGAAGACCGGTATCTGTCATCCGCCTAATTTTTTTTATTTTTTTTAACTGTCAAAATATTTTTTTTGGTAATTCAAGCGGAAATATTGACCTTTTCATTTGTTTTAAACCGTGAGTTACCCGGGTTTCGATGCACATTTTCCGCGTCATCTAATTTACGAAATCATTTACAATAAATATTATTAGGTAAACCTAATCACACATCATGGGAATACTGCTGTTACTGCTTTACACGGCAATCATGGGTTTCTCCATATTTCTCGTTCTCCCGGTGGCTGCGATTAAGAATGTTTCCCCGAATACCATTCATCTTCTGAATTCCGTGGCAATAGGCATACTGATATTCCTTATGTTGGACGTTTTTATGGGTACATATGCCTTCGTTAATCCTAATTTCAGCGAGGGCACCGTTAATCTTGAATACTCTGTGCTGATAATTTTCTGCATACTTTTCACCTATGCGAGTTTTTCATATTACACCTCCATGTCGGGAAGAAGAGGAAAAGAAGCTGTAGCAGCCGGGAATTTCAAAACCCTTTCCTTCATTGTCGCCGCCGGGATTGGACTTCAGAATCTGACCGAGGGATTGGCGCTTGGCGCATCAATGAAGCTTGGCTTAAGTTCCCTGATCCTGCCCATATTCGTTGGCTTCACAATTCAGAACGTTACCGAAGGATTTCCGATATTGACGCCGTTCCTCGGAAAAATTTCCAGGAGTTCCTACAAGGCGTTAATACTGGCGCTCTTTGTGGCAGGCTTTCCGACATTCATCGGTTCCCTGTTGAGTTTCTTTGTTAATTCAGTGGCACTTGTAGTGGTATTCAATTCAGTTGCAATTGGGAGCATAATTTTCGTAATGCTTCAGATGCACAGGATGAGCCTGAAGTCGGGAGACGGTATTCCGGCTAAATACGGGAATACCGGTCTGATGATGGGGCTGTTGCTCGCATATCTGGTTAATCTTCTGCCTTAAGCTCGAGAAGAAAAGGATTGTAAGCAAGCTCGTGCGAAAGAGTGGTTTCTTCACCGTGTCCCGGAAGCACCCTGTAATCAGAACCAAGCTTCATTAGTCTCAGGAGGCTTTGCCGCATCGATTCCATTGAACCTCCAAGATCCGTTCGCCCTATATTCTCCCTGAAAAGAGTATCGCCGGTAAACATTGTGTTTCCAATAACGAGTATCAGACTTCCCGCAGTATGGCCTGGCACCTTCATAACGTTTAATCTGTGCATTCCAAATTCAACGGTATCTCCGTCGTCAAGATATCTGTCCACTGAAATCCTGGTCAATTTTCTTGGCAGGTATCTCTCGCTTATCCTGTATGACCAGTCAAGAATATCGTCTTCACCGCTGCCTATAATGAATGGAGATCCAAGTTTCGTCTTAAGTTCCTGTCCATCCATAATGTGATCAAAATGTCCATGCGTCGCGATTATAGCAACGACCTTGCTGTCACCGATGTTAAGTTTCTGCAGAAGCTCCCCAATATATGTTCCCGGGTCGATTATTATCGATTCCCCGCCGGAAGAAAGCAGGTAGGTATTGGTCTGAACAGGCCCTGCCGTAATGCAGTCTATTCTGTAATCACTTCCTTTCATCAAAGTTCTTCCAGAAAAAATTCTACTCTTTTGTTCCTTTTTCCTTTGCTCTCTATTTTCTTCAGCACTATTTTCCCGATTTCCCTGGAATCTGAAACATGTGTTCCGCCGTCTGCCTGCTCATCCAGTCCCTCGATAACAATGAGCCTTACTTTCTCAAGTGAATTGATCAGTTCTCTTCCCGGTGCTGTCCTGGCAAGATTTTCCATTTTCAAGGCTTCCTCCCTTGGAAGTTCCCTCTGAAAGATCCTGTGCCCTTCGCGTATGAACTCATTGCATTCACCTATGATTTTCTCCATTGTTTCCCTGCTGAAGTTCTCTATGTCGAGATCGATCCGGGCTCTGTCCTCGTATAGCTGGCCTCCGGTCAGCAATCCCTCTTTTCCATGCCTCTTTGCCACTATTCCATCCACGACATGCACTGCCGAGTGGTGCCTCATGTGTGCATAACGCCTTTGCCAGTCTATGACCCCATGTACGCTGTCGCCCGGCTCAAGATGTACATCACCTTCCACGTAGTGAATGACGTCATCGCCGGCCTTTTTGACATCTACCACCTTAACATCGTCCGTCGAGTTCCTGAGTATGCCGGTATCATTAGGCTGGCCTCCTCCGGTTGCAAAAAACACTGTCCTGTCCAGGATCACTTCGTTACCCTGAACTGAGATCACACGGGCATCGAATTCTTTCATATTCATGTCCGTCCAGTAGAGCTTTTCTGTCACAACCACACATGCATTAATCCTAAAAAAGGTTACAGACCTGTAGACCCCCCCGATTTTACCCTGAGAGGACTAATCAAATATGCCTAACAATAGTTATATAAGAAGGGAAAATATGGAAATATGCCATTAATTAGAGAAGAGGACAAGAAGTACCTGATTCAGGAATTTGAAAAACATCTGAAAGATGATGTTGATCTTGTGGTATTCACTTCGGAAGATGCAGATTGTAAATACTGCAAGGAAAGCAATGAGCTTGCTGAAGAGGTAGCCGAGGTTGACGGCAAGATTCATCTTGTAAAATATGATTTTGACAAGGATAAGGAAATAGCCAAAGAATACGGCGTTGATAAATACCCGACAACGGTTGTTGCAAAACATGGAGTCAGGGACGGCAGGATAAAATACACAGGGCTACCGTCTGGCTATGAATTTGGATCGCTCATCGATGATCTGAAGAATGTTTCCAAGTGGGAAGTGGAAGTTTCATCCAAGGCTGTGGAAATGATCAAGAAGATAGACAAACCCGTGACCATAAAGGTCTTTGTCACGCCAACATGCCCCTATTGCCCAAAAGCAGTCGTGACAGCGCATAAATTTGCAATATTGAACGACAATATAACCGGAGAGATGGTTGAGTCCCTGGAGTTCGAAAAAGATTCTGAAGAAGCTGGCGTCTCATCAGTTCCGCACATAGTCATAAACGGCGAGGTTCAGTTCGTTGGTGCATACCCCGATGACCAGTTTGCAGAATATGTACTTGAAGCCTACAGTCATTCGTAATCAGTATTCCCAATCCTCTTCTTTTTAGCAGTAAACTTATTCTACGATTTCACTGTTATACATTCATGAGTTCTTTCAATGTTGTGAAAGAGATTGTGGACATGGCGGGAAACATCGCTGCCCTGAAGAATGAGCTTGCGGGATTCAACAAGTCTTTCCAGATCAAGCCTTCGGACAGTTCCCCATATTATGTGGACATAAAAGAAGGCAAGATGAACCTCAAGGAAGGAGAATTGCCCGGAGCCAGTGCAACCGTGTCTGCTACTGACCAGGTACTTTCCGATGTTTTCACCGGAAAGACCGATGCCATCAAGGCGTTTATGCAGGGCCAGTTAAAGGTTTCAGGAGACGTTTTCAGCGCCCAGAAACTCACAAGCATCATTTCCAAGATTAGGAAGTGACGTCTTGGACATAAGACGGGTTACGGTAATTGGCGCAGGCATAATGGGACATGGCATAGCCGAAGTTATTGCACTTTCCGGAATTCCTGTTATCCTTGAGGATGCGTTTCCGGAGGCCCTGAAAAAAGCAGAAAACGGAATTGGCACAAGCCTGGAAAAGATGAAGAAATCCGGGAGGATATCTCCGGAAAAAGCTTCCGAGGTGCTTGGAAGAATAACTTTCAGCAGCGACCTGAAAGAAAGCGTAAAGGATGCAGACCTCATAATCGAGGCCGTCCCGGAAATACCTGATCTCAAAATCTCACTGATGAAGCAGATTTCCGATAATTGCAGGAAAGATGCCATCATTGCCTCCAATACTTCAAACATAAGGATAACTACGCTTGCAAAGGATGTCATCAACCCTGATCGTTTTCTTGGAATGCACTTTTTCAATCCTCCGGTGGTAATGAAACTGGTTGAGGTAATAAAATCTGAAAAGACCTCGCAGGAAACTTTCGACAACCTCTTTGAGTTCACGAAAAGCATAGGAAAAACGCCGATCAGGGTCCTCAAGGACAGCCCGGGATTTGTGGTAAACAGGATAAATGCTCCGGAAAGCCTGCTGTTCTGCCTGATAATGGATAAGAAAATGGCGAAGCCTGAGGAAATAGATGCATTCGGGAAATTGCAGGGCTTGCCAATGGGACCTTATGAACTGATAGATTATGTGGGAATCGACACGGTGGTACACTCCCTCAAATACTACTCCGAAACCATTGATCCTGAATACGGAAAATGCAAATTTTTTGACAGCTTCGTTGAGGCAAAGAATCTTGGATCCAAGACGGGAAAGGGCATTTACGTCTGGGAGAACGGTCATGCAAAGATACCGGATGCGAAGCCATCCTCCGTCATTGATCTGATGGATGTTCTCGTGGTGGAGATAAACGAGGCCGCTAAAATCATTGAAGAGGGAATTGCGGAGCCGTCTGAAATAGAAACCGGCGTGAAGCTGGGAATGAACAGGCCATTTGGCCCGATCTCGGTCGCTGAGGGCCTGACCAACGCTGAGATCAAGAAGAAGCTGGAAAAACTCAGTGAAAAGTTTGACACCAGAATTTTCTATCCTGCCAAATCAATACAACAGGGAAAGTTGAGGGAATTACTTGCTGGAAGGCATAAGGCCACTGAGCCCCAGGCAGGAACTGCTGAGAAAAAGGAACCTGTGCAGAAAGATGGGGCTTCTCCGGTTTCCCTGTCAATGGATCAGGATAAGAAAGTAGCATACCTGACAATCTCCAACACCAGGAATAACCTGATCAGCTACGATGTCCTGAAGGGGCTTGAAAAGAACCTGACTGAACTCTGGAACAGTAAGGAGATCAATGTGATTGTGGTCAGGGGATCCGGTGAAAACTTTTCGGCTGGTGCCCAGCTCACCCAGTTTTTCAGCGGACCAATGGATTTTGCTGAGAATGCGAGATTGGGCGAAAGGACGTTCCGTATGCTTTCGGAGATCCCGAAGATTACCATCGCCGAGATGAAAGGATATGTTCTGGGCGGAGGTTTTGAGCTGTCCATATGGTGCGACATGAGAATTTCCACCCCTGATGCCAAAATAGGTTTCCCCGAGGTTACACTGGGGCTTATACCGGGATGGGGAGGCAGCCAGAGACTTTCCAAGCTCCTTGGAATGTCAAGGGCAACTTTCCTGATACTCACCGGTGAGAGATTCGACGGAAAATTTGCTAGTGAAATAGGGCTTGTATCAAAATTGTATGCGGCAGACAGGATAGATGATGAAACCAGATCGTTTGCCGAAGATCTTGCGACAAAAGTTGCTCCAATATCAGCGGCTATAGCAAAACGCCTGATCAACAAAGGAAGCGACGTGCCAGCAGATAACGGTCTGGAGATGGAGACTATGGCCATGGGGCTTCTCTACGGCACCGAGGATCTCAAGGAAGGAATATCGGCTTTTCTCCAGAAGAGGAAACCGGATTATAAAGGAAGATAATCACTTCCTCAATTTTTCAATCAGGAAGTCACTTATTTCTATTGTTTTTTCATCCTTCGCGAGATTCGTGAAACATATCGGGCATGCGGTTACCACCCTTGAAGCACCTGTTTCCCTGAGTTCACCATATCTCTGTTCCGATATCTTTTCCGAAAGCTCCGGGAAGAGCAATTCGTTTGGTCCTCCGCAACACCTCGTTTTCCTTCCGCTCCTTGCCGGAAGGATCACTTCCGATGTCTGTCTCAGGAGATCCATTGGAGAATTGTATGGACATTCCCTCAGGACGAGGTGGCATGGTTCATGGAAAGTTACTTTTTCCCCGGATTTGCCGAAATCAAGATCCTTAATCAGATCGATGTAGTGAACCACCTCAAAATCGAAGTCCCTGACGAATTTTGGATATGTATTCTTCAGCAGGTCGAACGTATGGGGATCGATGGTTATGATTCTCTTGGCTCCGCTATCCTTCAATATTTTCGTAACTTTCTCCGCGTATATCCTGAATTGATCCGCGTAGCCGAGATCATAGATAAAGGTCCCCGGATATGGTTCGTTGCTCCCGAGGTATTTTACATTCAGTCCGGAAGATTCCAGGAGTTCAACTATATTTCTCAGGGACTGCGACATACGGGCATCAAGATCCCTGTCTCTCCTGTTGCTGATAAACCCTATGAGTGGGGGATGTTTGCCCACAAGGCCTGCCATGAATTTGGACATTCTCCTGCCCATCAGGTTTCTCAAAGAGTTGAGGCTCTTTGTGTATGGCATGAGCTGAAACATGTTTCCCGTATAGAGCAGGTCAGGAGAATTATCATTGAAGTTCAATCCTTCCGCCCATTTTGACGCTTTCTCCCTGACTCCGAGAGGATTCAGGTACTTCATTGTGGTTGACACAATCATCTTCGCCACGGGATTCTCATTTTCAGGAAGCATTCCCGACGCGATTATCTCCCTGGATGTGTGGCTTACGATACCTGCATTTACGCCGGCAGGGCATACATAAAGGCAGGCATAACAGTCAAGGCATGAGTAAAAGCTGTCTGAAACGTGAAGGATCCCGTCGCTTCCTGATCGCAGATCCTTTGCAAGTTCCTTCGCAACGAGAACCCGGCCTCTTGCTCCTTTCCACAGATCATATCCTGAAGGGGATAAGGTAGGACACACACTTTCGCAGAAACCGCAGCTGATGCATTTCCCCACCTCAGCTTCCAGCTTTTGCAGGAGACTTTCAGTCAAACATCTTACCTCTGTTCATTATGCCGTTGGGATCGAATGCCTTCCGGATAGTCTTCATTATTTCCATCGTGTACTGACTGCCGGTTTCCTCCAGCTCCATTTCCAGAAGTTCCTTCTTCTCTATCCCTATACCATGTTCCGCTGAGACACTGCCTCCGTGTTTAATGGCAATTTTCCCGAAATCGATCTGGAATCTGTCAATGCGTTCCATGTGTTCCCTGTTATCTAGGTCCGCATATATGTTGGCGTGTATGTTTCCATCCGATATGTGGCCGAATAGAGCAACCTTGAGGTGATGCTCCTTTACCTTTTCCTCGCTTTCCTTCAGTGCAGCGGACAACTCTGAAGCCGGAACAACTATGTCTCCGATTACCACTCTTTCGCTGTTGCTCTCTCTTTCGCTTAGAAGAGAGGAATAGGCACCTTTTCTTGCCTCATATATCCGATCCATTTCTGTAGGATCTGTAGTTATTTTTATACTTACAGGCCCAAATTCCTTGAGCACTTCTGCAGCATCTGAAAGTTCCCTGTCTATGCTCTCCCTTGTTGATGATAAATCCACAATAAGCATGTAATCCACTTCATCCGGAAATTTAAGTCCCCTCGTTTTACTGAGTGAATCCATGCTGATTCTGTCCAGGAATTCCGCGATTAAGGGTGTGATTCCTTTCCCCTTAAGTTTTGAAATGGCTTTTCCCACCTTATCTATGGTATCATAGTAAGCGAGTATTCTTCCCTTGGATTCAGGCAATGGCCAGATTTTCAGTATTGCCTTCGTGACTACTCCGAGAGTCCCCTCTGCTCCAACAAACATAGATGTGAGGTCATATCCGGCAGTTCTCTTCAGTACTTTGCCCCCCACCTTGACTATCTCCCCGTTCGGGAGCACAACCTCCAGGCCGAGAACCCAATTTCTTGTTGTGCCGTACAGGGATGCTCTCAGGCCCCCGGCATTTGTGGAGATAGAACCACCCACAGAAGCAGCCATGGAGCTGGCTGGATCCGGAGGATAGAAATGCCCGAAGTTTGCGAGATATTGATTCAGTGCATCAAGTTTAACGCCTGGCTCGACTATAGCGTACCTGTCTTCAGGCTTCACTTCGATTATTTTGTCAAACTTCGCCATACTGAGCACAATGAAATCCTTGAATGGAATCGAAGAACCGGTTAACGCCGTGCCTCCACCCCTGACAACTACGGGAATAGAATGTTCCTGACAGAACTTTATGACCTCACGAACCTGTTTCACATTCTCTGGCAGTGCCACTGCGAGAGGTTCCTGCCCCTGAAAATATGATGCATCCGTCTGGAACGGTATTTTCTGTTCCCTGCTTGTTAAAAGATTGGCGCCGAGAATCTGCTTCAGCCCATGGACTTGATCCATGGAGAGACATTTTTGTGCATTATTAATTATTGTTGTTTAACCGAACAGTTTTCATTTTAGTTTAACACAGTAAAATCTACGCCTGGCATCGTTCATGCATACCTGTGTTTCAATGAGGCCGAGTTCCCTGAGAATCTTTATTGCATAAAGCAGAGTCCTCTGAGGGAGCATTGTCTCCTGGCGAAGTTCCTGCAACCTGGCTATTTTTCTTTCCCTGATTACTCTGAGAACCAGCTTTCCTGATGGAGGTATCGACATCAAAACATCTGCATTTTCCATCTTCAGGGCATATAAAAGAGCAACCCTTATAACTTATTTGTAAAGAAAGATGTGAATGTCTGCTTATCTTTGCAATCATCAGACTATGCGTATCAGGCATATTGCATGAAAACTTTATTTGTTTAATTCCTATCACAGAAGGCCGCCACTGTAGCTCAGCTGGTAGAGCAGCTGATTTGTAATCAGCAGGTCGGGGGATCGAAACCCTCCAGTGGCTCTCATAAGAATTTCCTTTGTTGTAAAAGTCTCGATGGGTATTTCAGTTGGACTCTGATAAGCATTGCCTTGCAACTTATTATGACTACACTCGTTAGTCTAATCAATTGTGTAGACATTATGACTACATTTATAATATAATCTGATATTGTAGTCATACAATGTCATTCATTGAAAAGCAACGCCATGGAAATTATGAGTACTACTACCTAGTCAAGAATGTCAGAATAAGCCCTACAGAAGTTAAGAAATACAGAATCTTCCTCGGAAGGGCCATTCCTAAAAATGAAGTACTCAGGAACCATATGTTGACTCTCGAAAAAAAGGCATTGGCAGAAAAATTTCAATCTAAATGGCTTCCAAAATCTACCTTGGAAAGAATAGACGATTTGATGGCGACCAGCATAATATACAACAAAAGCCCTGAATCAATCCAGCCGAAAGACTTCTTGGTCAGATATACCTACAACACTAACGCCATTGAGGGAAGCAGAATGAGCCTCAGGCAGACGGCCCTCCTGCTGGTTGACAAGGTGACCCCTGAAGGGGCGAGCGCGAACGACGTGATAGAGGCGTTGAACTCGGCTGATGCATGGCAATATGTCAACACCCATAGAGGAGGGCTTACCATTTCATTCCTGAAGAAGATTCAGGTCGAGGTTACAAAGAATACACTCTGCAGGATACAGGGCGATTTCAGGGATGGTGATGTTTTGATTGCAGGTTCGGATCATTTGCCGCCAAGGGCAGAAGAGGCCCCACTTCTGGTAAAAAAACTAATCTTGGAATACCGCCAGTTAAAGGCAAGCTTGCATCCAGTCGAACTCGCAGCATATCTGCACAACAGAATGGTGAACATGCATCCATTCACCGATGGAAACGGACGCACAGCTAGACTCATACTTAACTGGGTTCTTCTCAGAAACCGGCTGCCGCCGGTAATCATTGAATCTTCCATAAAGGAAAGGTATTACAAGGCGATTGAAGAGGGAGACAAGGGGAATCATGCTGCATTTTCAATCTTCCTTGCTGAGAACCTCCTATTGCAGTACACCGTTAAGGGATAGGCGGCATTGCAATGTGGTTAAGCTCCCGAATTTCTGTCTGTTGGGCTCATTCCTTTGGCAAGCAAACTATTCTCCGTGACCAGATTGAACCCAATTTCACGGGGTTTTTTTTGCCTGCCTGATCTTAAATTATCTCACATAAAGTTCAGCGGACAAATTTTTTGAAGACTTGATCGAAGCAATCTAAGCACTCACTGTTTATCTGGTTTTTCACCAGACAAATCAATTTGTTTAAGGCCTATTTTCCTGTAAATTTTGTCGGAGCTTATTATTTTCCCATTTGAGTGCACTGCATGAAAGGAATCAAAGACCCCCACACCTTGTGTTATCAGTTCGGCTGCTGCTTGATACTCACCATTTTTCTCGTTGCATATTGCCATCACATCAATTGTAATTCGTACCGGATCAAGTCCGTATCTTTTAGCTAGGAGCATCAGTTCAATGTATGTGGCCTCCGAAGTGTATATTTTACTCTGCTCTTCTTTCATTATTCTTCTAGCATTTTCCCTGAGCCAATCATTTGGTTTCAGCAGGGCCAAGAAGAAATCAGTGTCAGCGTATGTCATCTCACTATCCCCAAGGAGACCCCATGCGCAAGCGTGGGGAGGAATTGGGGTGCAAATTGTATTCCTCTCCCATATTTTACCAACTTTACTTTTTTTACATTAGCATCCATCTTCTCATCGCCTTTTCTTATTATTACATATTTTCCATAATTGTGCACTCCTACCACCAAGAACCTGGAATGATTAAATGCAACAACGTCACCGGGCTGAAACGAGTATCTTTTTCTTCTTATGGAGGGTTTGAATCCCTTCCTGTTTGTCTGAAGAGAACGGTTATTCCTTCTTCTCTGCGTAACCATGTGCTGCGGCGTTCTGACCTGATTCGCCCCTCCGGCTATGACAAACGCGTCGTTCGCATGGCTCTTTTCCATGCCCATGGAAATGCGGGTCTTCTTTGTGATGTGTCCGAATGTGTAATCTGATCCTGTGAGTTGTGTGATCTTCCATCTCACGATATTCATGAAGGCGGTATCCTTCAACGTTTTCAGCGATTTCCCCCGTACTTCCGGAAAACCAAATTCTTCGGCTGTGAGGTTGTTTTTTTTCTGGTTGCATTCATGGCAGGAGATTGCGAGATTGGAGACCATGTTTGATCCGCCCCTGGATTTAGGTGTGAGGTGCTCTATTTCAAGCGGCACATTGGTCTTGCTGCAATAGACGCACTTTCTATGGAACTTCTCCAGTAGGTATTCCCTGATCTCATATCCCTGGAGATCACCCTGCTGGTATTCTATTCCGCTGATCTCAGGATTTCTCATTTTCTGGGTATCAAATGAGGCAACCTCGATGATAGTCCTGGATACGGGAAGGATACTCTTCAGCTTCTCAATGATCCTGATGTGTGTCTGGAGTTTGTGATCGATGCTGGGTGCAAACCACCCTTCCTCGTGTTTCCCCCTGTTCATGAATCTCGCCTGCCTATACCATAGCCTGTTTCGTCTGTTCCTGCGATACATTGCCTTTTCCAGGTTCTTCTTCGGTATGTCCGTTCTTATGATCGCTTCACCCGAGATCAGTTCTGCCTTCTCCGTAACTGCGGAGAATCCAATGTGTTTGTATCCCGCATCTATTCCGAGGGTCACGGGTTCCACATTTTCTTCACAGTGCCAGAGCAATTGGATTGTGAATGGATTGGTGGAAAATATCTTTGCTTTCCTTTCCCTGAGAAGGTGCCTCGCCTTCGCCGGTTTACACGGCATCAGTGGCTTTCCATCATCATTTAGAATAAATACCGGCATATCGGCTTTATGCCCTCCTGCCGGCTGGAGTGTGTCCACATCGGGGTTGTTAGAAGGGGTTTTTAAGTCATGCACACTGTCCGTTTCCGGATTGTTTAATGCATGGCCACAGTTGCTGCGGACTTGTGGAGCATCCGCAGGTGTGTATGTATTTCTCCGATCTAACTTCTGCTTTTCTTTCATGTTTTCAAAGCCCCCTAATCAACTCTTGCGTTGTTCCTCACGGAACAAGCCCCTTCCGTCAGAGGGGTAGTTGACTATAAGCCTCTTCCAGAATTTCCTTCCTCAATTCTTTTAATGTTTTATCAGGTATTCTTCTGCCAATTTCTTCAAGGTCTTTAACCGGGTCCTCTGGGATACTTGTAAGAATAAGCTTGTCCCCAAGTCTCGAGATAATAAACCTTGGCCCCAGATCATCCTTAAGTGAAGAGGGAATGTGAATTCTCCCGCCTTTATCCATTTTGACTATGGTTCCTGCCATTATTTACAAAATATGGATTGTTATTTAAATATTCCCATCAATTTTATGTTAAAGGGAAAAATATTCAATTTTACCAAACGTTCAGTGCGTACCGTAGAATGGAAAAATGGGCTTCAAATCAACCAGTATAATTTTTGGTCTTCAATCTCTCTGTATTGTACCCGCTACCCCGCCCACAAATGTTAAATAGTATCACCAAGTGTGTAATTATGGGTAAAAAGCTAGGTGTGGCTTTTTCCATTGTTGGTGCAGCAATGGTGATAATTTCCATATCAGGACTGCAAAGTGCGGGACATGATCCCCTTTCAAGCCTGAATAATATTTATCAGACGACCGGAGGAAGCCAGTACAAAATTTCACAGAAATTGGCAGGCTACGCTCAACTGTATGACTTCAAAAAAGGTAGCAGCAATGTCAGCAATTTACGGATATCAGGAACAGAAATTCAATTAGTGGTCACAAATCTGTCGTTCAAAAGTCCAGATATGTCGGGATATACGATCAAGGCATTAGAAAACAATCAACTGTTATCCTATCTTGTTACAGTATTACAGAACGATGGTCCAAGCACTACAATGACTTTGATTCCGCTGTATTCCAATAGCATAAATACCACCCAATCAGCAAACATTCCCAACTACAAGCAGGATGCAGGCAGCAGTAGTCCTTCATCAATACATGTGAAAACCGCCGGTTATCCGATATCCGATGTACAGAACGTCTTTTCGATGGGATGGCTGGGTTGGTTCCTCTCATTCAATGAGGCAGGAACATATAATTTGATACAGGACATGGGATCGTTATCCTTACTTTTGGGTTTTCTATCATATTGTATCGGGGCATTAGTAGTTGCTTCATTTGTGGCCTTTCTTGCCAGTCTCCTGCTTGGACTCGGAGCTATTTTAATTGCAAACCTTGATCTGAGTGGCGGGAATAATGGAGTATATTTTGATGGAGCCTATGGAACGTTAACGGGATGTGGGACCCCGTGGACACATTCAATTCCCTGGTGGGCATAAATGGATCGATTGAGAAAACTCAGTTTAATTCATCTGATACCATTTACAGCTGCTTCCATATCTTTCATTTTATCTATGACAGAGTACTATCTGCTCTCAAATATCTCTTTTGCAACATATAAGTACTGGATGGAAAATATTTCGCTCCCTATCCTCGCTGTCGCAATTCTGGCCGGCATCCCAAGATTGTATTACCTGTGGAAGAGGATGAGAGGCAATCGGTTGGAATAGAATTTAACTGTAGACTTTTTCTAAAAAATCGGGTCAATCCGGGTAGCCCCTCCAAATCTGATGTACATCCGGACCTGTATTTTTCAGGTTTGAATTACCATTATTCATGCCTATTTCATGTATGTTATAATGAGCTCATTGCGTGATTTCAGCATTCCCGAAGCGTATAAACAGATCAGAAGCATGGACACACTTGCCAGTCTCGAACCAATGGTTGACTGGAACTCCCTGGGATCCATGGTGTCTGTTCTCTTCAAAAACAACACAGAGAAAGGCGGAAGGCCGAACTTCCATGAGGTCACCATGATCAAGACATTATTCATACAGGAACTTTACGGCCTCAGTGATGAGGCAACGGAAAGGGAACTCTATGATCGGATATCATTCAGGCATTTCCTCCGCTACCCGGACAAGATGCCCGACGCTTGTAAACCCGGTTGACTTTTTTCCAAAAAAGGCGGGAGTTCAGGATTATCGTGATCTTATAGTCATCCGAATAGTATTTGTCGACAAGTCCGAGCCATTTCACAAATTCATTACGTATTTCCACCATTTTGTAATCAGCAGGTCAGGGGATCGAAAACCTCCAGTGGCTTACTATTAAACCTATGAAATTATCGGTCCTAGCAATATCCAGCATCTCCGATTTAAGCTAAATTCTTTGAGGAAGGGAGCAGCGAGATGCATACACTGATCAGCTCCATCAGAAACCTCCTAGAACTCACCTCTTAACGGTGGAAGAGATACCAGATTGATTCAATCAGCTGCTCGTATGCAAACAGGAACGGGAAGAACAACACGGTATATCCAAGCCGATATTTATCATCGGAGATAGAGCACATTGAGGAAAATAAATCAAGGCATTGTGATTATGCCCTGTTGACTGCCATATGTGCTAGCAAGATTTCCGCCGTGGCCCAGTGGTACGGCACCAGAGACCATGTTTTTAACAATGCAGTTGCCTTGAAAGAATGTATCTCTAGTCATATATAATCTGCATTCCCAGGGACAAAGAGCATTTTTGACTTTGAACTCATCCGAACTATTCTGAAGTTACCCCCGTTGGGGTACCTTGTTTTGATGGAAACGGAATATCCGTGATTCCCTAAGAACGTAGGGATTGAATAGATACCAGTTACATGAATAATGAGGCGAAGTGATGACATGAGCGAGAATGTTGCTGAAATGATCGTTGATTCGCTGGTTAAAAGCAGAGT
>JAMDDH010000048.1 GCA_023488885.1 Thermoplasmatota archaeon | reverse complement strand
GGATGTCCCAAAGGTACTCGATTTCCTGGGACAGTATAATCTGACATTGCACATTAGAGACATAAGGCTGACCATGGACGACGAGAAAATATTAAAGGAGACCCATGAATAATTTTGTCCCAAAGCTTTTCTTTTAGTTATCTATATATAATATTAATTCCTTATATCTTAGGGAGAATTGATCTATGTATCGAACTCAGTATTTTTATAAGGAAACTTATGATTTTGTCAAGAAGCACAAGGCAACGAACAATGAATTCATTGACAGATTCGCGAGGGGAGAGATTTCAGAGGATGAATTCAGGCGCTTTTCTATTGAATTCTACCACTTTACTCGTGAGTGGCCATCAATTCTGTCTGTGCTTCTGGTGAACACTCCAGACGAAAATGATGCTGCGAACCTGACCACGATCCTTGTCTCAGAGCTTGGGGATAATGATCCTAACAAAAGGCATGAATTGCTCTACAGAAAGTATCTCAGAAGCATCGGCATTGAACCAGGGGATATGGTTAAGAGGGAGCAGTTACGGAACACGAAGGCGTGGCTTGACGGAATGAGAACATATTTCGCAGGAGATCATTTTGAGGCGCTTGGGGCTGAATTCGGACTGGAAAACATGGCCATTCCCATGTGGGACAAAATTCTTGCCGGAATGAAAATCTGGACTGAACGCCACCATCAGTATTCGAAAATGGACATCAGATATTTCTCTTTTCATAGAGAACTCGAGGAACATCACGAAGAAGCCATGGAAAATATTCTCGGTACTCATAAGGACAATCCAGAAGCGAGAGAAAAGTTCATGAAGGGCGCTAACGGAATCCTGTCACTTGAGGAGAAATTCTGGCTTGGTCTGTCGGATTCTGTAAATTAGTGATATAAATAATATATTACATCTTCATTATCTTTTGTGACTTTGAATCATCCGGCGTTTTTTCTGATGCGTCATGGAGAAACGAATTCAAATAAGACCGGCATCTGGCAATGTTCAATTGATGAACCGTTGAATCTGGCTGGTGTGAATCAATCTCTGGACATGTCTTGGACAATCCGGAGCATAAAACCTGATATTGTTATCTCAAGTGACTTACGCAGGGCTATAGAAACTGCCACAATAGCGTTAGGAAACGGGCATACCATAATCCTCAATGAAAATCTAAGGGAGAGGAGATGTGGAGAGATTGAGGGTCTGAACAGTTCACAGATAGAAGAAAAATTCGGATTCAGGATGGACTCAATTCTTAGCAGTGAACTAGACAAAGTACCTGGTGCGGAAAAGCTGGCTGATTTTGAGCAGAGGATAAGTGGAGCGATAGAGGATATAATTTCAGAATATCCTGACAAAAGACTGCTTGTCGTTACGCATGGCGGAGTCATCAGAATGTTCTACAGCAAATTTGTAGGCCAACTCCCAAATCGTCCCGTGTTCAAAAACTGTTCAATCCTCGGCCTTCGCGCAGAATCTGGCAGATGGACTGTAAACGAGAATCACAATGCTCTTCTCTAAAAAGATTTCCAGTAAAAGGTTGATGAACAGGCGTGATTATGTTTCAGCCAACCTGCAAACTTAAGATTAATATAATCAGCACTTTTTAGGCAGAAGTCGGATATCAATGAAGTATGCAAACATCGTTCACGCGGGCAGAAAACAACTGGGAATTGGAATTGGCGATCGAATAATTCCAATGGATATATTTCAACAGGTGGTTGGACATCATTATGCTGGAATTCAGGGGATATCTGAACTCCTGGATAACTCTGATCTGGAATCCAGGCTGATATCAGATTTTAAGACACATAACAAGAAACTTTTTGGTGTGGCTTTAAAAGAAGATGAAGTCGCATTCCGTCCATGCGCCGAGAATCCCGGGAAGGTTGTGTGCATTGGACTTAATTACAGAAAACACGCACAGGAAACAAACATGAAGATTCCTGAAACACCGGTAATATTCAGCAAATTCTCTGACACGATTGCGGCAAATGATGATGAAGTGCCAATACCAGAAGTTTCCAACAAGATAGATTATGAAGGTGAACTTGCTATACTAATTGGGAAAAGAGCTTTTAATGTTACCAAGGAATCAGCACTCGATCACGTTTTCGGATATTTTGTAGCCAACGACATTTCAGCACGTGACCTCCAGTTTCTTAACGGGCAATGGCTCCTTGGAAAGGCAAGCCCAAAATTTACCCCAGTGGGTCCATACGTTGTTACAGGGGATGAGGTGGGAAATCCGAATGACCTTGACATCAGGACAACCCTTAATGGAGAAATTCGACAGGATTCCAATACATCGGACATGGTTTTTTCATGTGATTATCTTATCCATTACATATCGAAGCATTTCCCGCTTGAACCTGGAGATGTGATCCTTACAGGTACGCCTGAAGGTGTCATACTTGGATACCCACCAGAAAAGCAGGTTTGGGTTAAGCACGGCGATGAAGTTATAATTGAGATCGAGAAACTCGGGAAATTGCGAAACACTTTTGTTTCTGCAAGCAACAAAACATAACCGGTGTAAACTTTTGATCCCGAAATTATTTCCGCACCGTGTTTAATTCTAACCAGAGAATCAAGCCAGGAAATCCTCCGGATAGCCATTTGGAAATTGACTTTTCATGTCACCATCCCCAGTATACCGTCTTTTCTTTTGTGTAGAAATCAAGGGCTTCTTCCCCCATTTCTTTCCACGTGTTTGCCCCTGATTCCTTGAACGCTCCAAAGGGGGCCTGGAGCTCAAGTCCCACAGTTGGTTTGTTTACTTTAACAACCCCTACTTCAACCCCCTCTACGAACCTGTTTATAGAGATGTTATTGTTGCTGATTATCCCTGCTGTGTGGCCGTATGGGACAGAATTGCAGAGTTCTATCGCCTCATCTATATTTTTTACGATGGTCATTCCGAGGACCGGCCCAAATATTTCCTCCCGGAAGATTCTCATGTCTTCCGTAACGTTTTCAAACAGCGTTGGCTGAAGGAAGAGTTCATGTCCAAGGGTTTTTCCACCAAATATAAGCTTGGCACCATCTTCCTGACCAAATCCAATATAGTCTAAATCAGTGGACACTTGTGCCTTGTCAACCACAGGTCCCATGTTAGTCTCGGGGTTAACTCCTGATCCAACTTTCCATGCCGACAGTTTATTCAAGATGGCGGCCTTTAAATTATCATATATATTGTGATGTACCAGAAGCCTGCTCGTTGCGGTGCAGGACTGTCCTGTAAGCCCGAATGCACTTCTGATTGAAAATTCAGTCGCCCTCGCAATGTCGCTAGACTCATCCACATACATTGCATTCTTTCCTCCAAGTTCGAGTTGCACTCTCGACATGTTAGGTTTTTCTCCAACGGCTTTATAAATTCCCTTTCCAACCGGCACTGATCCGGTAAATGAAACGGCGGAAACTAGTTTGCTGGAAAATATCGTGTTGCCGATTGATGAACCTGAACCTACTACTATGTTGAACACTCCATCAGGCAATCCAGCCCTCATAAGTATATCCTTAAGTTTTGCAACCATGAGCGGAGTTTTTGATGCAGGTTTGATAATGACCGTATTTCCAGCTGCCAGTGCTGGTGCGGTCTTCCATACGGGGATTGATAGCGGGAAATTCCAGGGCGTTATCAGTGCAACTGTTCCCAGAGGTTTGCGTATGGTCATAATCCTGGTATCTGTGTCAGCAGAGGGAAACGTTGACCCTCCGAATTTAAAAGCAAGGGCACCATAAAACTTCAAAGTGAGGGCGCTCCTTGTAACTTCAATGATGCTGTCCCTCAGGGTTTTTCCTTCTTCATCAGTCATTAGTCTGCCGATCGAATCCTTCTCAGATTCCATAATCTCGCCGGCTTTGAGGAGTATTTCGCCTCTTTTCGGAGACGGCACAGAGGACCAGAAATCGAACGCATTTGATGCCACCTCAATCTTTATCTTGACCTCCTCAGGCGTCATGGATCGAATTCTAGCTAGAAGATCTGATGATGCTGGATCCAGATCATTTAAAATATCCCCGGAACCATATCCCATGTAATTAGTCAGGTCCTGATATCTGGGTTTTTCAATCATATTTCTTCATTGAGTCTGGGTTATTAAAGTGATACACGGACATTTACGTAATTTCTATTATATATATCCCCAGACATGATTTTCAATGGAAAGAAGTGATTTCCAAAAACGCATTTTTGGGATCGTGCCGCCTCTCGTAACTCCTTTTGATGACGAGGGAGAGGTAGATTACGGACTGTTCGGGAAAGAAGTTGAAAAGATGCTGAAACTGGGGATTTCTGGAGTTTCAGTTGGAGGGAGCACTGGAGAAGGAGAAACACTTTCTCTGGAGGAACTCGTTAAACTCTGCTCAATTGCAAAGGAAGCTACAGGAGACAGGATACCGGTAATAGGCGGAATAATTGCCGATTCAACAATTCAGGTAATAAAGAAAGGTCTGGCCTTGAAAAAGATTGGTGTGGATGCACTCATGATAACTCCTGTACACTATCTCTTCAGTAATGGTGATGCGGGAATACGTGCATTCTATTCCGAAATTCACGAAAAAACCGGCATGCCGATTATTGTGTACAATGTAGTACCATGGAATATTCCGTCTCCGAATATTCTACTAAAAATGGCATCAGAAGGAATCATAGCAAGCGTAAAACAAAGTGGAGGGGACATACATGCTCTGGGAGATCTCCTGGCCCAGGCCAGTTCTAAATTACCTGTTTTCACAGCGATTGATGACATGCTGTTCCCCTCATTCATGCTAGGTGCTGTTGGTTCGATATGCGCAATAAACACTGTTCTGCCTGCAACTTCAATAAAAATTTTTGATGCGGTGAAGAAAGGTGATTACGAAACGGCCCGGAAGTTACACGAAGTTATTCTTCCCGCTGTCAGGGAGATTCTTAAGCCAGATATGCCGGCCAGAATAAAACTTGTCATGAATAATTCTGGGTGGGTTGTTGGCGTCGCAAGGCGTCCACTCTTGGTGCCAGAAGGCAAAGATCGAGAAAATATACTCACGATAGCAAAAAAAGTTTCACAGCTTGAGAGGTCATAATATGGTTAGAATTGAAAATAAAAAAATCGGACACTGGCGTTGGATTGTCGCGCTCCTGTTATTTTTTGGGGCCATGGTGAATTACATCGATCGTGTTAATATAGCATATGCTGCACCATTCATCGAGAAAGATTATGGAATCAATGCAGGTATGATGGGTATAATCCTGTCGTCGGTTCTTTGGTCATACGCAATTATGCAGTTGCCAATGGGATATCTGGTGGACAAACTTCGGGCAAAGAAGATGTATGGATATTCAATAAGCGCCTGGGGATTTGTGTCTATACTCACTGCACTTGGAAACAGCTTTGGTTCGTTCCTGGGATTGAGGCTACTCCTTGGTGTGGCAGAATCTCCTTCGTTTCCTGCAAGTGCAAAAACAACTTCTTACTGGTTCCCCGCAAAGGAACGTGGACAGGCAATCGGATTCTATCTAACTGGAGTTTTTGTGGGGCCGATGTTTGCAAGTCCTTTGATTGGAGCGATGATCTATTACTACGGATATCCGGTGATGTTCGTTCTCACAGGTTTTTTTGCTACCATAGTAGCGATTTTCTGGTGGATATACTATCATGATCCGTCAGAGGAAAAGAGGGCCAGCAAAGAGGAGCTAGACTATATTTCGGGTAACTCTGGAAAGGTTGCGGATATCGCGGCGAACAAGATCAAGTGGAAAGATCTCTTCAAATATAAGAGCACCATTGGCCTGCTTATCGGTAATTTCTTCCTTGTTTACGTCTCCTTCATGCTGCTGACGTGGATGCCTTCTTTTCTCATAATAACGTACCATCTAAGCATCCTGACAACCGGATTCTATGCAACCCTGCCTCTGGCTGGGGGAGCAATCGGATTCTTTTTCGGAGGGAAAATGGGGGATTACCTGATAGTATCGAAAAAATG
Organism: Thermoplasmatota archaeon; assembly: GCA_023488885.1. Taxonomy (GTDB): domain Archaea; phylum Thermoplasmatota; class Thermoplasmata; order Thermoplasmatales; family Thermoplasmataceae; genus JAJZOM01. Next base: position 21,319 of record JAMDDH010000048.1, on the reverse strand, counting down.
GGCGCCGTTTAAAGCAAGAAAAACCCTGATAATCATAGGCGCAGCACTCACTACCGAAGTGTTCTTTGCCAGCATAACACCTTCTGTTCTTGTATCACTAATAGTTCTCACACTTAGCCTATTCACTTACGGTATAGCTGGCGGAAACACATGGATGCTCGTCGCTTCAATAACCACGAAAGAGAACGTTGGAGCAGTTGGAGGTGTGATGAATTTCGGTGGATATGTGGGATCATCGTTGGCCCCTATAATTACCGGTTTCCTTCTGCTATTCACAAAATCATTCTTTGACGGTTTCATCATAGCTGCCCTTTTCGTTGCCATATCTGCAAGCATCTACGGATTTGTGGTAAATGAGACCATAGGGGAGGTTGCCGTCACTTAGGGGAAACTGCTCTCCATAAAAATTCTCAGGAATTTCCTAAAAGTATATCCATAATTTTTTTCTCTATTGTACGGAGATGATCATTAACGGTAGACGGAGACCGGGCAACTCTCTTCGATAGCTCAGTAGTACTGATTTTGTGTGGTTTCTCATAGTATCCTGATCTGTACGCATTCTTGAGAATATCCCACTGCAGTTTTGTCATAAATGCCTGGACAAGACTTGTAGAATTCTCACTGAGGATTCTAAGAATCATATCATTTGATATCCTCTCAACTTCCAAGCTCTTAATGGTTGATATCTGTGAAAATCTCTCGGTTATCTCTGAAAGAATGTTACGGGAATTGACAAGAAAAGTCCAGTATTCAATGCCATTTTCGAAGTGATAATGGAAGTAGGGAGATCCTTCTTCAAAAATGATAGTCGCAATCGTATTACCATATATTCCGGAAAAGTTGAGAAAATTCAGGTGGTTGTTTCTCGAATTAGATATGTTAAGAATCTGATTTATCGATCTAATAGAATTGCTTCGCTTAATCGCGTTCTTGAACTCCATAAAGTCGTTTTGTCTGGGAACACGTATAAGAACAGAAGCACTGCTTGATTTTTCAAGGCTGTTCATCGAAAGGTTCACATTAGAAACAAAAAAATCCTCGTGAGATTCGGTTAATTCGGACCAGCACCCGTCATGCTTGAGTTTTGCATGAACAACGCTAACGGGCATTCCTGATAATGTTTTGTAAAATATATTATGTTTATTATGGTGATATATATTACGTGGAAAATCGCTTTCAACGGTACCATGAATACATGTAACTCTGATCCTCGACTTTCAGTGCCCCCTTCGTCATTTTCAGAGGTTCATAGGTCTCTACCATGACCGCCACTTCATCCGTATCTTCTTTGCCAATGGAATTTTCAACTGCACCAGGTTGTGGGCCATGTATCAGTCCCCTAACATGGAGCGTAAGGGAACCCTCTGAAATGCCCTTACGGCTCATGAAATTACCAGACGAATAAAATAGGACTTCGTCCGTGTCGATGTTGCTGTGGTAGTATGAGATTGGGATAGACTTTGGATGAAAATCAAATTTTCTTGGCAGGAACGTTCCCACCATAAAGGACTTACCACTGAATGTTTCATGCACTGGCGGTGGTTGATGTAGTTTTCCAACTATTGGGCTCATTGTTGAAATGTTTATCGCCCATGGATATAGGTAGCCATCCCATCCCACGACGTCAAAGGGGTTTTCATCTCGTTCCTCCACAAGGTAATAATCCATGTAGTCTACATAAACAGAAAAGTCTTCGGGGTTTCTTGCATTGTCATCCAGAACAGGATACCTGATGTCCCTTGAGTAGTATGGCGATCCTTCCTTGATCTGTCCGTACTCGTTGAGATATCTTTTCGGGATGCCGATGCGATCCACTGATTCCAGGAAAAAGAACTCAGCATCTGCGGAGTAATGCATAGTATAAGTCGTGCCTTTTGGCACGTAAACATAATCGCCTTCCTTGAAATCAAGGATACCAAGTGTAGAATGCAATTTCCCGTGCCCATGGTGTACAAAAAACAGCTGTTCCATGAGGGCACTGCGATATAGCCCCTTATGATCCAATCCGGGCTTAATGATACCCAGGTAGACTTTTGAGTTGAACATAAGGTACTGTCTGCCTGAGACAAAATCTCCCTCTCTCTGTAGATCAAATCCTTTCAAATGACGATGCCTCATCTCTGAAACAGAACCTTCGGAAAGTGGTTTACGGGGTTCATTTCGTACGTTCCTTACCCTGGTAGGTTCTCCAGTGTGATAGATCAGTGAGTATGGTCCATCAAAACTCTCCTCTCCGAATAGCTCTTCCCTCAGTATGTTATCTCTGTCGCTGTACGTATGTCTGCTTTCCGGCATTTTTCCCTGCTTGACGTAAAATACCATATTTATCTCCTAACCTATATTGCCTACCAGTGTTCCCAGGACGTCTGATCCGAATCTGACACTATCTCCCGGTTTCAGCCAGCCAAATTTTTCATGCCCGAGTTCAAGTATGCAGCCGTTTCCAACTGTACCACTCATTATTATGTCGCCGGGTTTCAGTGTAACATCCATGGAAGCCCACGATATCATCTCAGGAAACGTCCAGTGAATCGTGTTGAGATTGTTCCTGGTGTATTCCCTGCCATTAACTGTTGCCCACAATTCAACGTTAATTTTGCTCTCTTCGTCTATTCTCCTCTGAAATTCATCAGTGGTAACGAAAAATCTGGCAAAGCTTGTAGCGAAGTCCTTACTCTTTGATGGTCCTAAGCCTATCTTCATCTCCTTACGCTGCTGATCCCTGGCACTCCAGTCACTCATCAGGACGAAGCCGAATATGTACTCCCAGGCATCTCCCGGAGGTATGTTTCTGCCCTCCTTACCGATGATGGCAGCAACCTCCAGTTCAAAGTCCAGTTCCGATGTAAAACCAGGATATGGGATAACCGAATCACTCGGGTAGAGTGAGGAATTCCCTGAATAGTAGTATGCCGGAAATTCATACCATTCTGCCGGTATGTCAAGGCCACGTTTACTGCGCGCATTTCTCACATGCTCTTCAAACGCGTAGAAATCACGGATCTGATTTATGTATGGAATAGGAAGAAGATAGGAATTCGGGACGCAAGTCTGCCTGTTATCGAATTCTTCTTCGGCAAAGAATCTATGTATTTTACTGGCATTCTTCTGTATTGAATAAAAAAATGACCTCTCAGCTTCGATCAGGTCTTCACCTATGATCTCGGCAATGTCGTAATATTTTTTGTCATGGAGCACAACTGCCTTTGGCCCATCGTCAGTTGCAATACACCCAATTTTCATGCTTATAGGTTACCTCTCTTTTCCTGTTCTGCCTCAATAGATCGGAAAAGTTCCCTGAAATTACCCTTTCCAAAGGATGTGGCACCCTTCCTCTGTATCACTTCATAGAAGAACGTAGGTCTATCGCCAATTGGTTTGGTGAATATCTGCAATAAGTAGCCATCATCATCTCTGTCAACCAGGATATTAAGTTTCTCAAGTGTTTCGATCTTTTCATCAATTTTTCCAATTCTGTCCGCCAGTTCATTGTAGTATACAGAAGGAGTGTAGAGAAATTCCACACCTCTCGATTTCATCTCCGACACTGTTTTTATGATATTATCGGTCTCAAGTGCAATATGCTGAACACCCGGAGAGTTGTAATAGTCGAGATACTCCTGAATCTGTGACTTTTTCAGGCCAACGGCAGGCTCGTTTATCGGGAAAATTATTTTCCTGTTTCCGTATTGTACCACCTTAGAGCGCAAAGAGGAATACTCGGTGCTGATATCCTTATCATCGAAACTTACCAGTTGGTTGAAACCAAGACCCTTTATGTAAAAGTTGACCCACTGATCCATCATCCTGTCTTCCACATTGCCAACAATGTGGTCAATCTTTTTCAGACCAACATTCCTTCCCTTCCGGTCAACCACCTCAAATCCCGGAGGGAGGTCATCTCCGGCTTCAGAATAATCTACCAGGGTGTGAACGGTTTCTCCATATGTTGTCAGTTCAGCCGTCCTGATATTCCCAGAATCGACTTTTAACTGCCGCTGGTTCTTTATCTTTACTACTCCTCTTTTCTTCACGAACTCAAGGGTATCGCCAATATTTTCAACATCCATCGATATATCTTTGACGCCATCTCCATGGAGCCTGACGTGATCCGCTACTGGTGAATCATAATTCAGAAAACTGGTGAAAATTAGCTTAACTTTCCCCTGTTGCAGAAGGTAAGAGACCCTGTCCCTGACGCCAGTCTCAGGACCGGCATACGCCCTGAGGTCGAATCCCATGGACTGCTGGTGATAATATGCCCATTGTTTTGCCGATCCAACATAATATTCAACGGCATTTAGTGAGGTGAAAAGGTTCTCATTGTCCATAGGCAATGATGAGCTTACCGTTATAAAAAGTTTACCGATACGCTGAAATACCATGTCAGTTGTTAACACGTACTGTGATTCCTGCAGGAGAAGTAGGATTTGCTGTGGGCTGAATCTCCCATAGCATTTACCTATAATAACCCGGTGTTGAACTATTTCACTTATTCTGCAAGCTACACTATTGTTGTGTCCCAAGAATATGATCTATGTGACGGCTCGGACTCGATTGGTTTTAATATAGGAAAGTATGCATAGGTGAGTAAGCGATGAACAAACGAAACGAGAAAATATTGGTAATTATTATAATCACTGGGTCTCTCGTTTTTACCGGAGGACAATTTCTCACTAAACCAGCTGATCTTAATGCGGTTGGTGAAAGTAGCATCCCAAGTTATTCTATTTACTCGCTGGAAAAGCCACAAGGACTGAATCTAGGGATCAGCAGAGATAACGCAACATTTTTCTTTCTCGTTAATGCTAAGTTAAGCCCTTGGATCAGTAATGACCCACTGGTTCTTGGAATATCTGTGTTAAAAAGTTTACCTCATACCTCTTTTCCTTATACCTCACTCTCTTTATCACTTAGCAATGTTACACTAGCGGTTAATGGTACACAACAGGAGATAACGTTTTATCATAAAGATATGAACAGTAATGACTCCATGATTACATACAGCTACTTGGTAAACCCGATTCGGACGTATGTCGGGAATTTTTCCATAAGTGTATCCTTCACAGTTAACCCAACGTACGAAATCGGACCATATCATTACAGCGGAAACCCTGTACCTATCCAGGAAACCATCATGGTACATCCTTGAGTGCCCCCTTTTCCAACTTTCGCAGTGAGAGAATGTAATCGATCTAATTCCTGCTCACAGTTGCTCATCAGAACATAATAAGTCACTCAATTTGTCTCTCAATTGGCGAGTATTATACATCCGGAGTTCATGGATCAAGGTTACGGTTGAATACTCAGGTAGAATGGAAATCCATAATTAGCATACTGTCATAATGGGTTGAAATACATTGCAGCAGGAGATATATATCAGTGTTCTAGCCTACAGATTCTCTTCTGATTTCTGGTCTGCCGGAGATACGCAGCAAGATGTTTTCTTCAAAGAAACGAATCTTTTTTTTGAAAATTCCAGGAAGAATCTGGTGAGTTTGAGAACTTACAGATCATTAAGGCACGATTGCGACATTATTTTGTGGCTATCATCATTTGAACCTTCAGATCTCGCCGCATTCAGGGAAGGTCTTAACAGAAAAATGGGGAAGTTTGGAAAGTGCACTTACAGTATGCTCTCCCTTTATGAACACTCTCCGTACATGAAGGCCAACCAGAAACTGTCCGACACTCTGAATCTTTCCCCCTTGAAATACTTCATTGCATACCCGATGAACAAGGATCCGGAATGGTACCTTGTGGACCAGGGCGAGAGGAAAACCATTATGTCAGAGCACATAGCCATGGCAACAACTCATCCTGAAAACAATGATATCCGCTCCTACACTACGTACTCCTACGGAATCAGTGACCAGGAATTTGTGGTTATGTATGAAACAGATTCTCTCTCCCAGTGGTCGCACGTTACTGCCAGACTACGTGAAGCAAGACAGAGAAAATGGGTTACTAAAGAATATCCAATTTTCGCAGGGATACTGTCTGAGCCTTTTCTCCTTTAATCTGGAAAACGTTTTATCGTTAGTATAAATGCGTTCAGGTTGATTATACTAAGATACTCTGAAGTCGGGCTTAAAGGCAACAGGGCCAGAAGGATGATGGAAGACAAACTCAGGCATAACGTCAGGGAGGGCCTTAGGAGAGTGGATGAAGTATGCAGCATCTCATCGGAAAAGGGGAGGATTTTCCTCGATAATTACGGCGATCCAGAAAAGGTCAAGGATGTACTTGGCAGAACCATGGGAGTGAAAAGTTTCTCACCAGTGCTGAAATTCAAGTTCTCTGTGCCGGAGGAAGTGGTAAAAAAGGCAGTGGAACTTTATTCAGAACAGGTGCATGGCAAGAAATTCGCAGTCAGGGCGAGAAGGGCCGGAGGACAGAACTTTACTTCTAGGGAATTGAATGTTATGGTTGGGGATGCTCTCTACCCAGTCTCAGCAGGCGTCGATCTGGAACACCCCGAGATTGAGATCAACATCGAATTGCGTAACAACATGGCGTATTTCTTCACAGAATCGTACAGTGGTCCAGGCGGATTGCCCATAGGATCAGAGTCTCCCATGGTTGCTCTGGTCTCGGGAGGGATAGATTCTCCTGTGGCAGCGTGGATGCTGTTAAAACGGGGTTCACCAATTAATTTCGTTTTTGTATCGCTTTCTGATCCCATAGACACTCTTGATTTCCTGAGGGCAGTGAGGCCACTCGTAGAGAAATGGGGTCACGGATACAATCCAGTTATACACATAGTAGACGGCGGACTTTTGATAAAACAACTGGTGGTATCAGGGAAGTTCAAAGTTCCGGGTGTTACGTACAAGCGAATTCTTTACAGGATCGCTGAGTCAATAGCCAAAGAAAGTGGAGCGCTGGGAATTGTCACGGGGGAATCACTTGGGCAGGTCTCTTCGCAGACGCCCGAAAACCTTAATGCCATCAATCGCGGCATAACATTACCGGTATACAGGCCGCTGATTGGCTTCGACAAGGATGAAATCACGGAAATTGCTAGAAGAATTGGCACTTTTCCTGAAACCAGCAAAGGAGAATTCTGTGCCCTGTTTTCCCAGACAGTGGTTCTAGATGCATCTCCGGAAGACATCGATCGCGACATGAAGAATTTCTCCATGATGGACGAACTTCTGGGAAGCCGGAAGGTTATACGCGGTGACGAACTATCGGAATACCTCAAAGGAATATCGGATGAGGATTATGAAATAACAAATATGCCGGAAGATTCTGTAGTAATAGATCTTCGAAGCCCGGTCCGGTTCAAGGAATGGCACTATCCTGGTGCAATAAATTCGAAGCTGGGGAAACTTGAGGAGATCATAAAGGAAAAAGGAAAAGACAGGATATTTGTATTCTACTGCCAGAAAGGGCTCCAGAGCGCCTACGCAGCCAGTGAGGCGAGGAACTTAGGTGTGAGATCGTACTATACCTCCTCGGATAAGATGCTGAAAATCCAGCGCAAGATGATAAATTCCGAATCAGTAACAAATTGATAATAGTCGTTATCGATTTTGATTCATGGCCGCGGAGACACCAAATAACGAATTCATACATTCAATTCGAGAATTGTATGCGATCCCCGGTCGCAGGTTTATTGTAATTTATGATGGCGCATGCGAATTCTGCAAATATTCAGTCCGGACGCTGAGAAGACTTGATTTTCTGAAATGCTATTCATACATATCGTTGCAGGAATTATCGGCTGGCGGAGCACTGATACCTTTCGGCATTCTTCAGGAGAGTATTCATGTTGTCGACACGAAAGAAGCGAAGTTGTACAGATCCATGCAGGCTGTTATCACTCTCCTGAAATACTCCCCGCCATCATTCCCGGCTGTCGTGCTCATATTTATTCTCAGAATACTCGGTTTCTCGGAGAAGCTGTACAAATGGATCGCGACCTCAAGGCATGCATTTGACATCTTATTCAGGTAGAATTTAAGTCCCGGGAAATATATCCTGCCTGTTGAGGTCAGAATATCACGCTCTTTCTGCACTGCTTGTAATATCTGCTTTCATCCTAGGTATCGGTGGCTTCCTACTGAGAAGTTATAACTTGGTTCCGTTCTACCTATCGATCTCCACGATTTTGGTAATTTTCCTGATAATGGTTGTGGCTCATTTTGTGTGGCGTGGCAGTTATCAATGGGCTTTTTTCGGGTTTACACTGGCCATAATATCCATATTGTCAACCTTGTTTCAGCCGGCCCATATTTATGTAATATTGCATCCTTTCGGAACATGGTGGTACACCACTCTCGCTATTTCGGAACTCGCCGGCTTTATTGTAGTGCCAGCCGTTTACATTATTCTGTTTTTGCGATATAGAAGAAAAATCAAATGTATGTGAAGGAACTGGTATTCTCAGCTTTTAGAGGCCGAAAAATGCGCTAACGTTGCGTGCACGGTCTCCAAGCAAGGCAAGTCTCTCCAAAAGGAATTCTCTGGTCACAAGTTTATCCTGGCCCTGGTTCGGGTCCCGCTTGTCATTTACAATCCTGTTAGTTTCCTCCTGGAGCTGCGGTGACAATATCTCAAGTATGGTGTAAACAAGGTCCGGTATCTTCATTTCCGCAATTACATCCACTTCTCCCAGGAAGATCCTGATCAGCCTCAGTTTATGTTCTCTGAGAAACAGAAGAGCAAGCCTGATCGGTCCAAGCATGTTGCTGACAGCTTCCCTTTCTATGTTACTGTTCAGGGCCGGCTGCGATGTAATCACAACATTCTGTAGATTATCCTCATACACAATTTCAAGAAAAGATGCATCTTCCGACACAGTTGAATGAAACTTAAACCTGGAATTCGTCCCTTCGTTCGTGAACGTAGCAAAAAGATTAGTTCCTGAGAGCGAAGCAGAAGCGAGATAGTAATCATCAAGTTTTTCAAAGTCTATGACAGGGTCTTTGCTTACCCATGTCTTTCCTATTCTGGCGGGTAGTTTTAATCCCTTGCTCAACGTTCCAGAACTGAGTCTTGTTTTAAGAATCTCCACCTCAGACGAATCCAGCAGGAAATCGTACTCCAGGTTTTTCGGGCATTTACATTTGTATCTTGTTTCATACCCTCCCTCAATGTATCTGGTGGAAATCTCCGCTTCGAGTAAACTGATTGGATCTCTTGAGAGAAAAGCCTCTACTGATCTGATGCTGGAGGATCTGTATCCTTCTATTTCCCTGTTAACTGACATTACTTCATTATCAAGTAATTCTGTAAGTTTCTTCTCATATTCCTCAAGGGTTGACTTCACGAAGCTTGAGATAGCTTCGCCGTAGATCTTGAAAGTCTCTATCTTCTCATCCTTTTCATATGAATGCAGAACCGCATCTACATCTTCAGAAATTCGGCGTTCCCTTGCGACTCGTTCATTAAGTCTCCTCTTAAGTTCGTCAATTTTGGTAATGGAATCTCTCAGACGATCATAATTGAGGACGGCCTCAACAAGATCTACCAGAACACGCCGAACGAGACTCGCCCCATCTGCTACTTTGTTTGTCTCCATTTCGATGCTTTACGGTTAACCGATTTCCTCTTAAAGTATTTTGCACCTGAAATGCGGTAAATATATATGTTCTGTCTCATCGTATAAGTGATCACTTGCAGGCACAGAAAGACGATTCGGATGAAAGTTACAGTGTGGTCACGGAACGACTGCATATCGACATAAAGACGGCAATGTCCCTGGCGAAGGCGAGTCCAGTCTACCACGAAACCTTGAGAAAAGATTTGATCGAATCCGAAGACCAGGATGTGAAGAACTTCGTCGGACTCATTTCAAATAGGAAGCCATTGTCTCCAAGGAATCTCCTGATGATAGCTTCCGGTGAAATCGCATTCTCCACGATTCTCACTTTTCTCGGCATAGTGATAATGATACCGGCATTTTTCGCGTACGCTAATCCAAAAATAATTTTCAAATATTTCTACACTGCTGGGAACTCTTTATTGCCAAATCCGCTTGTTTCTGCCCTTATAGTTATAGTGAACTTCGTAATTTCCGTGACAATGCTTTTATCCGCTTTTCAGCTCCTGAGGCTTGCCTCTGAGACCCTCAAGGAGGGTGGGCTGATGGCATCAGGTGCAAATTGAAAACGTCAAGTGACTTTATCAGGTTCTCTGTTATCTTTTTCAAATTCATTTCTATTTTAATAGGGCTGCTGTTTATATCTATTTCCCTCGTAATCCTGTTCGAATCAATTGTTCATTATCGCAATCCCTTGGACTTGAATTTCAACGGGTCCGTGGAGATGTTATCGGCGGTAGGTGCGCTGATCTCCGGAATCACACTTGTTTCCATATTTCCGGAATCCATGAGAGCCAAGTTCACCAGACCCTCTTCTAAGGCTCCTGCTAACCCAACGTATGGATTTGTAACCCTGCTATCTGTGGGCATTGGCGCAACTATCGGGTCACCGCTCTTCATCATTCTTCCGGTTAACATAATTCAGTATGCAATGGTGTCACTTATATCGCTCACAATAGCTGGCACACTCTCTTACCTGATTGCGAGAATTTACTCCTACATGTTTGTTTACACGAGGGCGAATAAGCTTGACGCAGTCGGCGGACCCGGATTCGTTAAAATTACTACAAGGGACAGGTCTGTCAGGTATTTCATTGCCCGCTTCTCAATGTGGATTGCCAACACAGCTCTTGCAGCATTCTCGGCAATATTCCTTTTCACCTTCACATTTCAGGATTTCCCCGAAATCCTCTCAGTATACGGTATTAATGGCAGCTCAGTGTACTTCTTCGAAGGAACAGTATTGTTGCTCTTCATAATTTGGTTCATTGTAAACGCCTTCTTTGAAAGAAAATACCTGAAAACCATCGGTTACGCACAGATAGTCCTCCTTGGAATCATAATACTGCTGATAATAGTTCAAGGACTGTTTCTGGGCTTTGCCGGTTCCTGGAATTTCAGTGGTTTCCTGAGTTACAGGGGTAGCAACATATGGCTTGACGTTATTGAGAATACGGGATATCTTTTCATATTATTCTTCGGCTTCCAGGAAATACAGTCACTGGGTCGCGAAAGTCTTGAAACTTCGTCGATACCTCTGATTTCCAGAATGTTCAAATTGAGCCCTATTCCCAAGGAGAAATATTTTCCCATGGCGATGATGCTCACAGTGCTAATTTCACTGATCCTGATGATATTCGATGCCCTCACCATCTATGCAGTGCACCCATCTCTCGGTGCGCTACAATCTTCCAATATCCCCGCGCTGTACATAGTTAAATATTACATTAGCCCAAGATTCCAGATCGTTACAATGACGGCGTTTCTGCTTGCTACTGTAACAACTTTTGTACCTGCTTTCATAGCTGCATCCAGGCACCTGAGGGCATTGTCGGAGGATGGTTTCTTCCCCAGATCTGTAAAGAGTTTTTCATGGATTTTTACGGTTATGCTCATAATTTTATTATCACTCACAAATCCCGGTTTCCTGGTGAACATTACTGACTTCATGGTGCTGATTGCCCTGGGAATAATATGTTTGTCAGCTTTCTGGCTGAGAAAGGTCACTGGCAAAGTACCCAGAAGTATTGTGGCAACTTCACTTATCGCCGGAATTGGCGCATTCATAATTGATATCTCGGTCTATCCGGTCAGTCAGCTTGTGGTTCTGCTGGGAGTGGTTGCTGTGATTCTAAGTTTCCTGATGTACGATGCCATTTCGCTGGGAACCGTCGGCCTTCAGCTATTCGTGATCTTTTTTGATCTGTTGGGTTTCCTCTTTCTGTCTTATTTTCCATCTGACATTGCATTCAGATATCCGGCTATTTTTGGTCCACTCTCTCACAGGATAATATTTCCAGACACAGATCTGAGGGAAATAATCCTGTTCAGCGCGATAACTATCTTCATAAATGTGCTGATGGATGTATTCGTGATAAAGAGGACGGATTATTTCATCACTAAAAAATAATCTACTCTGTACCGGGTGGCCAATTTGACCTCGCTGCGCGGCTTCGTTCCTTCTCAGCCTCTTTCAATGCAAGTTTAACAGCTTCTTCTGGAGTTTCCGCATACAGCAGTTTTCCGTCATCAATCTTTAGATGGTCAATTTCAAGTTCTCCGAGAACAATTACTGATTTTCCCTCTGAAAGTGCAAAAGCAGCCTCTGAAAGAGTGCCGGTTGCACCGTCAATAGCAATCACGGCCTCTGAGGCCCTGATAATGATAAAGTTTCGGATATATCCAAGTCCGGTTGGAATCCTTACTGTCAGAAATTCATTGCCTGAGGTGGGATCCATTCCAGGCAGAATACCAACAACCACGCCGCCTGCTTCCTTTACCCCTCGGGAAACCCATTCCATAACCCCGGTCAAACCGCCGCATATTACGGTTGCATGGCTGTCTGCCAGGAGCCGGCCAAGTTCAATAGACATCTCCATGTATTTTGCTTCTGCACGGCTCCCACCGATTACACCAATGTTGAACATCTGAAGAGACCTATGCAATACCACTAGGAGAGCTTTTGCTTTACCTGTGTAAAGTCAGCACTTTCAGCGTGAATTTTCCGATTCTCCCATCCTTTACCGTGTGTTCCACATTGTTGGCTCGGGCCCACGAGTCAAGATCCGCAAATCCCTTCGCAGAAATAGCGTTATTGATCTCTGTTTCATGATCTGCAATCCTCACGGTCTCGTTATCAAGAAACGTTGCCATCCAGAGATCCATTACCCTTGAGAGTTCCTCAAGCGGTTCCTTGGAATCTTCTATTCTTATATCCATGTAGATGTCAGTTCCTTCCTCGAATGTTTCCTTCTCTGATACGACGAGTATGCTTGCACTCTGTTTTCCTCTTTTATCTCCTCCGGCTTTTTCTGCAACCTTGAGAGCCGAAAGGATTCGCCACTCCAGTTTCTCACTCCCCGTCATAGCCTCCGCCATTGATTCCAGCACCATGGGCCCAGCAAGTATATTTCCCTGAACGGAAAAGTGGTCTCCAAGAATATGGCCAGCAAAATCATGGCACCCGGATCCGGTGAAAGCAAAGGGTTCTCCATGTGAATCTACGGCAGCAACCTGTCTTTTGTCCTTTAGAGTATCCTTTCCGGTGAGTATTTCTATGGTTTTTTGGGAATCGTTGGTTTCTAGAAGTTTCAGTCCTTCCGGACCGTAGGAATAATTTGCATAGGACTGTGTCGCAATGCATCCAACTCCTGCCTTAGCCCATGGTACAATTGAACCTACTGAAAGAAATCGACTCGCAACACCGACTCCCCACTTCTTTTCTTCGGGATCGTAGGCAACCACTGAAAATGTCATTATGCAGGAGAAATTCATGTGTGATTAAATCTTTGCTATCTGGCTAATTTCCTGCAGTTATTCCGGTGGGAAAAAGATCATAAAAATAATTAGGAGTCTGGCATAGTCCATGATAATGTTCTTCAGGAAGATAGACGAGATCAATCCAGCCGATCTGGCATCAAGAATTGAAGACGACGGCGGGGATAATTTTATCATAGTAGATGTAAGAGAACCTCAAGAGTATTACGGTGATATGGGACACATAAGAAATTCAAAACTAATACCTCTCACTGAAATCAGGGACAAGGTAGACGAATTCAGCAAAACTCCGGAAAAAGAATTTGTATTTGTATGCGCCAGCGGTGAAAGAAGCTACTTTGCCTGCTCCTTTCTCAAGGATCAGGGAATTGTAAACGTCAGGAATCTGAGGGGAGGAATGGTACAATGGCATCTTTCAGGACTGGAAGTGGAATATGAGTAATTTTCTTACAGAAGTTAAGATTCTAAATCATGGTGTTCTTGAAACTACCATCCAGAGGAAGCTGATTCTCCAGTCCATCAGTAAGTCCATGGGGGAACTGAGTCCATCCCGTCTGAGCAGCGATCACATATCCAGGCTTATCGGCCCTGATCAAATGTACAATCGCATATACGTGATTGGCTTCGGCAAAGCCTCATTGAGTATGTATTACGGAATCAGGGAAAAAATTCTTGATAAGCTGGAGTTTGCAGGAATTATAATTCCGGTAGGAGAGAAACCGTCCCTCGATTGCCCGGAACTCAGGCTGTTATATGGGAATCACCCCATAATTGGTCCTGAATCCATTTCTTCCACAGAATACCTCGTATCCCGGTTGAAAGGTCTTAAGGAAAATGACCTTGTAATCGTGCTGATTTCCGGCGGAGGATCAGCCCTTTTTGAGTTGCCTTCGCCCGGCATCACTCTTGAAAAAATAAGGGGAGTCTCAAAATGCCTCATGAACTCCGGCGCCGATATATACAAACTTAATGCCATAAGACAGATCCTGTCCCAGGTTAAGGGAGGCAAATTTGCGCACATGCTGATGCCTGCCACGGTCGAGTCATTTGTTATTTCTGATGTTCCTGGCGATGATGTCAGCGTGATCGCCTCTGGTCCGCTTTCAAAGCCTGTAATAGGATCCACTGAACGTAAAAAAATTATTGAGAAATTTTCGGATAAGTGCCATCTGCTGAGAGAGATCGATCAGGAATCGCTTGACTACGACCTCTCCGAAGAAGCTTTCAAAAGGGTAAAAACCTCTGTAATCCTCAAAAATGGAGATTTTGTGGACAAAATATGTGACTACCTGCGGAAACAGGGAGAAAACGTGATCATGATAAAGAAGCCTATCACCGGAGATGTTCAAGATGTCAGCAAAATCATTGTGGAGACTCTGAGGACTGGATATAATTCCCGGCCGGTCTGGGTCGTAGCGGGCGGGGAAACTACAGTAAAAGTACAGGGAAAGGGCATTGGTGGGAGGAATTGTGAACTCGCTCTGAGAGTCAGCAGGAACATGGGCCCGGACGAACGCTTCACATTCGCCAGTATTGGCACTGATGGTATTGACGGAACGAGTCCCGCAATGGGAGGTATTGTAGATAACGGTTTCAAGGAACTTCTAAGGCCAGAAATCGTTGATGAATATCTTCGAAACAACGATTCTTTCACACTTTTAAGCAAATACAACGCCGCAATTATTACTGGCTATACAGGCACAAATGTATCAGATATATTCATAGGGTATTACGCCGGAAAAGCGATGGAGAACTAGTGTCATGGCCATCTTAATCCTGAAATCAAGAAAAATGACCGGAATTCTGGACACAATTACGAACCGCGTAACACTTGGAGGCAGAACGTTCAGCCTGAGTCCTCAGGCTGTCCTTTCTCCGGGAGACACATTGAAATTACAGGGTGATGAATTCCTTGTCTTGACCCCTTCACCCCACTTGTTCAGGGACTACGCGAAGAGATCGGCTCAGATTATACAACCGTGGGACGTAGCCAGCATAATCTTCCATTGTTCTATAAAAGAAGGATCAAGGGTGCTTGAATCCGGGGCAGGTTCAGGGGCATTGACCACAGCCCTGATATCTGCGGTAGGGAAATCAGGGCAGGTCACAACAGTGGAATTAGATAAGAAGAATATTGATCTGACAAGGAAAAACCTCGATCTTGTTTTTCATGATCATTCCTGGAACGCTGTTAATGGCAATATTTCCACGATCGATCTTGACGGCAAATACGATGCCGTGATTCTCGACATCCCTGAACCGTGGAATTCCATAGATAATGTCAGGAGATTCCATATTCCCGGAGGGAGATTATGCTGTTATTCACCTACCTATAACCAGCTGGAAAAGAATGTTGCCGCCCTCACACAATCTGGATACTATGTGGAGGAGAGTTTTGAGCTGATTAAAAGAGATATACTTGTGAGGGATGGTGCAACGCGCCCTGACAATGACGTCATAGGTCACACAGCCTTTCTCACTTTCGCCGTGAAACTAAGCGGCATTGTTATGAAAAACTAATGCGGTTAAACAATTAATACCAAATCGACATTATTATTTATATGGAACAGGAACAGATCTGCGGAGTCTGTAATGGAACCGGTTATACTGTCGACAGTTCCGGACGAAAAGATGTCTGCGATGCATGTTACGGTCTGGGAAGCGTGAAGGGGTTTAAGGAGAACGTACCTCTTTCTCCATCCAAGAGGAGAATCAAGAAAGCACTGATTTACACATTCACGTTTCTCTTTATCTACTATGGAATTTTCTTTTATTCATATGTGCGTTTTCATCTTGGCCCAACGGCAGCAATAATTATCCTGCTGATTGGGCATTTCGTTGCAGTTACCTATATTGTTGTATTTGTTCTTTTCAGTTCGGTTTACACCCAATAATATGGCTTATTCCAGTGCTTCAGGCCAACGCTTTTCCCATGTACGGGCCGACTCTTTCATAACCGTTCTTCCTGAAATATTCCCTGACCCCTACGCCGCTTATAACCAGTATTCTCGGGTATCCCCATTCGTCCGTGGAAATTCTCTCGGCTTCAACAAGAAGGCGTCTTCCTATCCCTTTATGCTGCCAGAGAGCGTCTGAATGACTCCCTATCGGCACCACTTCCCCGAGAACCTTTATTTCACGGATAATTGAGCTGTTGATCAATTCGGATCTGTGAGCCATATCAGACGGTTTCCTGAGCCTAAGAAAACCGAAGATGTGTTCCTCATTCTCAAAGGAAAGAAATACCTCGCTGCCGGATGATGCTTCATAATCTCTTCTCACCAGTTCCATATGATTTCCATGGTCCCCGGCTTTCATTATTTCCCTGCTTCTTATTTCCATAGTCTTTATTCCGCGTTCGCGGAGTTTGGCATCCACGATGTTCCGCAGATCACTACGTTTCACACCAGCTTCTATAAATTTTACAGGTATGTCCCTTTGCATTCTCTGTATCCTTATCCAGGGTGGCATTTTCTCCATGAAATAAGCAATAAGTTCTGATGCGGTATCTGTATCCGGTGGGACATATTTTCCCTGTTTCCAAAGCCGGTAAAGTGAAGTGCCTTTAACTACCAGAGTGGGGTATATTTTCAGCATATCCGGCTTGAAAGAAGGATCAGAAATCATTAGGTCGAAGCTTTTTCTGTCGTCATCGATGGTAGTTCCGTACATGCCCGGCATAAGGTGATACACTATTTTCAGGCCAGCATCACGTGACAGCCGGGTGGATCGTACAGTCTCCTGAATCCCGTGTCCCCTCAGATTCAACTTTAGTGCCTCTTCCTTCAGTATTTGTACTCCGAGCTCCACTTTTGTTGTGCCATAAGATAGTGCCTCATCAATGTCTTTTTCGAAGAACCAGTCTGGTTTTGTCTCAACCGTGAGGCCTATGCACCTTCTTTTGCTTCTTTCATTCAGTAATATGGAGTCCTGAAGGGAAGGAGCAATTTCACCGTTCATTGCATCAAAACACCCCTTTATGAAATTCTCCTGATATTCTTTGGGTCTTGCAGTGAATGTTCCGCCCATGATGATCAGGTCAACCTTGCTTGTATCGTGTCCTATTGTCTCGAGTTGTTTCAGACGGTTGAAAACAATCATGTAAGGATCATAATTGTTGTGCCTGCCCCTAAGAGCAGCAGGTTCATGCCCCGTGTACGCCTGGGGAGAATTATTGTCTACTCCGCCAGGACAGTAAATGCATCTTCCATGGGGGCAGCTTTCTGGTGACGTCATGGCAGCCACAACAGCAACTCCGGAAATTGTCCTGGTCGGTTTTATTCTCAAAAGATTCCTGTTTTGATCGAGTACATACCCCGATCTCAGGATCTCGGTGTCGCTTGGAATGTGATCAAGTTTGAGTTCTTTCGCCAGGGTGATCTTACGTCGTTGGAGATCGTCCCTTCCCACGATCGACCCCTGGTTTATCTCCTCACTTATTACCTGGTAGAATTCCATGCCGTTCTCTATCCCTATTTTCCATAAAATGTTTCCAGTGCATGAATATTCAAGTCAGGGAAACTTAATTATTTCCCGTTGCACTGCTAATCCATGGTTTCCATGGAAGTGATTGATATTGAAATGCCAAAGGATTCCAACATTATCCTCGGTTATTCGCATTTCATAAAGACTGTGGAAGATCTTAACGAGATTATACGCACACATCTTGGTGGTGCGGAGTATGCAATAGCATTCTCTGAGGCATCTGGAGACAGATTGATCAGGTTCGAATCCAACAATGAAGAATTGCTGGATGCAGCACTAAAAAATATCAAAAAGATATCTGCAGGCCATACATTCCTCATCTTTCTCAGGAAGGCGTTTCCCATTGCAGTGCTTAACCAGATAAAAAACTGCCAGGAGGTGGGGAGGATATTTGCGGCAACAGCCAATCCATTGTCAGTTGTTGTTGCAAAGCTGGGAAGCGGTAATGGTATCCTCGGGGTAATTGACGGTTTTTCTCCTGTTGGGGTTGAAGATGAAGAACACAAGATTAAGAGGAAGAAATTCCTAAGGGATATCGGGTACAAGAGTTAGGGCCCGTGGTGTAACGGATTATCACATAGGCCTCCGGAGCCTATAATCCGGGTTCGAATCCCGGCGGGCTCGTTATTTTAGCGGGTTCTATTTTAAATATTACAATAATTGTTCTTGTGAAAAATGGTGAAAATTGTGAATACGGGTATAATGTCAACAACTCCTCGCTAAAGCTTCGGAGCTTCCTAGCTCATTATTCGTGAAGAGATCACGCCCCGTTTCTCTTGTCTCTGAATACAATTGGGACAAAGAATTGACATTTACCGGGATCTTGACACGAATTCCAGCAAAGGGAACATAATTGGAGCAATCAAGGTGCTTATAGTATTTTTTTTATCGCAATAGTTGAATCTTTCCAGCCAGCTTTTCGCTGAAAAAAAGGATTTCCGGTGGCGATTTTCGATCTTCTGTTCATGGTTGGGAAATACACTTTCTCGTTCAATACTTCCAAAAACACTTAAACTTGATGTTAACATGGCGGTAACGTGCCAACTCAACCATACTTCGATCTGAACACTGCAAGGGCCACTCTCGCTTGGTTAAAACCGCAACTGAAGAAAAACGGGATCGAAGCACTGTTAACAGAGATACAGTCAGAACTGAAAGCAAGGACATACAGACCATCACCACTGAAAAGAGTGTATATACCAAAAGCAAACGGAAAACAGAGACCGTTGAGCATACCAACAGTCAAGGATCGCATAACGCAGACAGCCATTAAAATCATCATAGAACCGATCTTCGAAAGCGGTTTCGAGCCGAACTCGTTCGGTTTCCGACCGGATAAGTCTGCTCATGATGCTGTGGACGAGATCGTGAAATACCTTAATTTTGGCTGTGAAAACGTCATAGATGCAGATATAACGGCATGCTTCGATAACATAGACAAGCACAAACTCATGGAACAGGTTGCAAAACGCATATCAGACGGGGCAATGCTCCACATCATAAGACAGTTACTTGACGCAGGCATCATGGAGGACAGCGAGATACATTCACAGGACAAGGGAACGCCTCAGGGTTCGCCGTTGTCACCACTGCTTGCAAACATATACCTCGATCAACTGGACAAACAGTGGAAATCATCCGGTTTGCAGAACAGATATACCGAAGATGCTCATCTCATAAGATATGCAGATGATATTCTGGTATTAACCAGTAGTAATCCAGGAAATGCAAAGAAGAAACTTGACGAGATCATGGAAAACATCGGTCTCACAATGAATACGGAAAAGACACGTATTGTAGAGGCAGAAGAGGGTTTTGAGTTCCTCGGTTTCCGTTTTGTTCGACAATACTCCAGATGGAGGAAGAAGAGGGTAACAAGATGGTTCCCCTCTCCTAAATCCGAAGGAAAGATAAGGGAGAGGATACTTGCACTGACGGGAAACAATGCACTGGCATTAACAACGCCAGAAGAGGCAAGGGAAATCCTTATCCCCGTATTGAGGGGATGGGGGAATTACTTTGCACACAGTCTTGCATCTAAATCTTTTGCAGAAGTATGGGATTATGCGCAGAGCAGGCTGATGTATATGCACTGTAGACAACATAACATACCAAGCCACTGGAGGAACAGAGACATCCTCAAACTCAACCTCTCCATTATGGAAACAAAACCATCCACCTTTCTGGGAAAACGCCATAATACTATGTCATGAACGCAGTCGGTGAGCGGTGTGCGGGAAAACCGCAAGCACTGATCGACGAGGGGGCTCTGTGTAACGACAGAATTCTACTCTATTTAACGGAAATCATAACCTTCTCACACAGTTAAAATTGAGAGAAGGATACCTAAAGCGAGATCAAACCGATTTTTAGCTTATTTCATATATTACCGGTTAATGCCTAATAACAACGCAGCAGTTGTGGGGCAAGGTCAATGGGGATCCAACCCCTGTAAACAAAATCCAGTTCATTATTTTACCGGAATTCTTTTTATTTCTCTAATACTATCAAAATCTGAATCATCAGATATAATTTCAGATATGTTTCGTTCGATTGCGCAAGATAAATGAATTGAATCTCGTGGTTTCAGATTGTATTTTTCACGGATAACCTGGCTCCTTCTAATTATCTCATCGTCCACCGGTATAAATCTTAGGAAAGGAAAATTGATGAACTTCTTTCCGACCTCTATGGCATCTGTCTTTCCTAAGACCCTTTCAGTAACATAAGAAACCTCATCCCAGGTTAAAGTTGAGGTATAAGCCTGTATTTTCTTTCCTTCAACCTGAGACAGGATTTCTCTTGCCGTTTCAGATTCTTCTAGATCGTTGTAAAGAACAGGGTATAAGAAAACATTCGAATCAATGTAATATGTTCCTTTCATACTGTTCCTCTGTTATTTTCTTGAGATCTACTCTCGTCTTGAGCTTCTTTGAGTAAGTTGTGCAATAATAGTCTACATAAGTTACAGATTCTGGTTTGAGTTTCTTGATTATAACAGAATCATCAATAATATCGACAATGACCTCAGAATACTCCTTAATCCCGATCTTATCCCTTATCTCTTTTGGAATGACCACTTGGCCCTTGGGTCCAACTGTTGTTTTCTTTTCCATCTTAATGTTGTATGTATAACCTTCATATATAAATTGCCTATTCAGGGCATACTTTTACTATGAATAATAATCCAAAATCAATATTTAAACAACAGTTTCATAAGGTTGGGCAAATTATTGAGAAGTCTGCATAAAAATGTACTTTCAAATGTTATTTACCGTTAATACAATTATTCATTAAAAATAGTGCATCAAGAGTTAATCCCAGATTATCCCGATCACATTTCTAAAAGAAAGATACCTTAAGCAAGATCAACCAATTTTTAGCATCTTTCATATATTCCTGGTTAATCCCTAATAACAACGCGGAGGTTGTCGAGCTAGGTTAAAGGCGATGGATTTAGGGTCCATTCCCGAAGGGGTTCGCCGGTTCGAATCCGGCCCTCCGCAT